>NZ_JBIAJH010000206.1:0-1023 GCF_042871845.1 Streptomyces sp. NPDC005533 | reverse complement strand
TTGAGCGTAGACACCTTGCTCAACAGCCCTGGGGCTCTGCCCATTCCACGGTCACTCCGCCGTCACCCGATCGGTGGCCCAGCTGAAAAGGCTCAATGCGCACAGCGGTGCCGAACCCAGCCGTCGGCGTCCTTGGCGCAACGCTGCCGCCGACGGATCGACATCAGGCAGGCACGGCGCGGCGACCAACGCGGACCACACGCCGCGGTATCCGCACTCCCCGAACAGCGCCATGGCCAGGACGAAGTACACCATCACGCGGGCCGGCAGCTTACGGACACACGCACCTGCACCCGACCGGTCGCGATCAGCACTGTGTCGACCAGCGACGGTGTGATGACCTGCGTCAGCTCACCCAGATGACCGGCCGCGAAGGCCGGACCACCCGCCCAAGGACGTAATCGCATGCCAGAATCGGGCACCGAGGCTCCTTCGCAGAACACTGTCTTGGTCGACACCTGTTCTACAAGGAGCCTCACCCCCGCCCAGCCAACTTCCGCGAGCCTTGACGCATGGCTGAGCAGCCAAACTTCCCTGTCTTGCGTCTTTCCCTGGCCGCGATAGGCAGCCGATGCCTGATGAACAGCAAGGCCGGTGAGATAGACCATCGGCTGGTCGTGGCAGAGTAGCAAGCCGATGAGCAGGGCGGCCCCGCCGTGGTTGATATCCACCGCCCAGAGAACGTCGTCAGCGAGCGCCAGTACGTCGCTGATCAGCTCTAATAGAGCGGCCTCATCGTTCAGGACTCGCCGCGACAGTAGGCGTTCGCCTTCCGCGTCGATCACCACGCAGTGGTGGTGTTCCTTGCCGATGTCCACGCCGGCCCAGATCTGGGGCACGGTCACCTCCGCCAGCTCGTCGTCCAACTGCAGTCCCGCAGACGACCTCGCCGACGTTGTCCTACACAGCGATCGAGTCGCATATCCCAATTACTGACTTTGAAGCCGGGTTGTCGTAGGGGGCTGACGATCGGTGATCGTCGCGGTATGCCGGGTGTATGAGGTATCCGCAGGGTGGGGGTCT
>NZ_JBIAJH010000205.1:0-1029 GCF_042871845.1 Streptomyces sp. NPDC005533 | reverse complement strand
TACTGAGCTTGTAGTCGTGGTGTCGTCAGTGTGAGCCCCGTTCCGGTGAGGCAGCCGTCGATGATGTCGCTGCGGTATTGGATCTGGCGGAGGCCGTGTCGGAGTCGGCGCATGAGGTGGTTCGGGTCGGTGAAGGCGGTGTTGGCCTGGGTGGTGCGTCGGAGGATCGACCAGATGCCTTCCACCGGGTTGAGATCGGGTGCATAGGGCGGCAGGTGGTAGACCGTGAGCCAGTCCTGCGCCTCGATGAAGGCCCGCATACGGCGGTCCTTGTGGACGTTCAAGTTGTCCCAGATGAGGACGATGGGGCCGCCGAGCTGGCGGTGGGCGGCAATGAGGAGCTCGCGGTACTCGGTCCAGGCGAAGCTCTTGCGGCCCCCGGCCTTGTGATCCCTGTGCCGTTTCGGCCGGTAGATGAGGCGGGAGCGCATCCCCGGTTGGTAGCAGCACAGGGCGGCGACAGAGAAGCGGCGCTGGGAACGGCCGCGGACCCGGATGACCGGTGTGGTGCCGCGCCGGCTCCAGGTGCGTGAGGTCGGCGGCGTCATCGAGAATCCGGCTTCGTCTTCGAAGACGAGCCAGGCCCCGAGCGCCGCCGCGGTGTTTCCACGTGCGGCCACACGTCCTTCACCCAGCCGGCCACCGCCGCCTCGTCCCGCTCGACCGCGCGACGGGCCGGCACCTGGTGGCTCCAGCCGTGTCGCCGCAGCATCTGGGAGATCCCCGACAGAGTCATGGACTTGTGGAACCTGCGGCCGATCAAGGTCTTGATACGGGCCAGCGTCCATCTCTGGTCTGGCCAGCCATGCACGACCGCGCCCTTGGCCAACTCCTCCTCAAGCACGGCGAACAGCGCGTCGCTCATCTTCGGCCGGGACGCCGGGCCGCGGGAACGAACCCCGTCTTGGCCGGCCGCCCTCCAGGCCTGTCGCCACCGTTGGACCGACCGGACGCTGACCCGTAACTCCTTCGCGACCTCGCTACTGCCCCGCCCGGCGGCGAACATCGCGACCGCTTCCATCCGGACCC
>NZ_JBIAJH010000204.1:0-1030 GCF_042871845.1 Streptomyces sp. NPDC005533 | reverse complement strand
AGGATGCCGTACTGGTCGCAGACCTGTGCGAACGCGGACGAGGTGTACTGCGAGCCCCTGTCCGCGTGGAAGATCACCCCGGTGACGTCACCGTCGCGGGCCGCGACCGCGGCCTGGAGCGCGTCGATGACGAGTTCGGCCCGCATGTGCGAGGCCATCGAGTAGCCGAGCACTCGGCGCGAGCGGAAGTCGATGACGCAGACGAGGTAGAGCCACAAGGCGCCGACCTGCACGTATGTAATGTCGCCGCACCACTTCTCGTCCAGAGCCCCAGCGGTGAAGTCCCGCTGGACCAGATCCGGCACCGGCGGCGCAAGCCGGTCTGCGATGGTGGTCCGCTTCTTCTTGCGCAGGTGGCGGCCGACGATGTGGTGCTTGCGCATCAGGCGCGCGACACGCTTGCGGTTGACGGTGTGGCCGAAGCCTCGCAGCTCGGCATGGATGCGCAACGCGCCGTAGTTTCCGCGGTGTTCGGCGTGGATCTCGCGGATCTCGGCGACCAGGGCGTCATCAGCGGCCCGCCGCTTGGCCCGCGCCTCGGCACCGGCGGTCCACCGGTAGTAGCCGGAGCGGGACACGTCCAGCACCCGGCATATCCGCTTGATGCCGAACTTCTCGGCGTGGGCGGAGACGAAGTCCCAAGCGGCGGTCTTCACTTCATCTCCCGGGCGAAATACGCGGCTGCCCGGCGCAGGATCTCCCGCTCCAGCTGCCATTCCTTCTCGTTCTTCAGCAGCCGGGCATTGTCCGCCCGCAGCCGGGCCAGCTCGGCCGCGGTGTCCTGGGACGCACCGGAGGCGGCCGGCGGTGCGTCCGCATCACGCACCCAGGTCCGCAGTGTCTCGGGGTTGAGGTTCAGATCGGACGCGACATCCTTGAACGTCCGCCTGCCGGCCGAGGCCCGCCACAACGCGATCGCGTCGGACCGGAACTCCGCACTGTACTTCGAGGGCCTTGCCACGTGGATCTACACCTTCCAGGATCACCAAGATCCATTGTCAGGCGTGTCCACACCACGGGGATCACCTCA
>NZ_JBIAJH010000203.1:0-1092 GCF_042871845.1 Streptomyces sp. NPDC005533 | reverse complement strand
GGGGCTGGGACGGCCCTGGTTGTCGACGACGTGGGCGGAGAGTTTGGTGACGGCGTCGCGTTTTCGTTTGAGGGAGACGGTGTAGTAGCGCTGGGTCGTGCTGACGGACCTGTGGTCCATCAGCTCGCGCAGGACGTCGAGGGGGGTTCCGGCGTCTGCGTGGCGCTGTGCGAAGGAGTGCCGGAAGGCGTAGGCATAGACGAGGGTCCGGTCGAAGGGCAGCGGGTTGCCGTGGGTGTCGGCGCCTTCGCCGTGCAGGTGGGAGATGGAGTCGACCCAGTGGCGCAGGGTCTCGCCGAGATAGCTGGTGTGGAGGTAGGGGCGGGTGGCGAGCCGCGTCAGGGCGGGGAAGAGGTAGGCCGCGCCGGAGGGCGGGAGTACGGGCTGGAGCTGGTCGCGGCGGGTTTTCCAGGTGCGGATGGCCTCGGCGGTGGGTGTGGTGATGGGCAGGCGCCGGCGGTGCCGGCGGGCCTTGTGGTTGTTCCAGACCAGAGAGATCTGGTCGTGGCGGGTCTCGAGGCAGTCGAGGGGCAGGGAGAGGATTTCCAGGGGGCGTCGGCCGGTGTCCCTCAGGAGGATGTACAGGGTGCGGTACATCAGCTGGAGGTCTTCGGGGGCGAGGGTGCGCTGTCCGCGCGCGCGGCCCTGTCCGAGGAGGTCGAGGTGGGCGTCGAGCTGGCGGATCACCGATTCGGGGATCGCTTTGCCGATCTCGTCCTCGTTGGTCTCTTCCTGCGCGATCCGGTGGGTGGCCGGGTCGCGGACGAAGGCCGCTGAGAGACTTTGGCCGTGCCGGAGCGTCGGCCGTAGTCGATCAGGGCGAAGAAGTGGCTCGCGATGGACATCCGGTAGTTCCAGCCGGCCGGTTCGCCGTCCAGTTTGAGCGCGGTGCGGAACGCCTCGACCACGGCGGTGACGTCGTCGTAGCGCAGCCGTGCGGGGTCGTCGGTGCCCGGGCGGGATGCGAGGGCCCGCGAGGCGAGTTCGACCCCGCGCAGGGTGCGGCCGAACTCGTCCGCGCCGGGGCGTTGCTGGATCGTCCAGGTCCGCAGGAGATCGCGCAGCCAGTGCTGTGGGATCGTGCGCAGGTCG
>NZ_JBIAJH010000202.1:0-1092 GCF_042871845.1 Streptomyces sp. NPDC005533 | reverse complement strand
GTGCGTGATCTCTTGGAGGTGGTCGGTGTGTTCGGTGGTGGGGCAGGAGATGTTCCAGGAGCCGTCGGATCTCTGCCACGGTGAGAGTGACGATGCTGCAGTTGGGGTCGTTTCTGCAGCCCCCTTTGCGGTCTCGTCGGCGGCGAGGCCGGCGAGGAATGCGTGGGCAAGCATGGCCAGGGTGATGTGCCGGTACCAGCCGACATACCGGCGGACTTCGTACTCGTCCAGGCCGCACTCGTTCTTCGCGGCCTGGAAGCACTCTTCGATCGCCCAGCGCGTGCCGGCAACTCGCGCGAGATCCGCGATTGTGCAGGTCACGGGAGCGTAGGCGAAGTAGTAGGCGATCTCGTCCGGCCGGGTGAGGCTGCGACGGGCCAGCACCCAGCGGTGATAGGTGGGCTCGTCACCGTCGAAGAAGCCGATCGACGGCAGCCGCGCACTCGCCCAGTCATAGACCCGAGGCCCTTTCGCCCCGTCACCGCAGGAGAGCTGCTGCCAGGCGTCTTTTGGAGCCCCAGCGATCAGTTCGTCGATCCGCCAGAACCCGGCCAGGCTCTTGACCTGCTGCGATTTCGGGACCGCGACCACATAACCGACGCCGAGTTCCTCGAGCAGGCGTCGGAACTTCCACTCCTGACCGTAGGCCTCGTCCGCAGTCACCCACGACGCTGGCAAACCCGCGGCCAGGCAGCGGGTCACGATGGCCTTGGCGAGTTCGCCCTTGGTCGCGAACTCCCGCTCGTCAGGGATCTTCGCCGCCCTGCATCGTTCTCGGTCACCGGTCCAGGACTTCGGCAGGTACAACTCCCGGTCTACCAGGGCCCGTCCAAGCTCGGTGGCGTAGGCGGCGAACACCCCGATCTGGCAGTTGTCGATCTTTCCCGAGGTGCCGGTGTACTGCCGGCCCACCCCGGCCGACGTGCTGCCCTTCTTGATGAACCCTGTGTCGTCGATGATCAGGACACCACCCGGCCCGAGCTTGTCGGCGACGTAGTCGCGGATGTCATCGCGCAGGGCGTCCGCGTCCCATACGCTTGAGTTCAGAAGCCTCTGGAATCCGTCCGGAGTACGGTGACCTGCGTATTCGGC
>NZ_JBIAJH010000201.1:0-1128 GCF_042871845.1 Streptomyces sp. NPDC005533 | reverse complement strand
GGAACAATAAAATTGGCATATCAACGTGCAATTGCTGAAAAGCGGTTTAGTTTTACGTGTGATTGTGGTGTTGTTCGATCAATGGTACCTGGTGTCCGGGTTGCTACAGTCATGGGGACTGAAGCAAATATGAAAGTAACACAACCTATTGATCTTTTTATCGCAGAAAAATTACTTCAGGAAGCGGGTGATGCTGCCAACTTACTGATTTAGTGTATGATGGTGTTTTTGAGGTGCTCCAGTGGCTTCTGTTTCTATCAGCTGTCCCTCCTGTTCAGCTACTGACGGGGTGGTGCGTAACGGCAAAAGCACCGCCGGACATCAGCGCTATCTCTGCTCTCACTGCCGTAAAACATGGCAACTGCAGTTCACTTACACCGCTTCTCAACCCGGTACGCACCAGAAAATCATTGATATGGCCATGAATGGCGTTGGATGCCGGGCAACAGCCCGCATTATGGGCGTTGGCCTCAACACGATTTTACGTCACTTAAAAAACTCAGGCCGCAGTCGGTAACCTCGCGCATACAGCCGGGCAGTGACGTCATCGTCTGCGCGGAAATGGACGAACAGTGGGGCTATGTCGGGGCTAAATCGCGCCAGCGCTGGCTGTTTTACGCGTATGACAGGCTCCGGAAGACGGTTGTTGCGCACGTATTCGGTGAACGCACTATGGCGACGCTGGGGCGTCTTATGAGCCTGATGTCACCCTTTGACGTGGTGATATGGATGACGGATGGCTGGCCGCTGTATGAATCCCGCCTGAAGGGAAAGCTGCACGTAATCAGCAAGCGATATACGCAGCGAATTGAGCGGCATAACCTGAATCTGAGGCAGCACCTGGCACGGCTGGGACGGAAGTCGCTGTCGTTCTCAAAATCGGTGGAGCTGCATGACAAAGTCATCGGGCATTATCTGAACATAAAACACTATCAATAAGTTGGAGTCATTACCGGGAGTGTGCATTCTAATTTGGGTTATTGGATGTGCAAATGCTAAAGTTCTTAAACGATGTATATTACCCGCTCCTGATGGTGGCGTAGAAAAACTATCAAAACCCAACTTACATGGAGTAATTAAAAAAGTTGATTTGAACACAAATGAAGCGGAAATTAAAATAAAAGAGGG
>NZ_JBIAJH010000200.1:0-1128 GCF_042871845.1 Streptomyces sp. NPDC005533 | reverse complement strand
TCGCTATCGGTCAAGGTTTTTAGATTTTGAGGCAGATACTGGTCACGCTCACTTCAACGGACTGGGTGCTGCTGGTATTGACCAGGCCGCCCACTGTCCATCGGTTGGCATTCGGCATTTGGGTCGTCCACCTCACAATGTCGTTTGGGTTGGCATTTATCGCACCTGAAATGACCGTCGTCCCCGTCGGGCACGTCGGCCCGAGCGACGAAGCTCTAGAGCCGGGCGGCCGGCGTGGTTGTATTCCACAGCACCGTGACCGGGTTCGGATCCACCGCTAAAGCCGGTGAACCAAGACTGGCCGCCGCAGCCCCCGCAACCGACGCAACTGCATACTTCAGCATTTGCCTTCCCTTTCGCGAGTGGCTTTGTGTAGGCACCGGTCCACGGGATCCAGAGTCGTGCAGGGATCCCTTCCGGGGTTGGCGTAGGCCGCCTATACGCCTATAGAGAGGGGGGCCTTGCGTTTGTGACGCTGAGGCCCATGTGAGCCCAGGGGGCTCTGTCACGTTGTTGGTGGTGGGGTGGGATGATCTTCGGGTGGTCTTGTCGAGGGTGGGGAAGTCGGTCGTGCCGGACGGGGTGTCGTCGTACCGGAATCACCGGTACTCGGCCGAGGTGATTGCGCATTGTGTGTGGCTGTACTTCCGGTTTCCGCTGAGCTTCCGCGAGGTCGAGGAACTCATGCTCGAACGTGGCGTGGCCGTCTCCTACGAGACGATCCGCCGCTGGTGCGTCAAGTTCGGGCAGGCCTACGCCGGTGGGCTGCGCCGGCGTCGCCCGCGCCCCGGTGACACATGGCATCTCGACGAGGTGTTCATCAGGATCAACGGGGTGCAGAAGTATCTGTGGCGAGCCGGCGACCAGGACGGCAACGTCCTCGACATCCTGATCCAGGGCAGGCGGGACCAGGCCGCTGCCAGGCGATTCTTCCGCCGTCTCCTGACCAGGACCGGGCGGGTCCCGAGGGTGGTCGTCACCGACAAACTGAAGTCCTACGCCGCAGCCCACCGTGAGGTGATGCCATCGGTGGTGTCAATCCCCTGCGAACGTAGAGTCCTGTCTCACGCCGCTTCGCGCTTCTCGCGGGCGGCTTCACGTTGCTGATGGATCATCTCCTCGAACTTC
>NZ_JBIAJH010000199.1:0-1148 GCF_042871845.1 Streptomyces sp. NPDC005533 | reverse complement strand
TACTGAGGATTTCGGGTTGTCGTCGGGTAGTGACGGTTCATGATCCCTGCGGTATGCCGTTGGTATGCGTTATCCGGAGGGTGGGGGCCTGACCGCTGAACGTCGGGCATTTCGGGAGAAGATCCGGCTCCAGGCCGGCAGGCGGTTCGCGGCGGGTGAGAAGACCGCGGTGATCGCGAAGGACTTGCGGGTGAGCGTGCGGTCGGTGGAACGCTGGCGCCGCGCCTGGCGCGAGGGCGGGCTCGAGGCCTTGCACTCGGCCGGGCCGGCGAACTCCCCGACCGTTACCGATGCCCAGTTCACCGTGCTCGAGGAGGAGTTGGCGAAGGGGCCGGCCGCCCATGGTTTCGAGGATCAGCGGTGGACCCTGGTCCGGGTCCAGAGCGTGATCCGCCGCCGGTTGCGGGTGAGTCTGTCGGTGGCGACGGTGTGGCGGCTGCTGAAACGGCACGGCTGGTCCTGGCAGGCACCCGCCCGCAGAGCCCTCGAGCGTGACGAACACGCCGTCGAGTTGTGGAAGAGGGAGGTGTGGCCGCGGGTAAAAGCCTCGCGGCGGCCCATGGCGGCTGGATCGTCTTCGAGGACGAAGCCGGATTCTCCATGACGCCGCCGGTCGCCCGCACCTGGGGCCGACGCGGCCACACCCCGGTCATCCGCGTCCGCGGCCGCTCCCGACGCAGGACCTCGGTGGCTGCGCTGTGCTGCTACAAACCCGGCGAGGGGAGTCGGATGATTCACCGGCCCCGCAACCACCTCCTGCTGAAGGGGGCACGGAAGAGCTTTTCCTGGCAGGACTACCGGGACCTGCTCGTCCGGGCCCACATTCAGCTCGGCGCCCCGATCGTGGTCGTTTGGGACAATCTCAACACCCACCTGGCCGCAGGCCTCAAACGGTACGAGGCCGAACACGACTGGCTCACCACCATCCGGCTGCCGCCATACGCACCCGATCTCAACCCCGTCGAGGCCGTCTGGTCCCTCGTGCGCAGAGCAATGGCCAACACCGCGTTCGACACACCCGACGACCTCGACCGCACACTCCGCCGCGAGTTACGCAGAATCCAGCTCCGACCCCACCTGATCGACGGCTGCCTCACCGCCACCGGCCTGCCCCTCAACCCACCGACCCCACACTGAAAACCTCAGTA
>NZ_JBIAJH010000198.1:0-1176 GCF_042871845.1 Streptomyces sp. NPDC005533 | reverse complement strand
TGGCGCATCCTCCGCAAAGCCCGCCTCAGCCCCAACAACCTCACGTCAATCGCCCGAGCCATCCTCACCCTGGAGACTCACCGCTGAAAAGGCTCCGTGTGCCGTGAGATACCTCACTGGCTCGCGATCGCCGGGATCGGCATCTCCACGGCTCTGTGAAACGACAGGATCTACGCGCACTCCTCCACGCTATCTGCCCGCCCTCCAGGCCTCACTGAACGAGCTAGACCCTCAACGGAGGTCAACATTCATCTGCCATCAACGGTCCGCATATCGCCCGTTGCCGACCACCGCAGCAGCTGCACTGGAGCAGAAGGTTCCCTTGCCTGTGGGCGAGCGGCACCCCAGATGTGCAGTTGGCACAGGGCTTGGCCAGCTGTGTTCCCGTCGTTCCCCTGGTTCCCCCTCAGTTGAGCCAGACCTTCACCCACTCGCCTTTCCGCTTCGTGCTGGCGATATCCGTGCTGGCGATCGCGCCATTCGAGTCGGTCTTGGCCTCGCAGATCCGCGAGCTGCCGCGGTCGCGTCCTCGGAGCGGTGGAAAAGCTCGACGAGGGGTTCCGTGATGGCTGATGTTACGCGGCCGGGGCGAGTGGCTCGTGGTCCTGTGGTGCGAGCTGGATCACGTCGGCGGATACGGGGTGGAGCAGGTCCCGTCGCATGCCTTCGAGCCGGCGCAGTGCGGCGGGTGTCATGGTGAAGCCGCGCCAGCCGGTGGCGGCCCGGTCCAGGACCGCGAAGGCGAGGCTGACGCAGGAGGTCTCGCCGGGGAAGCGGCCGATGACCTTCACCCGGCGGCGGGTCTCGCCGAAGGTCCGCTCGATGAAGTTCGAATGCCGGATCCGCTTGTGGTGCTCGACGGGGAACCGCAGGTAGGGAGTGAGTGAGCCCCGGTCTGTGAGAAGGGACTTGACGGCCGCGGGGTAGGTCTTCTCCCACTTGGCGGCGAAGTCGTCGATGCGGCGCTGGACCGCCTCGACGAGCTGCTGGCCGGGCGGGAGCCCGAGCTCGGCCGTGTCGAAGATCTCCCAGAAGTCCTTCTTCACCTCCGCCAGGTCGTGGCGGCTGACCTTCGAGGTGACATTGCGGCATTTATGAATCAGGCACCGCTGGCGCAGGCTGCGGCCCAGGACCGACTCACAGGCCGAGATCAGGCCGCCGCCACCGTCGGATATC
>NZ_JBIAJH010000197.1:0-1200 GCF_042871845.1 Streptomyces sp. NPDC005533 | reverse complement strand
GGCGCATCCTCCGCAAAGCCCGCCTCAGCCCCAACAACCTCACGTCAATCGCCCGAGCCATCCTCACCCTGGAGACTCACCGCTGAAAAGGCTCAGTTACTGGTCTGGGCCCGGACACTGGGCCACCTCAACCAAGCCGGGGTGGAATGCACGGGCTCATACGGCGCCGCGCTCAGCCGCTATCTGCATGGTCAGGGCATCACCGTCTTCGAGGTGAACCAGCCCGACAAGGCCACCCGCCGGCGCCGCGGCAAGAGCGACGTCGTCGATGCCGAGGCTGCAGCCCGCGCAGTGATCACCGGCCGGGCGACCGCGACCGCGAAGGCCGGCGACGGGCCCGTGGAGATGCTCAAGCTGTTCAAGATGGCCAAGGCCTCCGCAATCAAGTCCCGGGCTCAGGCGATCAACCAGCTCAAGGCCGTTCTCGTCGCCACCGATCCCGAGCTCCGCGAGTCTCTGGCCGGCCTGAGCAACCCCAAACTGATACGCGCCTGCGCCGCACTCGACAGCTCTGCCTCCGGAACGGCAGGCGCCGCCGCCCACACGCTCAAACTGCTGGCCCGGCGGATTCAGCACCTCACCGAGGAGATCGAAGATCTCACCACGCGGATCAGAGACGTCATCACGCAGCACAATCCGCAGCTCCTGTCCTGTTACGGCGTCGGCCCCGACACTGCCGCGACGCTTCTGATTGCAGCGGGTGACAACCCGGAACGCCTCCGCAGCGAGGCCTCGTTCGCAGCCCTCTGCGGCGTCAGTCCAGTCGAAGCCTCCTCTGGGAAAACCCAGCGTCGGCGCCTGAACCGAGGCGGAAACCGGCAGGCCAACTCCGCCCTCTACACCATCGTGCTGGCCCGTCTCCGATGGGACACCCGCACCCGCGACTACACCAACAGGCGTGTCTCCGAAGGCAAGACCCGACGCGAAGCACTTCGCTGTCTCAAACGCTACGTCGCACGCGAGATCCACCGACTCATCACCCGGACCACCACCCACGTCCTGGCGGCTTGACATCCATAGGGGCATCAAGACCGCCACCATCCACCTCCGGACTCCACCTCGCCGCGATCTTCATCTGGTCAGCCAGGTAATCCGAAGGAAACGGCCTAGGTGTGTTGTCCGGAGAGGTTGGTGGCGCGGCTGGCTGGGGTTTGGCCTGCGATGCCGGTGTGGGGTCGGTGGTAGTTGTACCAGTGCAGC
>NZ_JBIAJH010000196.1:0-1207 GCF_042871845.1 Streptomyces sp. NPDC005533 | reverse complement strand
AGGACCCCAAGCCTTTCGTCTGGACGAAGACAGCCGACCAGATCCTTGAGTCCCTCGCCTCGTACTGCCGGCGAATTACTGACTCAGCACACTAGTTTGGCGCCGCGTTCGACGGCTTGGTTCTTGTAGCCGGTGTCGGCCCAGACCCTTGGTGATCGCGGGATGTTCGGCTGCGGTGCGGGTCAGGAGTTGTTTGCCTGCTTCGTTGTCGGAGACGCTGGCCGCGGTGACCATGACCAGCAGGATCAGGCCCAGGGTGGCGACGACGATGCTGCGAGCGCGGCCCCACCATTTTTTTGCCGGCGTCGATGCCCTGGGTGCTGAGGGGCACCGTGTGGGCGGTCTTGACGGGCTATGAGTCGATCACGCAGGCCGTCGGTTAGGCGTCTCGACCTTCTTTCTCGCGGACCAGGCGGTTCAGGCGGAGGCCGAGTTGCTCGATGGCGCCGTCGGCGGTCCAGGCGGTGAAGTAGGAGAAGATGGTGGTGCAGGCGGGGAAGTCGTGCGGTAGGTAGTGCCAGGCGATTCCGGTGCGCTTGACGTAGAGGATCGCGTTCAAGACTTCTCGCAGGTCGGCGGCCTTGCGTCCGATGTTGAGCGGGGTCTTCTGCCGCTCGGCTCGCCAGGTGTTCATGACTGGTTCGATCAGTGCCCAGCGGGCGTCGGACCGATCGGACGGGTACGGCTTGCGGGTTGGCTGCAAGACCGGCGCCCGCGACGCCTTCGTCATCGCCGATGCCGCCCGCGTCATGCCACACACTCTGCTCGGCCGACCTCGAAGAAGAGACCATCGCCGAACTCGAGATGATCGTCGGCTTCGACAACGAACCAGCCGACGAAGCAACCCGCATCAGCAACCGCCTGAAGGTTCTGCTCACGCAGATCCAACCTCCCTGGAACGGATCCCGGGACCGAGAGTGCACCACCCGGCCGTGCTCAAGCTCCGCCACCAGTTCGACTCCCCAACCCAGATCCGCAAAGCCGGACGTCGCCGACTCGTAACCTTGATTCGGCCCAAAGCAGAGGAAGCAAACAACTCAAACGGGCCTTCTCACTCTCGGTGTTCGCCGCTATTGCTGACCCACGGTCCCGGGCCGGGTCTGTAAAAGGAACGGCTCTGTCTCACATCCGGTGGTGACGGAGGGTTGTGTTATCCGAGGAGGATGCGGTGCCGGAGCAGGGTGAAGCCTGCTCGTCCGTGCATCTG
>NZ_JBIAJH010000195.1:0-1219 GCF_042871845.1 Streptomyces sp. NPDC005533 | reverse complement strand
CGCTCACGCAACTCAGCCGGATAGTTCCTCGAAGGACGTGACATGGACTCCATCTCCTCACGAAGTGGAGTCTCCGAACACACCGGGGCGGTTCATTGAGCTGCTTGCGGAGCTTCTTCTGGTTGTCTTTCACGATCACGATGTAGTGCGCGCCCCGGCCGGTCAGGTAGCCGGCATGCTCGCGCTGGGTGTGCATGGAGCCCTTTCAACTTTGGCTCCAGCCGCGAGCGACCCAACAGCCTGACCTGCGCAGGCGCTCCCGTCGTGTCACCTGATCGGGGGGCGGGTTGAACAAACTCATGGCATCGCTGGTCACGACCACGCCCGCCAGGTCGGCGAGGGTCTCCAGCAGTGGCTGGAAGCAGGTGATCTCGTTGGTCTTCTCGCCCACGTCGAGTTGGGCCAGGACCAGGCCGGAGAGGTGGTCGCAGGCGGCGAGCAGATGGATCTTGCGGCCTCCGGCCCTGGCCGCTCCGCGCAGACCTTGCCGTCGACCGCCAGTCCCCTCATCCGGCCGTCGGCGCGGCCCCGCCGGTCGGTCAGCCAACGGCCCACCGCCCGGTCCAGCGCGTCACCGTCGATGCGGGCCAGCAGCCGCCGGACCGTCGCCTCCGCCGGCCCCTCCGCTTCGGGGACAGAGGATCGGGCCGTATACCGAGGCGCTCCAGGACGGACGGCGGGGCGTCCGCGATCCATTCCCCGACCGCCAGCAGGGAGGTCGCTCCGGCCAGAACCGCGCACGCGGTCAGCGCGAGCACGACGACCAGAGCATGCCTTACGCCCCGCGGATCTCGGGGGCCGGGCACCTCGGCCAGGCGATCCAGCAGGCCCGGCAGCTCTCCGGGTACGGCGGCATGCTCACGGAGTTGGTCAAAGGGGATCGGCGATGATGCGTCGGCAGGCACGGTCTTCCACTCGGATCACGGGGCGTCGAGAACTCCATGATCTTGGAAGCCGTGCCTGTCACGTTCCCGGAACCCACCGAGTCGGCAGATCGTCACGAACCGGACGTCAAGCGACTACGCCGAAGCCCTGGGTCCACGAGCATCGCGATCAACTGCTCGTCCGACACCCGCCCCGACGACCGGCTCCTGCACAAACTCCGTCTCCACAACGGACTCACTGAGCATTTTCAGAGTGGCCCCTGATCGGGTGACACCCGTGCCGGTATTCGTCCAGCTCAGGCCGGTCTGAGGGGGCCAGCTGAAGTCCACTCTGA
>NZ_JBIAJH010000194.1:0-1250 GCF_042871845.1 Streptomyces sp. NPDC005533 | reverse complement strand
CAGCTGAACGGGGACGCGAAGACCCTCTGGGAGGGCGCGGAGGACCTCTTGGCCAGGCTGCCGCAGAACGGCAGTGCCGCGACCGCTCTCCAGACCGGGGGCATGAGCGGCCTGAACGACCTCCTGTTCGAGAAGTTCAAGGCCGAGGCCAAAACGATCGCACCGGGTAAAACGGAGTCCGTCAGAAACGACGACTACAGGAACAGTTGGGCCACCTTCGCCGTAACCAAAGCAACCGACCCCGTGTTCGCCAAGGCCAGCGCCGCGTTCGCCAAGGCCAACCAACAGGCCCAGCAAAACAAAACCACCGTCGGGGCCAAGTTCATCAACAGGCTGGGCAGCATACTGGGCGTCCTCAACATCAAGGGTGTCTCCGGCTGGCTGGGCCAGCTCGGCTTCCCCACCGTCGGCATGTACGTCATCCGGGCCGACAAGTTCGGTACGTACATGACCACGCCCCCCCATATCTCGTGGGTCGCCTACCACGACAAGATCAAACCCGCCTCGTCCACCCTCAGCGGCAACATCGCGCCGCAGGAGGGCATGGGGTACTTCACGTGGCGCGACCTGACCACGACCCGCGCTTCAGGCAACCAGGCCCTCTTCAGTTCGGCGCTCAACGCACTCGAGTCGATCGGGTGGGACGCGGCCGCCTCCAGCGACACCATCAAGGGAATTCTGACCAGCCTCAGGAGTATCCACAAGACAGCCACCCAGGCGGACGCCGCCAAACTGGCGCTTCAGCCCAATTTCCGCAAGCTCTTGTGGATGGAGTACGCCGCCAATCAGAGCCAGCCGGGCCTCACCTCCACGCCCTACTACTCGGCGGGGTGGGCGATGAGGGATACCTTCGCAAAGTTACCCACGATAGACACGACATGGAGGAAAAGCACCTACTCTGTCATCTCCGCGCTGGAGAACGCAGCGCGGAAAGGCCTGGCAGCGGGCGGTAACGCAGGCGGTTACACGGACGGCCCACCGGTGTGGAGCCAGGAGGCTTCGGACATGTACGACGCGGTTACCAGCGCCGTGTGGTACGGGCCCACCTTCTCGCACGCGCAGCAGGTCCTGCAGCGCATGGCAAAAAATTTCAATTTCGGAACGACCGGCGTCTGGGCCAGTTCGGTACCGAACACGACGGCTGGAACCACGAGCCCGTACGTGCAGATCGCCGCTGCCGTTCTCGCCAACGCGAAGGGCAACCTGCAGGAGGCGTTCAAAACGATCGACCTTCTGGCAATAACCTACGG
>NZ_JBIAJH010000193.1:0-1255 GCF_042871845.1 Streptomyces sp. NPDC005533 | reverse complement strand
CCATGGCGAGGGCTGCGGCCGGGCTGCCGGCGCCGCGGGTGACTTTGGTGCGGAGCCTGACGGTGGAGAACGTGGACTCGATGGGGTTGGTGGTCCGCAGGTGGATCCAGTGCTCGGCGGGGAAGTCGTAGAACGCCAGAAGCTCTTCGGCATCGTCGGTGATCTTCTTCACGGCCTTCGGCCACTTCGCACCATAGGCGCGCTCGAAGTCCCTGACCGCCTTCTCGGCGTGGTCCCGGTCCTCGGCGTTGTAGATCTCCTGGAGGGCCTTCTTCGCTCCGGGCTGGGCGGACTTCGGCAGGGCGTTGGCAACGTTCCGGATCTTGTGAACCCAGCACCTCTGGTGTCTGGCCTGCGGAAACACCTCTGCCAGGGCCCGCCACAGACCCATTGCACCGTCGCCCACCACGAGCTCGGGATCGCGCATCCCGCGTCGGCGGCAGTCCCGCAGCAGGTCCGCCCAGGACTCGGATGATTCCCGCAGTCCTTCGGCCAGGGCGATGAGTTCCTTGCGGCCGTCCAGGCGGACACCCATCAGGACCAGGACACAGGAGCGGGCCTGGCCGAGGCGGATCTTGGGGTGGATGCCGTCAGCCCATACATAGACGTAGTCCGTGCCGGACAGGTCGCGGTCCTGGAAGGCGGTGTGGTCGTCCTGCCACTGCCGCGTCAGCCGGGTCACCGTGGCCGGCGAGAGGCCGGCCGCCGAGCCCAGGAACTGCTCCCTCGCGGGCACGAAGTCACCGCTGGAGAGTCCGTGCAGGTAGAGCAGGGGCAGGACCTCGCTGATCTTCGGAGATTTACGGCACCACGGCGCGAGGATCCTCGACGAGAACCGGATGCGTTCTCCCGTCTCCTCGTCGACGCGCTTGTCGTTCACCCGGGGCGCCTTCACCGGAACCGGCCCCGCGGCCGTGACCACGGCCCGCTCGCCGTGGTGGCCATTGCGCACCACCAGGCGACGGCCTGCCTCGTCCCGCTGGTCGGCCAGCTCGGCCATGTACTGACTGACTTCGGCTTCCAGAGCCGCGGCGAGCATCCGCCTCGCGCCCTCCCGGACGATGTCGTCCAGCAGGGATCCGGTCTCGGTGGTGCCATCGGCATTGACTACGCTGAGCACGGGCGTGCCTTCCCAGCCCGCGCTACGAACGCGGGCCTACTCGGTGACATTAAGTCGATCACCTGGGAAGGTACGCCCTCCGCACTCCGCAGAACATCCCACCCCAGGCCGATCCACAAGTCCTGAGCATTGCTC
>NZ_JBIAJH010000192.1:0-1279 GCF_042871845.1 Streptomyces sp. NPDC005533 | reverse complement strand
ATCACCCGCAGCCGCCTCGCACGCCTCACCCGCCAAGGCTTCCTCACCCAACCCGGACGAGGCCGCTACCAGAAACGGACTTAACAACCTCTCAGTGCTGCGGTCAGGCCGGGTGCGAGGCGGGCCAGGTGGTCCACCAGGGCGTGTACGCATGCGTGAGCCGTGCCCACGCTGATACCGAAGCCGGCCGCGATCTGCGTGAGGGGCTCGTTTTTCCGCAGGTACACCAGTGCGGCAAGGGCCCGGCTTGCCTGAGGAAGCTTGCACCGTCGGTCACCCTCGGGGGTGACGATCAGCATCGTCACCCACTCGACGAGTGCGTGCGGGACATCGAGTACGGCACGATAGGGAACCAACAGAGCCCCCAGGCTGAAGAGTTGAGCTTCGACACCTTGCTCAACAGCCCGGGGGCTCTGCCCGTTGCACAGCCACCACCCCGTCACCCGATCGGTGGCCGAGTTGAAAACGCTTACTGGTCAGGAGATGGTGAGTACTGCTGGGCCGCTGGCGCTCTCCAGGCCGTTGCCGAACAAGGGGAAGCAGCTCAACAGGTCGATGCTCTGTGAGGTGAGCACGTACACGATGTCACGACCGGCGTACTTCCCGCTTTCAATGTCAGTTGTGATCGTCACGATGAGGTTGCCCGCGGCTCCGGTCACGACGATTTCTGAAGCGGTCCACGAGAACGTCGTCGTTTCTGCGGTGTTCCACGTGATCGTCTCGGATCCGGCGGGCGGGGATAGCAGATCCAGACAGGAGGTCTCCTCCGGGCCGCTGAATGAGGAGCTTCCGGAAGTGATGGCAGGGTCTTCCGAGTCTGTGCAGGAGCTCAGGTTCGTCCCTCCCGACGTGGTGACTTCTTGGGTGTACAGGCGGAGCCCGGGGTCCCAGTTGATGTGTTGGGTACCGGTGCAGGCCACCAGCGAAGTGTCGGCCCTAGCGGGTGAGACGAAACCGGCGGTTCCGATAACGAGGCCGAGGGTCGCCGTGCTGGCTTGCAGCCAGTACCTCAAGCGACGACTTCTTGATGTGCATTGCTCCATTTCTTAGCCCCTTCCGATGAGGTTGTGGGTCGCGAGGAGGTCGCCGCTTTAAAGTCGAGCGCCTCGGCCGATTCGCGCCAACCAGATGCCCGCTACAGAGACATGGGCCGTTACGCTGGACTTGGCATCTCCTGTCGGCCCCCTTAGACCGTGTCCTATGTGGTGAGGCGGACGAGGCGTTTGTAGCAGCAGAGGGCGGCTGCTAGGCCGAGGAAGGCCAGGTAGTTGCGGGGATG
>NZ_JBIAJH010000191.1:0-1289 GCF_042871845.1 Streptomyces sp. NPDC005533 | reverse complement strand
CATCCCCGCAACTACCTGGCCTTCCTCGGCCTAGCAGCCGCCCTCTGCTGCTACAAACGCCTCGTCCGCCTCACCACATAGGACACGGTCTAAGGCACTCCTGCGGCTCGCCCACCAACGCATCAGCGTCCTGTTCACCCCGCCGGAGCCCTTCTCAGCATTGCACCTTCGCAGTTCCCGATGTCTCACGCCTTCCAGTCCAGTACGTCTCCCACAACGCAACGTATGGATGGCGCAGGCGCCCTGGTTCCTGCAACACAGCAAGCAAAACGCCCACGCCGACGGCGTGGGCAAGGGAACTTCCGAACCGAGCGTGCAGGTCATCATCGACGCCGACAGCCGCGTGGTCATCGCCTCGGCCAGGCCCGCGTCGACGGGCAACAAAGCCGACGCCCACGTGTGGCGAGAGTCGGACCTGCCCGCTCGGTGGCCGGGACGACAGTGATCGCGGACGGCGCCTACCTGGGCAGCGAATTGGTCGTCCCGCCCCGTAGAAGGGCCAGACGTCCCCTCCTGCGCGGCAAGGAGGAAGACAACACCGAACACCGACGGGTCCGCGCCCGCGTCGAGCACACCTTCGCCCGCATGAAGAACGGGAAGATCCTCCGCGACTGCCGCCAGAAAGGAGACAGCCTCCACCACGCCCTCCAGGCCGTCGCAACCATGCACAACCTCACCATGACCCGGTGAAACAGCATGTCGGGCAACACACAAGCCCGCCCACGCCCACGCTTCTGCAGTGTGCTTCCCCTCGTAGGGTGGAGTCGTGACCCGATAAGGAGTTGAGGGTGGGGAAGCGAGGTAGTTACGACGCGGAGTTCCGTGAGGGGGGGCCGTGCGGATCGTGCTGGAGACCGGCAAGCCGGCCGCGGAGGTCTCGCGGGTTCTCGGCGTGCACGGGCACGCTGCAGACCTGGGTGAGCCGGGCACGGGGGTCCGTGGCGGCGGGCTCGGGGCCCGTTGGAGGAGTCCGAGCGGGAGGAGCTCGCCAGGCTGCGCGCGGAGAAGCAGCGGCTACGCAAAGACAACGTCGAGCTCGGGATGGAGCGTGATGTCCTCCCGATGCATGGTCTTGTGGGTGAAGTAGCCGACGCGGAAGCGGCGGTGCTCGTCGGGGTCATCGGCAACTGCAAGACCGAGAACGCCATCCCGCACACGGTGGCCTGCCGCGCGTTCGGCGTCTGGACGCCCTGATACTACAAGTGGCGCAAGTGGCCCGCGAACCCGACAAAGCGTGAGGTCAGACGCGCCGCGCTGACCGAACGGATCGAACATTTCTTCCGAGTCCG
>NZ_JBIAJH010000190.1:0-1308 GCF_042871845.1 Streptomyces sp. NPDC005533 | reverse complement strand
CCGCGTTCAGCATCAGTCAGGTTCAGCGGCGCAAGCTTCGGACCAGGACGAGTCATACAGGAACTGTAAGCCAACCACTGACTCAGCACACTAGTCGGCAGGGTGCTGCGGCTGATCAGTAGAGAAGTCCGAGCCGCTCGCGCTGGCGGGGCGTTCGAGGGCGTGGTTGTTCGGCTCACTCTCCGGGCCCCTTTTGACGAGACCAGGCAGTGTGCTGATATGCGGGGGCCATGGTGGAGTCGACCGTGATGACCAGTCCAGATCGCCCCTGGCGTCCGCCCAGACCAGCAGAACGGCGAGGACGGTACTTGAACGCGCTAGTAGGAGTACGGGGCTGTCGGGTTGCAGGTCTATGCTCGCGCCATACCGTGGAAGGGCGCCCTCTTCTCCCATTCCGGGAGGGGCAGCGGTCTCTCCGCGTCCAAGGCGGGTCGTTTCGCGATGAGAGCCTTCCTACCTGCCCTGGCACCTTTCTGACACGAAGGCTCGGTGGCTGTGATGCGCCGACGAACTCTTCTTCTTGCCCTTCTGATCTGTTTACTGGCGAGTCTGGGACTCGCGCCCGTCAGCACCTCCGCGGGCCCCTGCGACATCTTCCCGGATGGGAAATGTCCGACCTTCGGGGACCCCCAGCGACCACCGACCTTCGGTAGCGGATGGTGGAACATCAAGAGTGGGTTCACCCAAGACCTGGTCCTCGCCGCCCCCTGGGAGTTGGGCCTCCGAGAGTTGCACCCCCGACCTGGCCGTCACAGGATCACATTGCAGCCCAACCGCAACGAGGAGGGCCAGCAGTTCCGTTTCCGGCCCGTCAACGGTTCGTTCCAGATCGAAGTACGCAACACGGGGCTATGTCTGGAAGGCAGCACCAAACAGGACGGGTCGGCGATCATTCGCCAGAATTATTGCGACACGCCATCCAACGCACAGAATTGGAAAATCGAACCCCGCGGCCCGAGCGGTTTCTTCAGGATCAGGTCAACGCGGGGCCGAGATGGCACGGCAGTGGGAGGACGATGCCTCGACGCAGCCTCTGCTAGCCGAACCGTGCCCCCAACAGGCGCCTACCTGCAAGAGTTTTCCTGCCATGACGGCGAAAACCAGGCTTGGGCGTTCGTGGACGCGTCCCCCGCACCCTTCGTTCGCTGAGGCACGGAGCGGCTGGGTGAGAGAGCAAGTAGTGCTTTGTGAGGGTGCGGCCGAGCCCGTCGTGGGAGCGGTGCTGCCGAGGTGTTGATCTCCGCTTCGGAACTCGCGGCGTCCTGCGCGGAGCTCCGGCAGCGTGTTGATGGGCTCGGCCGAGGTCGA
>NZ_JBIAJH010000189.1:0-1317 GCF_042871845.1 Streptomyces sp. NPDC005533 | reverse complement strand
TGTCCTCCGTAAAGCTCGCCTCAGCCCGAACAGACTCACGTCAATCAGCAGAGCCATCCTCACCCTGGAGACTCACCGCTGAAAAAGCTCAGTGAATGGATCACAGATGCGCCGCAGCACGTACTGGGACTCCTCGGCTTTCCGGCCGACCCGCTCACCGGCCTGCGGACGGTGCCGCACGCCGCCACCGTCCGCCGCCTCCTCCAGCAGTCGACGGCGACGCGCTGGACGCGGCCATCGGCGCATACTTGCAGGCCAGAACCCCACCACCGGCGCCACCCGAACCACCCCCGAAACGGCCGGCCCTGCGGGCCATTGCCGTCGATGGCAAGACCGTGCGAGGCTCGCGCACCCCGACTACGACCGCGATCCAGCTGCTGGCCGCAATGGACCACCACGGCGTAGTCCGGGCCCAGCGGCAGATCGCCTCCAAGAGCAACGAAATACCCGCCTTCCAGCCGCTGCTGGACACGATTGATCTGTCCGGCACGGTGCTGACCGGTGACGCCCTGCACACCCAGCACGGCCACGGCGCCTACCTCATCGAGCGCGGAGCCCACTACCTGGCCACCGTCAAGAAGAACCATCCCGGCCTGTATGCGCAGGTCAGGAAGCTGCCCTGGGCCGAGATCCCGCTGAACCACCACACCCGCGAACGGGCTCACCACCGAGATGAGATCCGCCGACTCAAGGTCGCCGCGTTCCGCCACATCGACTACCCCGGCGCCCACCAGGCGATCCAAGTCGTGCGATGGCGCCGCGACCTCGCCACCGGGAAGCTGACGATCGAGCGCGTCTACCTGATCACCAGCCTGGATGACTTCGACGCCACCCCGGCCGAGCTCGCCGCCTGGATCAGGGGCCACTGGGGCATCGAGAAGCGCAGCAGAGTCCAAGCCGGACGCAAAGTCCACGTCATCGCCGACCGTCACCCCGTCCACCGCTCGAAGAAGGTCACCGCCTGGCTCGCCTGCAACCGGGACCGCATCGAACTCCACCTCATGCCCGGCTACAGCCCCGAACTCAATCCCGACGAAATCCTCAACGCAGACATCAAACGACACGTCCACCCCGCCCGGACCCGCTCAGCCGACGACCTCGCCCACGAGACCCGCCGCTTTCTCCACCGCCGCCAACGACAACCCCACATCGTCCGCGGCTACTTCCACGCCCGCCACGTCCGCTACACCATCCAGTAGGCAACCAAACAGTTTCGACTCAATGAGCCTTTTCAGCTGGGCCACCGATCGGGTGACGGCGGAGTGACCGTGGAACGGGCAGAGCCCCAGGGCTGTTGAGCAAGGTGTCTACGCTCAA
>NZ_JBIAJH010000188.1:0-1377 GCF_042871845.1 Streptomyces sp. NPDC005533 | reverse complement strand
TCCGGCGCAATGCCGGACAGCCTGCGGGCGGCAGGTCTGCATAACGTGGATGCGCGAGCACGACACCGTTACCGCGGCCAGCACGGTCAACGTGCGGAGAGAACGCGATGTTAGATACCGAAGGCGTGGGCGTCTTCCTCGGGATGGATGTCGGCAAGAGCACCCACCACGGTCACGGGCTGACCCCGGCCGGGAAGAAAGTCTTCGACAAGCCGATGCCCAACAGTGAGCCGAAGCTGCGGGCCGTCTTCGACAAGCTCAAGGCCAAGTTCGGCACCGTGCTGGTGATCGTGGACCAGCCCGCTTCGATCGGGGCCCTGCCCCTGACCGTCGCCCGCGACGCCGGCTGCCAGGTCGCCTACCTGCCCGGACTCGCGATGCGGCGGATCGCCGATCTGTATCCGGGCGAGGCGAAAACGGACGCGAAGGACGCGGCGGTCATCGCGGACGCCGCCCGCACCATGCCGCACGTCCTGCGGTCTCTGGAGTTGACCGACGAGATCACCGCCGAACTCACGGTGCTGACCGGCTTCGACCAGGACCTCGCCGCCGAGGCCACCCGCACCTCCAACCGCATACGCGGTCTGCTCACCCAGTTCCACCCGTCGCTGGAGCGCGTGCTCGGCCCGCGACTGGACCACCGGGCCGTCACCTGGCTCCTCGAGCGTCACGGATCGCCGGCCGCTCTGCGGAAGGCCGGCCGCCGCAGGCTCGTCGAGCTGATCCGCCCGAAAGCCCCGCGGATGGCCGCGCGGCTGATCGACGACATCTTCGACGCCCTCGACGAGCAGACCGTCATCGTTCCCGGCACGGGCACCCTCGACATCGTGATCCCATCACTGGCCGCCGCACTCGCCGCGGTCCACGACCAACGCAGAGCCTTGGAAGCACAGATCAGCACCCTGCTGGAGGCCCACCCTCTTCACCCGGTCCTGACCTCGATGCCGGGAGTCGGAGTCAGGACCGCCGCCGTCCTACTGGTCACCGTCGGCGACGGCACCAGTTTTCCCAGTGCCGCCCACCTGGCCTCCTACGCAGGCCTCGCCCCCACGACCAGATCCTCCGGGACCTCGATCCACGGCGAACACGCACCCCGCGGCGGAAACCGGCAGCTCAAACGCGCCATGTTCCTCTCCGCCTTCGCCTGCATGAACGCCGACCCCGCCTCCCGCACCTACTACGACCGGCAGAGAGCCCGCGGCAAAACCCACACCCAAGCCCTCCTGCGACTCGCCCGCCAACGCATCAGCGTCCTCTTCGCGATGCTCCGAGACGGCACCTTCTACGAGTCCAGAACCCCCACCATCACCCTCGCCGCGTGACCATCCCAAACAGCCCCATACCCGGCACCACATCCTTGACGAAGGACATAGAGAC
>NZ_JBIAJH010000187.1:0-1389 GCF_042871845.1 Streptomyces sp. NPDC005533 | reverse complement strand
CTAGTAGTGCTTTGTTAGCCGGTCTTGTCACGTCGGGTGTTCGGTAGTTCGCTGGCTGTATGAGGGCTGGGGAGCTGGCGGCGGTGCGGGTTCGGCTGGAGGAGTTCGCTTCCGAGGTGTTCGCACCGTTGGTGCGGCGGGACTGGCTGGAGAAGGGCCAGTTGTATCTGCGGGGGCTGTTGCTGGACGGCCGGCGCAAGTCCATGCAGCCGATGGCCGAGCGTCTGGGGGTGGACCATCAGCGGTTGCAGCAGTTCATGACGTCCTCGACCTGGCCGGTCGAGGAGGTTCGGGCCCGATTGGCGTGGCGGGCGGTGGCCGTGGTCCGCCCTGAGGTGTGGGTCGTGGACGACACCGGTTTCCCCAAGGACGGCAAAGCCTCGCCCGGGGTGGCCCGCCAGTACTCCGGCACCCTGGGCAAGGTCGGCAACTGCCAGATCGGCGTCAGCGTCCACGCCGCGTCCGATACCGCCTCGTGCCCACTGTCCTGGCGCCTGTTCCTCCCCGCCGCCTGGGACGGGCACGACGCCGAAGCCCGCCGACAGGCCTGCCGGATCCCCGACACCGTGCACCACCGGCCCAAGTGGCAGCTCGCCCTGGACATGCTCGACGAACTCGCCGCCACCGGCCTGCGGCCCGCCGCCCTGGTCGCGGACACCGGCTACGGCGCGAACGCCGACTTCCGGCGTGGTCTGGACGAGCGGGGCCTGGCCTACGTTCTGCAGGTCAAAGGCGAGATGACCGCCCACCGCGAAGACGTGGTGCCGCACCAGCCCGACTACGGCGGCCTCGGCCCCCGGCCGCTGCCCCGTTACCGCACCCGCCCCGTCTCCTTGCGCGAGCACGTGCTGGCCGCAGGCCGCGGCAGCGGCCGGACCGTGACCTGGCGCAAGGGCTCGAAAGCGGCCATGAGCTCGCACTTCGTACTGCTCAGGGTTCGGCTCGCCGGCCGTCGTCCCAAACCGGCCGCCAACGGCACGATTCCGCTGTCCTGGCTGATCGCGCAGTGGCCCGAGGGCGAGGAAGAACCGGTGAAGTACTGGATCTCGAACCTGCCCGCGAACATCCCCGCCAAGGATCTGGTCCGCCTGGCGAAAGCCCGGTGGCGGATCGAGCACGACTACCGCGAGCTGAAAACCGCTCTGGGTCTCGACCACTTCGAGGGACGCTCGTTCACCGGCTGGCACCGGCACGTCACCCTCGTCACCGCCGCCCACCTGTTCCTCACCGAACTGCGGAGGAGCCCAAAAGCCCCTGCCAGGGCCTGACCCTCTACCAGGCCCTGGACCTCATCCAACACCTCATCGCCACCTGGACCGGCACCTGCCCCACCTGCCAGCAAACCGTCCCATGGCAGCCCTACGACACCACCTAACAAAGCACTACTAG
>NZ_JBIAJH010000186.1:0-1400 GCF_042871845.1 Streptomyces sp. NPDC005533 | reverse complement strand
TCACCAGTGATGGCCCCCCTTCTCCCGAAGTTACGGGGGCATTTTGCCGAGTTCCTTAACCATAGTTCACCCGAACGCCTCGGTATTCTCTACCTGACCACCTGAGTCGGTTTAGGGTACGGGCCGCCATGAAACTCGCTAGAGGCTTTTCTCGACAGCATAGGATCATCCACTTCACCACAATCGGCTCGGCATCAGGTCTCAGCCTTAATGAGGGACGGATTTGCCTACCCCTCGGCCTACACCCTTACCCCGGGACAACCACCGCCCGGGCTGGACTACCTTCCTGCGTCACCCCATCGCTTACCTACTACAAGTCTGGTTCGTCGGCTCCACCACTTTCCTTTCCCCGAAGGGTCCGGAACGGCTTCACGGACTTAGCATCGCCTGATTCGATATTGGGCGTTTCAAAGCGGGTACCGGAATATCAACCGGTTGTCCATCGACTACGCCTGTCGGCCTCGCCTTAGGTCCCGACTTACCCTGGGCAGATCAGCTTGACCCAGGAACCCTTAGTCAATCGGCGCACACGTTTCTCACGTGTGTATCGCTACTCATGCCTGCATTCTCACTCGTGAACCGTCCACAACTAGCTTCCGCTGCTGCTTCACCCGGCACACGACGCTCCCCTACCCATCACAGCGGGCGTTGGCCCTATTGCTGCAATGACACGACTTCGGCGGTACGCTTGAGCCCCGCTACATTGTCGGCGCGGAATCACTTGACCAGTGAGCTATTACGCACTCTTTCAAGGGTGGCTGCTTCTAAGCCAACCTCCTGGTTGTCTCTGCGACTCCACATCCTTTCCCACTTAGCGTACGCTTAGGGGCCTTAGTCGATGCTCTGGGCTGTTTCCCTCTCGACCATGGAGCTTATCCCCCACAGTCTCACTGCCGTGCTCTCACTTACCGGCATTCGGAGTTTGGCTAAGGTCAGTAACCCGGTAGGGCCCATCGCCTATCCAGTGCTCTACCTCCGGCAAGAAACACACGACGCTGCACCTAAATGCATTTCGGGGAGAACCAGCTATCACGGAGTTTGATTGGCCTTTCACCCCTAACCACAGGTCATCCCCCAGGTTTTCAACCCTGGTGGGTTCGGTCCTCCACGAAGTCTTACCTCCGCTTCAACCTGCCCATGGCTAGATCACTCCGCTTCGGGTCTAGAGCGTGCAACTCAATCGCCCTATTCGGACTCGCTTTCGCTACGGCTTCCCCACACGGGTTAACCTCGCTACACACCGCTAACTCGCAGGCTCATTCTTCAAAAGGCACGCAGTCACGACCCATTGGATAAATCCAATGAGCGACGCTCCCACGGCTTGTAGGCACACGGTTTCAGGTACTATTTCACTCCGCTCCCGCGGTACTTTTCACCATTCCCTCACGGTACTATCCGCT
>NZ_JBIAJH010000185.1:0-1434 GCF_042871845.1 Streptomyces sp. NPDC005533 | reverse complement strand
GTCCCACTGGCGCAGGCAACGACAGGCCACCGCCCGACGCAGCCACTACCGGAGAAGAACCAGCTCAGGACACGATCCGCTGCTGGAGTACTAAGTGGGGGTCATTCGACTGAGGCGGAGTCGTATGTGAGCGTCAGGGTCTCGGCCGCCGCGGAAGTACTGGTGGAGCCTTGGGCGGGGCTGCTCCACGATGAGACCCAGGCGCTGGTCAGGTTGACGCGTTTCTGGTCTTTCTTCGTCGTGTCGGTGATCACGATGGTGATGTTCTGCTTGTGGAATTTGAATCCCTGTCGGAGCCAGTCGGTGAAAGCTGTGCTCTGGTCGATGCCTCGGATGATGGTGATCTCGCCGGGTAGAGCGCTGGGCTGCTCTCCGCTGAGTGCATCCGTGATGTGGAGGCCCGTAGCTGACTGCACCGTCTCGACGTGTGTGCTGCCGAATTCGACGGTAAACGTGTGGGTCCTGATGGCCATGGCGACCCTCCCTCTGGGTTATCACGAAGAGTATCCGGGTGGACGCGTTGTGCTCCGGGGTGGCAGCCGGGACTGGAGGTGGTGGCGTTTCATCTGGTGGGGGACGTCGTGTGTGGGGGTTTCGTCGTGGTTTTCACTGAGCTTGTTCAACCCGCCCACCGATCAGGTGAGGACACGCCGGGAGCGCCTGCGCAGGTCAGGCTGTTGGGTCGCTCGAGGCTGGAGCCAAAGTTGAATGGGCTCACTGGTGCCGGCCTGGGGTGGTGGTGGGTGTCGCGCCTTTGGCGGGCAGGCGACGCCGCCGCGAGGGAGTGGCTTGGTCCGTCTGCTCAGTGGAGGAGATGGCCCTGCGCCTGGCCGGCGGGGCCTACCTGGACGGCCGCCCTGCAGAGGACAGCCGCAACACCTTTTTGGAACAGGAGGACGACTGTAGTTGGGACAGCTGCTCCGACCTGTTGTTCCAGGGTCGCGGTGTCCGGATGCTCTTCCGCTCGGAGTTCATTAGCCTCGAGGGGCCCGATCATCCCCGCGAACCGGTTGCTGGATGTAGGCGGCCTGGGGGAAAGCGGCCGGTTTACCCGTTCGGCTCGGCCGGGCGCTGCACCGGGTTCGTCGATGGGCCCGGACGGGGGATCTGGCTGCCGGAGGGGGCGCGGTGGAGGACACGGGGCGGCGTATGAGAGGGCCGGTGGGCGCCTGCATCCCCGGTCTGGATTCCTGTGCTGCCTTTGCCTGTACGTGCGCCGGGCTCGAAGGCGAAGGTGGACGGCTTCATTGCCCGTGGGAGGCTGCACCCGAGACTCCAGTGCGCCGTCGGCAGGCTTTACCGCGGGTCTGGTGTAGGCGTCCGCCGGTGTCTGCGTCCTCTAGTAGTGCTTTGTTAGCCGGTCTTGTCACGTCGGGTGTTCGGTAGTTCGCTGGCTGTATGAGGGCTGGGGAGCTGGCGGCGGTGCGGGTTCGG
>NZ_JBIAJH010000184.1:0-1437 GCF_042871845.1 Streptomyces sp. NPDC005533 | reverse complement strand
GGGGCGGCTTGGTTCAGCCCGCCGCGGGCACAGGGTGGTGACGCCGGTGATGTGGTCCCAGACGGCGAAGCGGGTGGTCATCTCGGCCCGGTACTCGGGCGCGGCCATCAGGTGACGACGGGGCCTGAAATGGGGTGAAATCTGGCTGAATGCGGCGAGGAACTTCTGGGCTGACCGGGGTGAGCGGAAGCCTTTCATGGCGCGTTCACGCTGCCTGGTCGGCTGGTGGCTGTTCTCCGCCCTGTTGTTCAGACCCTTGTGGGAGCGGTGTTCCACCGAGCTCATCAGTTTTCGGTGGGCCGGCCCGTAGGAGCGGCACTTGTCGGTCACCAGTACCCGCGGGACCCGGCACTGCTTCTTCATCAGTTTGGCCATGAACCGCTTCGCGACCTTCGCGTCGCGCTTGGACTGGACCAGGATGTCAAGGACGTTGCCGTCCTGGTCCACGGCCCGCCACAGGTACTGCCGCACCCTGTTGACCTTGATGAACACCTCATCGAGATGCCACTTGTCACCGGCCTGCGGCCAGCGCCGGCCGGGCAGCGTACTCGGGCCCGAACTTGTCACACCACTGCCGGACCGTCTCGTGGGAAACGATGATCCCCCGCGCGAGCAGCAGCTCCTCGACCTCGCGGAAGCTGAGCGGGAAGCGGTGGTACAGCCGGTACGTCGGCACGGCACCGATCGGCGCCGGCACCGGAAAACTCAACTTCGGCGCCGACCAGGCGGGCGGAAGCCGACTCACAGGAGCCATGGGACGCACCCGCCTCTACACCAAACACGGCCAGCAGACGGGCGGCGGTACGGGTCCGGGTGCGCGAGCCGCGGGCGCTCTTGCCGTCCGCCGCCAGGCGCGTCGGGCCCGCCCGCTCCGCATCGACGGGCCGCAGCAGGCCGGACAGGCCGTCGGGGTGCAGTTGCTCGATGATCCGGCGGACGGTGCCCATGGACGCGGCCGGCCGGAGTCCCAACGGGCCGCGGACCGGGAAGCCGAGCCGGGCCAGGGTGTCCTGGGGCGCCCGTCGCAGCCAGTGCCCGATGGCCGCGGACGAACGCGCCCCGGTCGCCACCGCACAAGCCGCCGCCCTGACCAGCGCGGGAAGCGGGTACCGCCGCCCGCGACGATCACGCAGATCGACATCCTCCGCCCCGGTATCACCCGCAGGGGCGACCGAGCATGACAGCACGGACACGGGCATGGAAGACTCACGAAACACTGAAGCTCCGTTGCAGGCAAGGGACTTGGTAGGTCACTTGCTTCAACGGAGCTTCAGCTCGTTCGGTCACACCCCCGCCGACCAGCCACTATGCAAGATCGACTCGACCTTGCAAGAGCCCTGAGTGAACCTCTTTCATCCTGTCTCTGAGGAGTGAAAGGCCTGGTCAGCCAGTGGGTGACGTGGCAGAGCCCCCGGTCGTTGGCGGTGTTGATTCCAC
>NZ_JBIAJH010000183.1:0-1480 GCF_042871845.1 Streptomyces sp. NPDC005533 | reverse complement strand
CTAGGACTTGTCCGGCCGATCATGTGACTACTCCGTGCCCGAGTCGTTGCTGTGGGCATGGGGCGGGGTGATCTGAGTGATTCCGAGTGGGAACGGTTGCGGCCGTTCCTGCCCGTGAGTAACGGGCGTTGTGGCAGGTGGCGGAATCACCGGCAGGTGATCGACGGGATTCTGCACCGGGTGCGGACCGGGGTGCAGTGGCGTGACCTACCCGAACGGTTCGGACCCTGGAAGACCGTCTACGAACGCCATCGCATGTGGTCGGCTGACGGCACCTGGGAACGTCTGCTCCAGCAGGTCCAGGCCGCGGCCGACGCCGCAGGCGAGATCGACTGGGACGTTTCGGTCGACTCCACGATCGTCCGCGCGCATCAGCATGCGGCTGGAGCCCGCACCGGCCCGCCGCCGATCCCGGGTTCAAAGGGGGCAGCAGGGGTGGAACATCAGGACGAGACGCCGTGGCAGAGTCTCGTCGCCCGCCTGGTGGAGGTGGTGCTGGAGGTGAGGGCCTGGGTCGCTCGCGGGGCGGGTTCACCAGCAAGCTCCACCTGAGCGCGGACGGCCGTTGCCGGCCGCTGTCCCTGATCATCACTCCAGGTCAGCGGGCGGACTGCACCCAGTTCAAGCCGGTCCTTGAGAAGATCCGCGTTCCCAGATCTGGCCTGGGACGGCCGCGCAAGAAGCCGGACAGCCTGGCGGCCGACAAGGCCTACAGCAACGGTCCCATCCGCGAGTACCTGCGGCGGCGGGGAATCCGCCACACGATCCCGGAGAAGACCGACAGCCAGGCGGCTCGCTTACGCAAGGGCGCACGCGGTGGACGGCCGCCTGGCTTCGATGAGGACCGCTACAAGAAGCGCAACACCGTCGAGCGGGCGATCAACCGTCTGAAGCAGTCCCGAGCGGTTGCCACTCGCTACGACAAGCGCGGTTACGTCTTCCTCGGCACCGCCACCGCTGCGGCCGTCGCCATCTGGCTCCGAACATGAACTCCTACGCGACCCAGCAGTAGACGCCCTGGTCATGGCGCCGGGCGCTGCCGACGAGGCCGGCCAGCTCACCCACGATCGCCTCGGCGATCTCCGTGTCGATGACTTCACCGTCCTCCGCACGCAGCTGAGCCCACGAGGCGGCGACATCACGCAACCTGGAGGGCCCAGCGCCCACGAGAGCAGTGGACAGCCGAGGCGAGATCGCGAAGACGACGCACCCGTCGTTGTCCTGGCCCGCGACGATGCGAGGCTCACCGGCATCGACGAGTTCCTCGAAGCTGCCACCGGCCAGAAGGCACTCCCACTCGATCACCGCCTCCTCGGGATCGAAGTTGCCGAACGAGAGCGACTCGAATGCCCGTCCCGGCCCGGTCTGGAGGGCCAGACCCGCTGACGTGTCGTCCGGCGCCACGAAGAACTTCACGATGATGCTCACCCGGGCATCATGCCCGACTGCCTCCAACGATGATCGGCCGGACAAGTCCTAG
>NZ_JBIAJH010000182.1:0-1497 GCF_042871845.1 Streptomyces sp. NPDC005533 | reverse complement strand
TCCATACCTTTCTTCGTGGGTTGATTCGGGTCATTCGTAAGATCGGGACACCCAGGGGAGTCGGGTGTGGCTGGCATGGGGTAGCCGCTGTTGTGGCTCAAGGAGATTGGCCGCCCGGCTCCCCGCGACGACTCGGCCGCTCATTGGGATACGCGAACGATCGCTTGTATGGACACGTCGGCGAGGTCGTCTGCTGGGACGGGAAGAAGGCACAGCGACGGAGGAGGACCTGGTGCCCGAACTGTGGGCTGGGACGGATGCGGGCAAGGCCGAGCACCACTGCACGGTGATCGACACAGAGGCGAGCACGGTGCTCTCGCGCCGTGTGCCCAACAGCGAGGCCGAGCTGCTGAAACTGCTCGGTGACGTCCTGGACCTGGCCGGCGGCAGCCAGGTCACCTGGGCCGTGGACTTGAACGCGGGCGGGGCCGCGTTGTGGATCGCGCTCCTGGTCAACCACGGGCAGAAACTGCTCTATATCCCCGGCCGGACCGTCCACCACGCTTCGGCCGCCTACCGAGGCAGCGGGAAGACCGACGCGAAGGATGCCTTCGTCATCGCCGACACCGCCCGCATGCGCCGCGACCTGCAACCGCTGGAGCAGACCCACGAGATCGCAGTAGACCTGCGGATCCTGACCGCCCGCCGCATCGACCTGTCCGCCGACCGGACCCGCGCGATCAACCGGCTCCGCGCCCAGATGCTGGAATACTTCCCGGCCCTGGAGCGGGCCTTCGACTACAGCGTCTCCAAGAGCGCGCTCATTCTGCTGACGGGATACCAGACCCCGGCAGCCTTGCGGCGCATTGGCCGGAACCGGCTGGCGACCTGGCTGAAGAACCACGGCGTGCGCACCACCAGCACGGCGAAGAGCACGGCGGACGCCGCGGTCACCGCCGCCGAGGCCCAGTTCACCGTCGTTCCCGGGGAGAAGACCTGCGCGAAGATGGTCCACACCCTGGCCAGGGAGGTGATGACCCTCGACCAGGAGATCGCCGAACTCGAAGCCCTGATCGAGGGCCGGTTTCGCGAGCATCCCGACGCTGGAGTGATCACCAGCATGCCTGGAATCGGCGACATGCTCGGCGCCGAGTTCATCGCCGCGACCGGCGGCGACATGGCCGCCTTCGGAAGCCCCGACCGCCTCGCCGGCGTCGCCGGACTCGCTCCCGTTCCACGCGACAGCGGGAAAGTCAGCGGCAACCTGAAAAGGCCACGCCGTTACAGCCGAAGGCTCCTGCGGATGTGCTACCTCTCCGCCCAGGTGGCCGCCATGCACTGCCCCGTCTCCAAAACCTTCTACCAGCGCAAACGTGCCGAGGGGAAGAACCACAAGCAGGCCATCCTCGCGCTGGCCCGGCGTCGCCTCAATGTGCTCTGGGCCCTCATACGCGACCACCGCACCTTCGAAGCGACCGCTCCGATCCCCGCCGCCACAGCGGCATGAGACGGCTCTCAAGAGCCCGTCACTGCGGCTTGACAGCATCATTGGGAATC
>NZ_JBIAJH010000181.1:0-1500 GCF_042871845.1 Streptomyces sp. NPDC005533 | reverse complement strand
AAGACCCCCACCCTGCGGATACCTCATACACCCGGCATACCGCGACGATCACCGATCGTCAGCCCCCTACGACAACCCGGCTTCAAAGTCAGTAATCGACGCGACTTCTCCCGGACCTGGCAGCGAAGGAGTTCCTGGATCCGCTGGTCCAGCCCGTCCTCACGCCACAGCCGAAAGTAGTAGAAGACCGCTGACCAGGCCGGGAAGTCATGCGGCAGCAATCGCCACTGACAGCCCGTCCGGTTCTGGTAGAAGATCGCGTTCACGACCTCCCTCAGGTCGCACGATCCAGGGTCCCCGGTCGCCGAGCGTGCCACCCTGCCCTGCTTCCAAGACGTGATCAGCGGCTCGATCAACGCCCACTGCCCGTCCGATAAGTCGCTGAGGTACGGCTCTCTCTTCACGCCCCACATCTCAGCATGGACATGCCCACCAGACATCTCGGTCGGCGATCAGCCCCACGATCGGGTGATCACGGACCGAGGAATACCGGACTTAACGCCCACTGAGTACGCGATCAACGAGCGACCGAACCACACGTTCGCCTTCGACGAGTTCGGCCCACTCGGCATCCGTCCCATCGCCGGATCCTGCTGGGCTGAGCAGGGCAAACCGAACCGGCTGCCGGCCACGTCCCGCCGCACCCACGGCATCACCTACTTCCACGGCTGCTACTCGGTCGGCGACGACAAACTGTGGGGCGTCAACCGCAGACGCAAAGGCATCGACCACACCTGGGCCGCCCTGCGATCAATCCGCGCCGCCCGCCCCGACGGTGCCCCGATCTACGTCATTCTCGACAACCTCTCCGCTCACCTGCAACTGGAGAATCCGCAGGTGGGCGGTCCGGACCAAGGTCGAGCTGTGCTTCACGCCGACCTACGGGTCCTGGGCGAACCCCATCGAGGCCCACTTCGGGCCGTTGCGGCAGTTCACCCTGGCCAATTCACACCACCCGAACCACACGGTCCAGACCCGGGCCCTGCATGCCTACCTGAGCTGGCGCAACAAGCACACCAGACACCCGGACGTCCTCGCCGCCCAACGGCGCGAACGCGCCCGCATCCGAAGCGAGAAGGGCATCCGCTGGGGCGGCAGACCACTACCAGTCGCGGCCTGACCGCCCAACCCGGCAAACCTTCCCGGTCACAGCACTAGGCGGTCCGGCGACCGTCGTTGCCCTCGGCGAGGGCGTGAAGCTCCCGCCCCTGCCGGACGGCGTGGACAGCGTGGAACTACCGGAGAACCTGGAGAGCCCCGGCGGCCGGAACGCAGGAGTGACCTGGCTGCGCGAGCTGAGGGGGCCGGGCCCTCTGCGCGGACGAGAAGTCACAGATCCAGGACCTGGACCGGTCCCAGCCCAGGTTTCCTTGTTCGGCTTCCCACCGGGACCCTCCTCGGGCTCCTGCCCGGAGCGGGTCATTCGGCCAGCGGGTTGAGGACCATGGGGGCGATCTTCCCTTCGAGCATCGCGCCGAGACCGAGTACGGCGCACACGTC
>NZ_JBIAJH010000180.1:0-1513 GCF_042871845.1 Streptomyces sp. NPDC005533 | reverse complement strand
CTTGTCGAAGGCCTTCTTCCCGGCCGGGGTGACGGCGGTGGCGTGGTGTTCGCCCTTGCCGACGTCCAGGCCGAGGAAGACACCGATGTCACTGACGTCGATCACGCGCTTCCTCCTGTCGTCCCATCGCCCGGCCGTCCCACGGCACCGATCGCCACATCCACATTACGAAGAGCCTCCCGACCTTCGAAGAAGCCGGTGGTCATGCCCCTAATCAGCGGTCTGTCGATGCCTCCGGAGCCGGTGACACCACCCCCCAAGACATGCGATCGACAGGGGGAGAAAGTCATGCCAACTCCGGAGGCCGGGCGCCCCATTGCGGGGCTACCAAGAAGGTAATGGGGAGATCGGCGCGTTTCCCGTCCCGCGAGAGCACGCGGTCCCTTTATCGGACAGCGCAAGGATGCTTACCCTTCCACCATCCCCCCGTCACCAATAGTGGGCCCCTCTCAGCGGGGCCTTTCCAGCAAATGGTTTGGGTTCTGAGGTCAGATTCGGTTGTCGGCGAAGCGTCTGTCGAAGGTGATGTTGAAGGCTTGGAGGGCTCGCTTCCAGTGGGTGGTCCAGCGTTTGCGGTCGGGGCCGGTCGGGTCCAAAGACATCACCGCGAGGCAGCCGCCCTTCCAAGCCGTGTTCTCAGAGGGGAAGTGGCCGCGGGCACGGACGGCTCGGCGGATCCTCGCGTTGACGGACTCGATCGAGTGGGTGGTGCAGAGGATCCGCCGGATCTCCGCATCGAACTGAAGGAACGGGACAAACTCGGCCCACGCGCTCTCCCACAACCGCACGATAGCCGGATACCTCTGTCCCCATTCCTCGCAGAACTCGACGAACCGGGGTGGTGGCCGCGTCCTCGGTCGGCGCGGTATAGACCGGCTTCAACGCTTTCGTGATCTTGTCTCAGTCGTGCCGCCCCGCATGGCGGAACGACGCCCCCAACAGGCGAACAAAGCAGGTCTGGACGCCAGCCCGAGGCCGGAACCTCACCGACCGCGTCGGGCAAGACCTTCAGCCCGCCACAGACCAGCATGGAGGCGTCCTCGCCGCGGTTCTTCCGCTCGGTCAGGACCCGGAGCCAGTGCTTGGAACCTTCCCCTCCCTCGCCGCCGGCCCACAGGACGAGGATGTCGCGGTGGCCCTCGGCCGTGACCGCCAACGCCATATAGATGGGGCGGTTGGCGACCTGGCCATCGTGGATCTTCACCTTGATGCAGTCGATAAAGGCCACTGGATAGACCGAATCGAGCGGGCGGGCCTGCCCTGCGGCCATGCCCTCCCTCACCGAATCGATGACCGTGATCGTCTGCTGGGAGACGTCCGCTCCCTAGACCTCGGCCAGGTGGGCCGAGATCTCGCCGTGTGTGTAGCCCTTCGCGGAGAGCGACAGGACCGTCTCATCGATGCTGGTCAGTCGGCGCTGCGGGGAGGGGTTTTGGTGGTGAAGGACTGGTCGGAGGGAGCTGGCGAGGCTGGGGACGATCAGTGCGGCCGGGTCCGTGCCGGGAACCATGAC
>NZ_JBIAJH010000179.1:0-1528 GCF_042871845.1 Streptomyces sp. NPDC005533 | reverse complement strand
CCCGGCCTGGCGCGACACCGTTGGGCTGGCCGCTTGAGCATCACCGAACTCCTGGTGGACCTTCACGTTCGGGAAAATGAGGCCACGGTCCGGGCAGGGCTGATTCAAAGTCGTGGTGATCTTGTGGTGTGCCTGGTCACAGGGGTGTGACGATCGGTTCGGGGGCCGCGACGGATGCACCGAAGCTCCGGTTGAAGACGGGTGACCTTGCCAAGTCGCCGTTCTCAGCCGGAGCTTCGATGTGCCGTCAGTCTGCCACCGTCTGCTTGATCAAGTCGCCGTCGCGTCAGCACCGCGCGCTGCCGTCACTCGTGGACCGGCTGTCGGTGCTGCCCGATCCACGCCGGCGGCGCGGGGTGCGTCACCCGTTCGTGGCGGTACTGCTGGTCGCTGCGTGCGTGGTGACGGCCGGGGCCCGCTCGTGGGCGGCGATCGGCCAGTGGTCCAGGGCCGCGCCGCAGGACACCCTGGCCCGGCTCGGCGCTCGCACTGCCGGGACACTTCGGGTGCGTGTCGCGCCGTCACTGTCCACCATCCGCCGGGTCGTGATCGCGGTGTGTCCGGGCGGTTTGGCGGACCTGACCGGCCAGGACCCGGCCGGGGCCGACACCGTCGCGGTGGACGGAAAGTGCGCCCGCGGCTCGCGTCACGGCGCCGTCCCGGCCGTGCATCTCCTGGCCGTGATGACCGGCGACGGACGCACCGTCAGCCAGCTGCCCGTGCCGGGCAAGACGAACGAGATCACCTGCTTCGCCGCCCTGCTCGCGCCGTTCGACCTGCGCGACGTCGTGGTGACCGCCGATGCCCTGCACACCCAGACCGCTCACGCCCGCTTCCTCGTCGAGCGGAAGCAGGCGCACTTCCTCTTCCTGGTCAAGGCCAACCAGCCCGATCTGTTCGCCGCCTTGCGCTCGCTGCCCTGGAAGGAGGTGACCGCCCGCCGCTACGACCGCGAAGCCGGACACGGCCGCCGGGAGACGAGAGCCACCCGGGTGCTGACCGTCACTGGCCTGGGTCTGGACTTCCCCCATGTCGTCCAGGCCGCCCGGATCCTGCGCTACCGCGTGGACACCGCGAGCGGCAGGTGCACCCGTGAGACCGTCTACGCGATCACGGACCTGACCTCGGCCGAAGCCTCCCCGCAGCGGATCGCCCAGCTGGCCCGGTCACAATGGACCATCGAGAACCGGCTCCACCACATCCGGGACACCACCTTCGCCGGGGACGCCTCGAAGATCCGCACCGGCCACGGACCGGCCAACCTGGCCACCCTCCGCAACCTCGCGATCAACGCCCTCCGCGACGCAGGACACCGCAGCATCGCCGCTGGACTCCGCGAGGCGTCCTACGAACCATTCACCCGACCGCTCAAGCTCCTGGACATCAGCTGACCAGCACCCCAACAAGATCACCACGACTTTGAATCAGCCCTGACGGTCCGGGCGGACGAGCTCCGCAATCAGATCGCGCATCTCAGTGCCGCCCTCGCAGAAACCGAAGCGCGTCTTGCGGACCTGGCCACCACCCG
>NZ_JBIAJH010000178.1:0-1537 GCF_042871845.1 Streptomyces sp. NPDC005533 | reverse complement strand
CTAGGGCCTGTTGCGAAAGTGGATCTTGTTCGTTCATGATCACGTCTTGTGGGACGTGGAGATCTGACGAACAGCCAGTGGGCCCGGCTTGAGCCGCTGCTGCCGCAGGGCATCAAGCCGGGCAGGTGTGGACGCGGCGGCAGCTGATAGACGGCATACGGTGGCGGACCCGTACCGGTGCTCCGTGGCGGGACGTGCCCGAACGCTACGGGCCGTGGGACCGGGTCTACGACCTCTTCCGACGCTGGCAGCGGGACGGAACACGGGCCAGTATCCTCACCCGGCTCCAGGCCGAGGCGGACGCGAAGGGCCTGATCACCTGGGACGTTAACGTCGACTCGACCGTGTGCCGGGCCCACCAGCACGCCGCCGGAGCGGCGAAAAGGGGGACCTCCAGAAGGAGCCACCCGGCGGCATCTCGGTCGAGCCGGCCGACCACGGCCTCGGACGTTCCCGCGGTGGGTTGACCACCAAGATTCACCTCGCCGTCGAGCAGCGGCCGGGGGCGTGCAGGGTTGCGTTCCGCGGTGCTGGACCAGGCCTGCGCCGCCGCACGGCGTTCCACGCAGCGATCTCGCTAAGATCATAAACGGGGCCCATGGCGAGGATACGCACCGCCCCGGGTGCGTTCTGGGATTTCAGAGCACGGGCGGCGGCCTGCTTGGTGAGGCCCATGACCTCGGCGGCTTCGACGAGGCCGCCGAGCCGGGCCGGGTCGATGAGACGGCCTCCTGCCAGCATTCCCTGCATTGCGGCTCCCGGGGCAGCCCGAGGTTACGCGGTCCGCTTGCCGACGAGTTCGGACAGCAGCGAGACGAGGGTCTCGTTCGTCTTCCGCTGCTCGGCGATGAAGGTATCCAGCTTCTGGTCTGTGGCAGCCTGGCCGAGCCGGATGGCCAGGACATCACCCTTGATGACACGGAGATCGGCAATGACCTCGCTCAGCTTGTCATTGAGCTGAGCCGCGCCCTCGCGGGCAATGGGATCTTCCGGCATCGCATGGCCTTCCGCATGAATCTGTTCCCGCTTCTGTCGTAGAGACCCTACCCCAGATGAGCCTACATCGTGAACGCATCTCTGCTCCGCCCCCTTCGTCTCGAAGGCGACCGTGTCGTCGATGCCGGCGGCCCGGCACCGGTCGTTGTGAGGACTCGATTCCGTTGCGGGCGATGCGGTGGCGGATGCCGCGTCTGCGGAGCCAACGGCGCAGGTGGTCGTAGTCGTGGCCCTTGTCCGCGTGGAGCTTGCCCGGCCGCCGCCTGCGGGGTCCTCGCCGGGACCGGATCGGCGGGATGCCCCGCACGAGCGGTTCAAGGCCGAGGCTGTCGTGCATGTTCGCGCCGGAAACGCCCAGCGAAAGCGGCAGTCCGTTCCGGTCAGTGATCAAGGGGATTTTCGATCCAGGCTTGCCACGGTCGGTCGGATTCGGTCCCGTCAGAGGCCCCCGTTACCGTTTTCGTGGCCTCGCGATGGGGCTCCCGGCCTTCGGCCCCGGTATGACTTGAGCCCCCAGTCGAGATGATCGAAAAGGTGGTGT
>NZ_JBIAJH010000177.1:0-1547 GCF_042871845.1 Streptomyces sp. NPDC005533 | reverse complement strand
AGACCCCCACCCTGCGGATACCTCATACACCCGGCATACCGCGACGATCACCGATCGTCAGCCCCCTACGACAACCCGGCTTCAAAGTCAGTAACCACAGCCCTGCTCCGGCGCTCCCGTTCTCGCCGGACAGTCCCCTCAGGGCCCCCGAGGCAGCTGGCGGGCACCTTCGGAAGGGGGGAAGGCGGCTCAAAAGCGCAGCGCTAAGCGGTGAAGGTGGCTTAGGCAGGTCAACTTGACCGGCTCTGAAGCAGCGGATTTGGCGGTAGCGCCCAACTGACTGCTGTGGACCCTCCGTCTAGTCGTCCCAGCGGGGCGGTCGGTCCTCGCCAACCAGGGCCACTGCCCGTGCAGATCGTGCAGGGCTCCGCTCGTCGGCGGCCCGTCCCCGTACCCGGCGAGCACGTGAGCCGCACTCCGAAAGACGGTGGCGACCACCACCACCCGGGAGGGGGGCTTCGCCAGCGAGGCTTCTCATAACCGGCGGCGAAGGCGTGCAGTCGGAACAACGTGCTGCCGGGCCGGCTGGGCAACGGTGACTGGCGACAGCCCTCAGCCTTCCTGCGGCCCGCAGCACCACAGACGTGTAGGAGCAGCGCCTTCCAGTTCGGCTGACACAGACTGTCGGATCCACCTGGGTTGGACGCTGGATCTGGAAGGCGGGTCCCACCCAGCAACGAGCGGTCGTCGCGCGGGTCCAGCGTCAAGTCTCGGGGCGTCGATAGCTCCAACTGCGTGCGACGATGGCGCTCACCTCACATCAGTGCAGGCATCCAAGGCTGGCCTGCGGGCCTTGTACGTGCTAGTGGCGGTGCTACTCGGCTAAATGGCGGTTCCGCATGTTCAGGCGGGCAGCGCTGCGGGCTGGCCTTATCGCGGCCAATACGCCGACCAGCCCGGCAAGGACGAGGAAGATCACGATGCGGTCAAGAGGGACAACCAGCTCGTAGCCCGGGATGGATTTCTTAATGGTCTTATCCGGCCCAGGCAAGAAGACGCCGACGCGGATGCCGAGTGCCGGGTCCAGGAGCCACTTGACTGTGGCCTCCAGCCGGATCATGTTCTTGCCGCTGCCGCTGCCGCTGCCGCTGCCGCTGCCGCTGCTGCCGCTGCTGCCGCTGCTGCCGCTGCCGCTGCCGCTGCCGCTGCCGCTGCTCAGGCCGACGGCGCGTAGCACGTTCGAGGAACGAGCCGACCGCCAGACCCTGTTTTGTCGCCTCCTTCTCGGAGATCATCTCCGTGCCCTCGCCCAGGGAGGCGAACGCCGCTGGTGGTGAGGAATTCCAGCGGACGGGAGAAACCGGCCGCGTTGACGCCCTTGACCAGCTGGGAGGTAGCGGCGAGCCTGACGATCTCAATAGTCTTCGGGGAGACCGCGACGACGCCCTTGTCGCTCCCCAGTGCGCAGAGAACGGCCTTGTCGCGATTCATGCCTTTGCCCGCCATCGTGACCTAACGAGCTCGTGCATGGTTGGCGGTGGCACGTCGAAAGGTGCAGGTCGGCGCGGTGGTCACCGTGGCTGACGCACCCCGCGGGTGGCGGTCTG
>NZ_JBIAJH010000176.1:0-1562 GCF_042871845.1 Streptomyces sp. NPDC005533 | reverse complement strand
CGCAGAATCCAGCTCCGACCCCACCTGATCGACGGCTGCCTCACCGCCACCGGCCTGCCCCTCAACCCACCGACCCCACACTGAAAACCTCAGTAGGACCTCTTAGGGGCACCCGCACTCCACACTGCGGTCCGGGGGCGCCGCGCCGTCAGGCGATGAACAGACTCATACCAGGAGCCTGTCGCACGGCATGGCTGGGCTGGACGGCACCCGCCACCCGGCCGCCGCAGAAAGGCCCCGACCACACGATGGCCACTTTGTCCGTGCCATTGACAACCTCCGAGGGCGCGAAGTCCCCGAGAGGATGGCAACCCGACGGGCCCCCGTACACCGCCCCGTCGATGATCAGCACACCGTCGGCCGCATGCCCTGTACCTGGCGCCGCCAGCGACAGCGTAAGCACAGCCGCGCACGCTCCGAGTACGCGCGCCGCACGCCGGGTCCCACACACCCATCGTGTCCTTGCCTCTTCCGTCATACCGCAATCATCACCAGCATCGACGTTGACAAACACTTCCTCTGCAGCCGTATCGGCGACCCGCGCACCCTCTCATCTGCGATGCCGGGCGACCTCGGCGATCCGGCTTGCGGACTGCGACGTTCGCGGCATGCGTCGTGGTGACCGTCTTCTCGTTGTCGGCCAGTGCGTAGGCCGGCGGCCCTCCTATGCGCCGCAACGTGGCATCGGGGCAGGCCACGATCTCCAGAAGCGTCTTGCCGAACACCGAATGACCACCCGGAACCTCGACCAGGCCGGCACGTGCACCACAGCTGCGTGTGCCGGCCGCCGGTCTTCGGCCCATGACCCCAGTTCTACTGCAGCCACAGACCCGGCTCGGTGATCCACGGCGTTTAGCTGGAGACGGACAGTCCGCTTGCTGCCGAGGCGGCCGAACTCGGTGATCTCCGAGTGAAGCCGGGCCGCGTCCGTGCAGCCCTCGTTCCACCGCCGATACAGATAGGACGCATAGGCGTGGATCTGGCCGTAGCGGCGCACGGTCTTGCGGTCGAGCCCGAGGGACTGGGCGATCACCTCGATCTGCATTCCTTTGTCGTACAGGGCATGCGCCGCGGCATGTCGCTCGCGTCGCTTGTTCGAGTCGCCTACGTCCACGGATGCGAGCTGGCACGGCTCACGTCCCTGCCCGGCCTACACCAAGCCGCTGGCGCGGCAGTGGTGGCGATCTTTGAGGGCGCAGGGTACCGAACCTGCCCCGGCCAAGCGACGTCCTCCGGGTGACCCGACCCCCCTGACGGGCACCTCCGCAGGCTCCACCAGATTTAGGCGCGTCAGTGTCGGCCTCCACGTCCGGGAGCTCCTTACCGATGCCGCCCTCGGCTACCTCGCCGACACCGACTGAGGCGAACTCCTCGTCGAGGGGGGCAACTTGACCCGAGTGAATGGCCTGTGGAAGGTGGCGTCCAACTGACGGTTGGTTGGCTCCTCCATCCAGGGCACACGCTGGTTACTGAGCTTGTAGTCGTGGTGTCGTCAGTGTGAGCCCCGTTCCGGTGAGGCAGCCGTCGATGATGTCGCTGCGGTATTGGATCTGGCGGAGGCC
>NZ_JBIAJH010000175.1:0-1587 GCF_042871845.1 Streptomyces sp. NPDC005533 | reverse complement strand
CACCCGCTACGAGAAAACCGCCACCTCCTACGAAGCGGCGGTCACCCTCGCATCAATCCTGCTCTGGGCAAGATCAGTTTGAAGACGGACCCTAGTACTGCAACGGTCTTTGCTGCGATGGTTTGTCGGCTTCTGGTGGTGTGTGGCCGCGTCGTTTGTAGTGGCTGATGCGGGCTTGGTGTTGTCGTCTGCGGCGCCAGTGTGACCAGTGCAGGACGTGGTCGGTGCTTGGGCGAGGTCGGGTGAGCCGGCTGATCAGGCGTCGGAGTTCGGGGAGGGTGAGGGGTATGAGCTGGGAGGATCCGTTTCTGCTTTCCCGGTGTCGAGTTCGCGGGACCGCAGGACGGTGAGGCATGCGTGTGCGGCGATGGCCAGGGTGATGTGGCGGTGCCATCCGTCGTAGCGGCGGACCTGGTAGTCGTCGAGGCCGCATTCCTGTTTCGCGGTCTGGAAGCATTCCTCGATGGTCCACCGGCTGCCGGCGACACGGATGAGTTCGTCGAGTGTGGTTTCGGCTGGGGAGTAGGCGATGTAGTACGAGATCTCGTCCGGTCGGCGGATGCTGCGGCGGGCGATGACCCAGTGCCGGCGGTCCTCGCGGTGCCAGGGCCTCACTTCGACGCGGGCCCAGTCGTAGACCCGGGGGCCGTGAGCCCCCGCCCCGCAGGAACGGCGTTTCCACTTTTGCGGGGCAGACCGGGAAACAGGTCGTGGACGGGGTGGTCGATGGCCCAGCGGGTGACGACGGTGTCGTGGCGGGTGGTGGCCATGACGTGGAAGACATCCGCCCGCTCGAGCTCGGACCGCCAGCCTTTGGAGTAGCCGTAGGCGGCGTCGGCGGTCACCCACCGGAACGGGATCTTCTCCGCGATGGCCCGGCGGACCATGGCCTTGGCCATGACCACCTTCGTCTCGAAGGCGACCGTGTCGTCGATGCCGGCGGCCCGGCACCGGTCGCGGTCATCCGTCCATGACGTGGGCAGATAGAGGCGGCCGTCGATCAGCGTGCGGCCACGGCTGCCGGCCTAGGCGAGGAACACCCCGATCTGGCAGTTTTCCGTCCGCCCGGCGGTCCCAGAGTATTGTCGCTGGACCCCGGCCGAGCGGATGCCCTTCTTCAGGAACCCGGTGTCGTCCACGATCAGCACCGCATCGCGGTCGCCGAGATGCTCAACCACGTACTCGCGCACGTCGTCCAGGACCTCGTCCGCGTTCCAGTCGATCCGGTTCAGCAGCCGGTGGATCCGGTCAGGGCCCCCATGCCCGGCCTCCTCCGCGAACGTCCAGCCGTTCTTCCGCTCCAGCGGAGCGATCAGCCCCCGCATATAGGCAAGAGCCGACTCCCGCGGCTCCGACCTGGAAAAACGGTGCGCGAACCGGTCATGTAGAGCCTGCAGTTCACCAGCCCACAACCGGGCATCAACACGTTCCCCACCCATGAACTGACCAACGACCGACCTGCCCAACCGTCCCGGCAAACACCGTTGCAGTACTAAGACCGTGTCCTATGTGGTGAGGCGTCGTTGACGTCGGTATGGGGCGGGGCACGTGGAGTTGGATTGTTCCAGACGGGCTGTGGGAGATCGC
>NZ_JBIAJH010000174.1:0-1591 GCF_042871845.1 Streptomyces sp. NPDC005533 | reverse complement strand
AGGAGGGCGCCGTGGATGATGACTTCGTCCTTGAATCCCTGGTCCACCAGGGCTTTCTCCAGGCGCATTCCGCACCGCTCGGCGGCCTGGTCGAGGAGGGCGGTGCCGGCGGCGTTGACGCTCCTATAGCTGTCAACTGGCTTTCTGGGGTGCTCGTGGGGCGGGTCGGAGTAGGTGGTAGACCTCGCGGATGACGTAGCGTTTGAGGCAGCGGATGATCTCTCGTTTGGTCTTTCCCTCGGTAGTGCGGCGGGTGACGTAGTCGATCGTGGGCTGGTGGAATTGCATCCGGACGATGACGGTTCGGTAGATGGCGGCGTTCAGCTGTCGGTGGCCGCCGTGGTTGATGCGATGCCTGCCACTGGTCATGCCGGAGCCGGTGGGCACGGGCGCGATGCCCGCGAGCTTGGCGAGAGCGGCCTCAGACTTGATGCGCTCGGGGTTGTCGCCGGCGACGACGAGGATCTCCGCGGCGGTGTCCACTCCAATGCCGAACGGCTCGAGCAGTTGTGGAGCGGCTCGCTGGATGAGGTCGCCGATCATCTTGGTCAGTTCTTTGGCCTCGGTGTCGAGGTACTGCCACCGCTTGGCGAGCGTCCGTAGCGTGTGCCGCAGTGCGTCCTCGGGTCCGTCCAGGCGGCGAGGACGCAGGGCTGCCAGCTGCCGCGCCAAGGTGATCTGCGTCTTTCCCGCGGATTCCCGGCGCAGGCTGTCCGGGGCGTGGACCAGCATGGCCTTCATCGTGACCATGGCCGCGGCGCGCTGTTCAACGGCCTGGTCGTGCGCGACCTTGAGCCGGCGGATCATCTCCGCCTCGCCGTCGGCGCTCTTCGGCGTGGCGGTCGCGAACCCGGCGAGGACGGCGCGGGCGGCGTTCTCGGCGTCCAGGGTGTCGGACTTTCCGTTCATCCGCCGAAGACGCCTGTCCGGCCGGCCGGCCTCGACCACCTTGTGGCCGGACCTGCGCAGGAACGATGTGAGTGTGGCGCCGTAGGAGCCGGTGCCCTCGATCCCGAAGGCCAGGATCTTTCCGAACGAGGCTGCCCAGTCGGCTAGTTGCTGGAAACCGCCGGTGTCGGTGGTAATGGTCAAGGTGGCCAGGATCCCGCCGATCGTGTCCATCACCGCTGCGACGTGGACGTGTTTGTGCGTGTCGACGCCGGTCACGATGTGCCCGGACCTGGGCTGCTCGAGGCTCTGCACGATGTTCCTTCCGGCCGGTAGCGTGGGAGGTCACGCTGTCGCCGGTCGGACGGACAGGACTGTCACGGGGACGCTTTGGTGAGTCGGCTCCAGGCTCTTATCAGGTCACGTCCGTCCGGCGGCAGCGCTTGCTGCATGCCCGGCCGGGCGGTCGACAGATCAACGCCAGGACACCCACAGGGTCAGTCGTAAGCAAGAGTCAGACCGCCTCGGCCGGGACTACCCGATCCTTGCGGGATCCGGTGCGAAGAGACTGACAGTCGTAGCTCGAGCCGACTTTGCCCATGCTCCTAAGGATGCCGTACTGGTCGCAGACCTGTGCGAACGCGGACGAGGTGTACTGCGAGCCCCTGTCCGCGTGGAAGATCACCCCGGTGACGTCACCGTC
>NZ_JBIAJH010000173.1:0-1633 GCF_042871845.1 Streptomyces sp. NPDC005533 | reverse complement strand
CAGACCAGTGAACGTCTCCACCCACACCAACACAGCCCGCAACACCCCACCCATACAAGAGGAATGCCCCATCCCAGACGGGCCGCAACAACCTTCAGCAGGGCGAAGGCGCGTTCGCGACGTCGAAGGGCCATCCTGGCCGGTAAGTGAGAAGGGACTTCGTTCCTCACGTCATGTTGCAGCTCCCGGGTCCTCTTAGAGCCAACAGATGGCGTGGCTGACAGCGGTCACCGTTGGTAGATGTCGGTGGAGGACCGACCGTCAGGAATAGGACAGTGCCTGCCAGAATGCCGATGCCTTGCAGTTGTGGAGGGTACAGGAGATGAGTGTGATGAAAATTTTTATGCATTGCCGTTGCGTCGCTGCAGGTATGGCGACGGTGAGCCTTCTCGTCGGGGGCGCACTTCTCGGTGCTGCCAACGGTGCGTCGGCTACCTCGGCCAGTACTACACCCCAAGCCTCAACCGCATCCATCGCATTGTTCGACGATCATGGCCGTGATGCCCGCAGTGACGGCGCTCACCGCCGCCACGGCGGCTGTTCGTGGCAGCGCGGCCACTGGAGCAAGGTCTGGGTCAAGGGACACTGGGAGAAGAAGTGGCATGAGGGCACTTGGCACGGCGGCTACAGGGATCGTCGTGGCCGTTGGCACCCCGGTTGGAAGGAAGATGGGGGGTATGAGCAGCGCTGGGTGCCCGGCTACCTAGGCACCCGATGGCTGAAGGGCCGTTGGAACTGCCACGACAGGTGGTAGCCGCCGCGCTGAACCAGTAGAGGCGGCCCTCGGTTGTGTCTATAACTCAGTCGGCCGGACGCGGGAGGAGGTAGCTGACGCCGGACACTGCTCGCTGAGCTCGTTCAACCCGCCCATCGATCACGTGACGCACCCGAATCGTCTGCGAAGGTCAAGCTGTGGCGCCGATCTCGGGCGGAGCCCAAATTTGGAATGACGCACTGCTGGACGTCCGCGGATCAGCTGTTGGGGGAAACGCTGGACGCCCTTGCCCGGGACGTGTCCTGGGCGCGCTTTGGGTTTGGTGTAGGCGCCCTTCCAGACGAGGGCGAGCTCCCTGCATACTGCAGTTCCTCAGTCGCCGTCGGCAGTCGCGCGGGGTTGTGAATGGTTCGGTGTGACTTCCGATCGTGGAGGGTGGACCGGTGAGCGTTGAGAGCGTGGCGGTGGCCCGAGTTCAGCGAGGCAGTCGAGTCGCTGTTGGCAAGAGCCGTGGATGATTGGCTGATCGATGAGTTGGTTCACGAGCTCAGGCTGTGGGCCTGCAGCTGACGTGTGAGGGCGGGTTGCTCCAGCAGCTGACAAAGTGGCTACTGGAGTCTGCTCGGGGGGAGGCGAGATCGCCGATCATCTCGGCTATGACAAGCATGACCCGGCCGGGAAGGGCGGTGGCAATTCTTGCAACGGCACGGGGGCGAAGCGCGATCGAGAGCCTGAGCGCGCGTTACCGATGCGTGGCCAGGCCTGCGGTCACTTCCCCGAACCAAACCGCCGCGCTGAAGCGGCTCTACTTCGCCCCCGTCGCTCTAGGGTCCGTCTTCAAACTGATCTTGCCCAGAGCAGGATTGATGCGAGGGTGACCGCCGCTTCGTAGGAGGTGGCGGTTTTCTCGTAGCGGGT
>NZ_JBIAJH010000172.1:0-1669 GCF_042871845.1 Streptomyces sp. NPDC005533 | reverse complement strand
CCCTCACGCATCTCCGGATCGTACTTCTGTCGCTTCCCCACCATGACCCCCAACTCCCCATCTGGTCACGGCTCTACGCTACGAGGGGAACCACAGTGGAGCACCGTTCACACAAGGGGCTGAACAACCGGGCGGCGAACTCCCACCAGCCCACCCGGCAGCGCGAACGCGCGATGAAAGGCTTCCGCACCGTCGGTTCGGCGCAGCGGTTCCTGTCCGCATTCACCGGAATCTCACCCCACTTCCGACCCCACCGTCACCTCATGACCGCCCGCAACCACCGCCTCGAGATGACAATCCGCTTCACCCTCTGGAACCACATCACCGGCGCCACCGGCCAACCCGCCACGGCCTGAACCACCAGCCACCACCAGCCCCGCACTACCCTGATGCACCATCAGACGGACAAGCCACCGACAACGTGACAGCGCCCGTAGTAGAACGGTTTCCAGTAGTCCGAGGTCGCCTCGATCACCACCAGCGTCACGTTCGCGGCGAGCAGGTGGTCGAGCAAAGCGATCACGGCGTTCGCCGTCGAGCCCCAGGTAGTGGTCTCGGTGGTGAACGACCCCCGCCGCTTCATACTCGGGGTCCGGACGCACACCTTGGCGTCCTTCTTGCTGATGTCCACGCCGGCGCACCGTTCATGCAGTACGTCCACGCTCCCCGCTCCCTCCCCATCGGGTGTGCCGTTCCGGGAGGGCCAAGGTGAATCAGGAATTCTGACGCACGTGCTCACAGCAACACTCCACGGTTCCCGCGGAAGGCCCCCAGCACCACGCTGACCTGCGAGCTCACCGGCATCACAGAGGCATCGGTTTCGGCCGGAACGAACCCTCCAAGAGTCCCGGACCGGCATCACTCCCCGTCAGGGCAGACAAAAGCACCTGCGGCGCGCGCCAAGGGATTTACCACGCCCCCGGCGCGCACTTAAGGTGCGCTGGATCGCTGACCTGCGGCTACTCCGGATGAAAGAGGCTCACTGGCTGCAAATCCGACGCTCTTGATCTCCCCTGGCAGCCGCCAACCGTTACGCGTGGGGCGAAAACTTATCCACTTCGAAACGGTGCGAACGGCGGCGACCTGTGCCACCGGTGGGCGAAACCTCTCGCCCTGGATCGGCTCGCTCCCGGCCGGGTCCGGCGCGGCCTTCACCGCATCCGGCGGACGGTGGTCACTCCGGCGGGCGCGCCGGAAGCCAGCCGGCCCGCACCCCGCCACCCGGTCGGCAAGAAACACATCAAAAAAGGACGCTCCTCGGCCCTGAAGCCGAGAAGCGTCCCTTTCATCTCAAGTCTTCGAGAAGTCGATGGCTTGGGAATAGATACGGGTTTGTCCCATGGCTCCTGTGAGGCGGCTTCCACCGGCCTGGTCGGCGCCGAAGTTGAGTTTTCCGGTGCCGGCGCCGATCGGTGCCGTGCCGACCTGGCCGCTCCAGGCCTTCGCCCCGTTGAGGTAGACGGTGACCAGGCCGGAGCTGTCCCGTGTGACGGCCAGATCGACGAACTGCCCCTTGGGAACGACGACGGGTGTGACCGCGGCGGCTCCTCCGCCGATGAACCGGACGTTCCTCGTGGGTGTCAGGTCGATGAGGAAGCCGGGGGTACTGCTTCCGGGGGGGATGATGTAGTCGACGATGCGCTGGTAGGTTCCCTCGGCGTCCGCCCGG
>NZ_JBIAJH010000170.1:0-1718 GCF_042871845.1 Streptomyces sp. NPDC005533 | reverse complement strand
CTCCCGGTCGCCGCGCTGCTGTTCATCGGCGGCGGCTTCCTGGGCGCCGGCATGCTGAACGACATCTCGCTGTCGCTGTTCGTCGGCCTCGCGGCTGGTGCGTACTCCTCGATCTTCATCGCGACCCCGCTGGTCGTGGACCTCAAGGAGCGCGAGCCGGCTATGAAGGCCCTGAAGACGCGAGTGCTCGCCGAGCGGGCGGCCGCGGCGGACCGGGAGAACCTGTCACAGGCCCGCTGAACCCGCTCTGCTCCCACCCCCATCAGCAAGATGAGATGGCTCATCCCCGCAGGTCAGGTGGCACTGGTGCGTCATGATGATCTGCGGCCCGTCTCCTCCCATCTCCTCGCCACTTCGATCCGCACCGGCCGGCCAGGGCAGAGTGAGCCCGCATCTTGCACACCACATCCTTAGGACTGAGCAGAATCAGCCACCGTCACGTCACCCGGTCAGTGAGCTTGTTCAACCCGCCCACCGATCAGGTACCAAATACGGGCGCCCCCCGAGGTTCCCTCGATCATACGTTTAGCCTCAGTGATCTCTCTTCTTTGGTCTTCAACAGGCTCCTGGTCTAACGCTGTGTCGTGGCTAACCGTGTGATCGCATAACCGATGGCCGGCGGCGACGACCCTTTTAACAAGATCGGGATGCGCGCGCGCGTTCGGGCCGGTCATGCAGAACACCGCCTTCGCTCCGTGGTCAGCCAGCAATCGGGGGTCGGGACCGTCGTCCATGGTGAGGTTCACCGCGTTCCCCGCCTCCTCGGACTCGCGCACGATCGCCATGTCGATTGTCAGGGCTAATTCAAAGTCACCGGCTGGCCGCATCGTCGCAGGTCAAGGCGTTGAGCCCAGACGCACCCTCGACGCCGAGTTGATGCCCAGTCAGGCAACGTCATGCAGCGAAGCAACGTTGACCTGCACAGACGGCGACTTGGCCGCGTGTCCGGCTCAACGAGACGAGTCGGCTTGCCACGACTTTGAATCGGCCCTGTGTCGATTGTGGAGGCGGGCGGGACGGGCTCCGCATGGTCGCCGATGCCTGCTGTCCGTTCGACGACGGGTCCAGTTGGGGAGACGACCCAACTCACGATCCATGCGGTCAGTGTCAGGGCAGCGGTGAGCGCCGCTCCCGCGGCCACAGCGCCAGCTGACCTGTGGGTCGTCCGACGGCCCGGCGGGAACTGACGAGTACCACCCGCCCCGGAGATGCCCTCAGCGTCGTGCGCATCTTGTTTCGTCCCATGCCTAGACCCAAACAACTCCGGCGACAAGCGACAGGCCCGTCATCGTTTGCTCACACCCCTCCCGCGGAGGTCAAGCACCTGAGGCGACGCATCACCCTGGCCAACCGCTCCTACCACCTCAGATGCCGGACTTGGTCGGCGTCGGCCCCGACAGCGCTGCCGTCCTGTCTCGACGTGTGTTGCGGTAGTACACCGGGAGCGCGGGCAGGGTCATCAACTGCAAGGTGGGCGTCTCGCTGTACTTGGTCTTGGACCATTCTTCGGCGGCGGTCGACTGGCGGGGGTTCGTGTCAAAGATGTGGGCGCCCGTATAGGTGGAGGTGGAGGCGGACCCGGACGAAGTCGCTCGCCGCCTGCGGTATTCCCGACGGTAACTGGGCACGGGGGGATATGGCGGCTCGCACTGGACATGCTCGGCGGGACCCGATCCTGGGGTATCGAGGTGCCGGTGACCATTGCGGACGCCGGTTAC
>NZ_JBIAJH010000169.1:0-1769 GCF_042871845.1 Streptomyces sp. NPDC005533 | reverse complement strand
AGAACCCCCACCATCACCCTCGCCGCGTGACCATCCCAAACAGCCCCATACCCGGCACCACATCCTTGACGAAGGACATAGAGACACCCCCCCGCTACCCGCGGCGGGCGCATGGAGCAAAGCCAGGCTGGGGCGGGCGTTAGTTGCACGGGCGGTGCTGGCCGAAATCGGGGTCGGGCTGACGTGAGTCAGAGATTCGGTGGCAGTAGGCGGCGGCAAGTTTGTCGAGGATTTCGTCGGCTGTCTTCGTCCAGCCGAAGGGCCGTGGTTGGTCGTTCCAGTCGGTCAGCCAGGTCCGGATGTCGCGTTCGAGGCTCGCATTTCCTCGTCTTCTTCAGCCTGGGCACCGCGCTGACCTGCTACAAGAAGCTCGCGAAACTTGCCACGTGAGACACCCCCTTAGCCGGACGTGCCCTGTCCCATATCAACTCCCTCCAAAGGCATCAACACCAATACCAGGATGATCAATATGGACGGCAGCGCCGTGTTCAGCATCCGAGGGCTGACTGGAAGCGACGTGCTGACATAACAAGGGGGACTCTTCTGTCGCGCTGCGATCGGTTTGGATAGCAAAGGCTCGTTCAGAGGGGTTCTGCCGTGGCCGCCCTGACCAGGATTTCCCTGATCGCTGGGATGGCGAAATGCGGTTCCATCCCTGCAAGGCGAAGCAACAGTCCACGACCTGGTGCTCCCATTCCTTAAAGGTGCACAAGCAGATAGGGCCCAGCGCGGTTTCCTTTCTAAAGAATCGCTAAGCATCACTATTCAGAACGCGCCTTCAGGAGCATCGTGCGGAAGCGATCGAGATCTTATTTCGATCGAGCAAGACCATCTTGGATGGCAGCCAGGGACTTGCATTGACTCCGGAGACGCTACGAGGCCGGGCAGGAAGACATAAGAAGCAGCGCGAGCCGCCAGCCTTCGCCGAACTGACAGCCAGCGAACAGATCAGATTGAAGGAACTCGAAAATCGCATTCTTGAAGTTCAAGCAGAGAACACATTCCTAAAAAATGCGCGGCGCATTACGCGCAAGATTCCTCAGCAGCAAGCAAGTATGAGTTCATCGAACAATGCGGCTCGGCACTGCCGAATGCACCTTCGCAGTCAAGTTCATGCGTGAACTGCTCGAAGTCTAGGTCCGGCTACTACGACTGGCGTCGCGCCGGACTGTCCGGCGAGATATGCGGACACCGTTAAATCCAAGCTCAGCTGGCGCGCTGGGGCCACGCCGCCAGCTTACAATTGGCGCGCCAGATCGTACGTGAGTCAGAATAAGATTCTGCCAGCCTTGCCGGCGCGATCCAACCTAGGCCGCGACGAGCGCGTGAATCACCGGCATACGCTTTGACCTCTCGCCTCAAATCGAACACGCACCAGTGATTCACACGCGTTTCGACCGTCAAGGCCTTGCCGGATCTCGCGATCTTCGATTGCCGCACAAAGAGTCTAATAGCCGATGAATGACCACTGCTGGCAACCTCCGACATCTTAACCTAACCGCAAATGTTGATTACCGGCGCTCACAAGAAAGTAAACATCAGGTAGGCGCTGTTCCGAGGGGGGTAGGGCCAGTTGATACACCTCGTCCTCTATCTTCAATTGTCTGAGCTCGACATCGAAGCTCGCGCTAGCCCGGTTGGAGGCTGGTTTAGGTACGGGCGCTGCTCTGGCAAACAGTGAGCCTTTTCAGAGTGGCCACTGATCGGGTGACGGTGGGGTGCTCGATGGAACGGACAGAGCCCCAAGGCTGTTGAGCGAGGTGTCACCG
>NZ_JBIAJH010000168.1:0-1888 GCF_042871845.1 Streptomyces sp. NPDC005533 | reverse complement strand
CGCTGGTGCTGTGCGTGGACGAGAAGTCGCAGATCCAGGCCCTGGACCGGTCCCAGCCTGTCCTGCCGATGATGCCCGGGGTGCCGGAACGGGCCACCCACGACTACGTTCGCGCAGGCACCACCACTCTGTTCGCCGCCCTCGACACGGCCTCCGGCCAGGTCATCGGATCCCTCCACCGTCGCCACCGCGCTGCCGAGTTCAAAAAATTCCTCACGAAACTCGACAAGGAGATCCCGGCAGAACTCGACGTCCATCTCGTCTGTGACAACTACGCGACCCACAAGACCGCCGACATCAAGAAATGGCTCCTGGCCCACCCCCGATTCCACATGCACTTCACCCCCACCGGATCCTCCTGGCTGAACCTCGTCGAGCGATGGTTCGCAGAGCTGACGAACAAACAGATACGGCGCGGAGTCCATAAATCCGTGCCGGCACTCGAGAAGGACATCCGCAGCTGGATCACCACCTGGAACCCAGGGCCGATTCAAAGTCGTGGCAAGCCGACTCGTCTCGTTGAGCCGGACACGCGGCCAAGTCGCCGTCTGTGCAGGTCAACGTTGCTTCGCTGCATGACGTTGCCTGACTGGGCATCAACTCGGCGTCGAGGGTGCGTCTGGGCTCAACGCCTTGACCTGCGACGATGCGGCCAGCCGGTGACTTTGAATTAGCCCTGACCTGGAACCAGGACCCCAAGCCTTTCGTCTGGACGAAGACAGCCGACCAGATCCTTGAGTCCCTCGCCTCGTACTGCCGGCGAATTACTGACTCAGCACACTAGGGCGTTTCCTTCAGATCATCGGATACCGGCTGCGGAAATGGGCCGCCGACGGCACCTGGGAGAAGGTCTTCACCGCCCTGCTGGCCCAGGCCGACGCCGAAGGCGACCTCGAGTGGGTCGTTGCCGTCGACTCCACGATCGTCCGCGCTCACCAGCACGCCGCCGGGGCCCGTCAAAAGAGCCCCGGCGGGCGAGCCGGCCGACCATGCCCTCGGCCGCTCCCGCGGCGGACTTACCACCAGGACCCACCTCGCCGGGGACGGCCAGTGCCGACCGCTGGCGTTCGTCATCACCCCTGGCCAGGCGGGCGACGCACCGGCGTTCCTGCAGGTCATGGCTCGGTTGCGAGTGCCCCGCCGAATCGGCCGCCCAAGGATCACGCCGGACGCGGTCCTGGCTGACAAGGCCTATTCGTCCCCGGCGATCCGCCGTCATCTGCAGCGGCGCGGGATCCGGGCGGTGATCCCGCAACCGGCTGACCAGGCCGCCAACCGCAAGCGGCTCGGCCAGGTCGGCGGCCGCCCTCCGGCCTTCGACGGCGAGGCCTACAAGCAGCGCAACACGGTCGAGCGGTGCATCAACAAGGTCAAGCAGTGGCGCGGCCTGGCCACCCGCTACGACTGTGAGGATGTTGGGGTGCCGCTTCGGGTGGTGGCCTGACCCGCGTTACGACTGGCCCTGGTGCCTTGGTTTTGATCTGTCGGCCACCGTCCGGAGCGGTACTCGCTGCCGCTGGACCGGTGGACGTGTCCCGATAGGGGCCTTCGCGAGAGGCACCGTCACAGTCCTGACCGCCCTGACCGATCCAGCGATGGCCGTCCCGCTTCCATGGCTGCAGGAGACAGGTGACCGTGACCAGGATGACCCAGCCCGCCCCGCTGGACCAAGACAACCCCGACATCGTGCTGGGTGTCGACACGCACAAGGACGTCCACGTCGCCGCCGTGGTGACGGCCGCCGGCGTCTTCGTCGAGAGCCGCAGCTTTCCGACGACCGCCGAGGGCTACGAACAGTGAGCCTTTTCAGCTGGGCCACCGATCGGGTGACGGCGGAGTGACCGTGGAACGGGCAGAGCCCCAGGGCTGTTGAGCAAGGTGTCTACGC
>NZ_JBIAJH010000167.1:0-1944 GCF_042871845.1 Streptomyces sp. NPDC005533 | reverse complement strand
CCGAACTCCACGACGCCTTCGTCTCCCTCGCCTGCAGCCTCATCTGCTGGCGACGCCTCGGGAAACGCCAATCATGATCGTGTTACGAGCTCTAAAGATCGATATCAAGCGCATCGACCGGATATCTGAACGCGTCGCATTCACGGCGCCCGAATCTGATATTACGCCGACTCAAGGTTAAACCGGCTCTGGTGATCCCCGCCCGCCGCGGACAGGGGTGCCCCGATGGACCGCCACGCGTCTGGCGGCATCGCCCCCCATGTCCCCTTGGGCGGAGACTGGTTGGAATAACCTGAACCTTGCGGGGCGAACAGTTGCGAAGCCTGAATGACGCGTTGGGCTACGGCTCTTTGACTGCTTACGGCATTGGTTTCACGGCGCGTGGTCTGCTCATGCGCAGGGCCCCGCTGCTGTGGACGGCTGCGCGGGGCCCTGAGCGCCTCGGGGAAGGTGAGGTAGCTCTGTCAACGACTGAACTGGTCAGTGGTTGCGAGCGGCAAGAAAGGTGTGTTGATCTTTCCGGCGGGTTGGGAGCACTTTGGATTTCTGGCTGTCGATGGCGGCACGAAACAGCAGCCGGGGTCACGAGGTGGGCAGTCCCGTCTCCGGCGCCGGGCTAACGAAGTAGCTCCAGACTGACGTGCTGGCGTGCTCACCGTGTAGGAGCGACGTTGTGACCTGGCGGTCAAGTCCTTAGGGCTGGCTCGCATGTCTGATCACGGGAGAAGGGCAGCATGCCTTGCCGTGCGATTCGTGGAAAATGGGGGGACTGAGTTTGCAGGGAAGGTCGCCAAGCGCAACTCGGATGAAGCAGGTTATTTCGTGGGCGGTATCGACCCCGCGACTCAGCCAGATGAGGCAGTCTGGTCAACCGAGGCGCCGTGGACCAGCTGATCAACCAAGTGGCGGAGAAGCGCGCTGAGTGCAACGCGATGCCCTTCGGCGGCTCGTGATGACTATATGTGAGACGTGCATCGGTCGAGAATGTGCGTGGAGCGGTGATTTCCGAACGAGGACGACGGCTTGAATGGGGGTCAGGATGGGGTGGCGAACGACATCGCGGTACCAGCTCGTCGTGTCGTCCGGTAATGCATAAAGCCCCAGACTATCGTGGTCCTCGCTTCATGGGCTGGGCCCGCAGCCTTTGAACGCTGCGGGCCCGTTTTAAGTGCCTAAGAAGAAAGGATGGGTCGGCTGCATGAGCGAGAGCCATGACGTGGTGAGTCGACAGCCTGAGCGGTGCGAGCCGGGGCTGGACATCGGGGGGCCGCCTTACTGGGTGGACCCCCGCGCGGAGTTGGTGGAGCAGTGCAGAGCCGACTGCGACCATGACGAGCGCTGCCTGGACTGTGGCCGGCGGACCAAGAACGGCGCTGACAGGTGCCGGGGCTGCGTCGAGGTAGAACAGTGTTCGTACGACTTTGAGGACGGGCTGCTTCCCGGCCTCTCCCTGTGGTGATGATCTAGCGGTGGCGGTTTGGTGCCCGCGGCGGACGTACGTCCAGGGGGCGGGGCCGTAGCACGACTGGCGAACCCGTATGTGGTGAAAGGGACTGAGGCCGGTCCAGGGGAGAGGTCGGTGGAGTTCGCCGTACTCCTGGTGCTGTCGTGCACGGCGGCGCCGCACCGTGGCGTAGGAGCGGGACTGAGATATGAGGGGTCCACGGCCGGCGGTCCACGGCCGGCGGGCCGCGCCGGAGAGCGCCACGTAGAGGTTTTCGACAGTCCAGACGACGGGGAATAGGGGTCGGCAGGTGAGTGGGAGGGACGAGGGCCTGATGCCTGAGGAGGAGCGGGCCGGGGCAGATCGCGACCTGCCCCGCTGCTGGGGACTTCCCACAGGTGGTCAGGGGGGGGGTGTCTCTATGTCCTTCGTCAAGGATGTGGTGCCGGGTATGGGGCTGTTTGGGATGGTCACGCGGCGAGGGTGATGGTGGGGGTTCT
>NZ_JBIAJH010000166.1:0-2014 GCF_042871845.1 Streptomyces sp. NPDC005533 | reverse complement strand
CAGAGCCCCAAGGCTGAAGAGTTGAGCGGTGACACCTCGCTCAACAGCCTTGAGGCTCTGTCCGTTCCATCGAGCACCCCACCGTCACCCGATCAGTGGCCACTCTGAAAAGGCTCAGTGAATTGCCCTGGATGAGGAGATCGCCGGGTGCTGTCACGTTGTTGGTGGCGGGGTGGGATGATCTTCGGGTTGTCCGTGTGGGGAGGGGCTCGTCTGTGTCGTCCGTGGTGCCCTCGTACTCGAACCACCGGTACCCGGTCGAGGTGATTTCGCACTGCGTGTGGCTGTACTTCCGTTTCCCCCTCAGTTTCCGCGAGGTCGAGGAGATGATGCTCGAGCGGGGCATGATCGTCTCCTACGAGAGCGTCCGCCGCTGGTGCCTAAAGTTCGGCCAGACCTACGCCAACGCACCCCGCCGCAGGCGCCCGCGCCCCGGTGACAAGTGGCATCTCGATGAGGTGTTCATCAAGATCAACAGGGTGCAGAAGTACTTGTGGCGTGCCGTCGACGCCGACGGCAATGTCCTGGACATCCTGGTCCAGAAGCGGCGGGACAAGGCAGCGGCCGGCAGGTTCTTCCGCCGACTCTTGACCACCACCGGGCAGGTGCCCAGGGTGATCGTCACGGACAAGCTCCGCTCCTACGGGGCCGCACACCGTGAGGTGATGCCCTCGGTGGAACACCGCTCACACAAGGGGATCAACAATCGGGTGGAGAACTCCCACCAACCCACCCGCCAGCGCGAACGCGCGATGAAAGGCTTCCGCACCGTCGGATCAGCGCAACGGTTCCTGTCCGCGTTCACCGGAATCTCACCCCACTTCCGACCCCACCGGCACCTGATGACCGCCAGCCGCTACCGCCTCGAAATGAACGTCCGCTTCACCATCTGGAACCAGATCACCGGCACCGCCAGCACGCCCACCGCGGCCTGAACCACAGCCCCTCCGAGCCCCAACACGACCGCAAACAATCACACCCCCGACAACGTGACAGCACCCTGTGGTGGCATCACGCCCCATGAAAGATCCTTTCTCCTCAGCAGAGACCTCTGCCCTTCTGGTCCCTGCGGGCGGCGTGGGCCGGGATGCAGCCCGCCGCGCGGTGTGCCCTCGGTCTCGACGGCCTCGCGCAGCTGCTCGACACATCCTCGGCCTGTGGCCCAGTGGCGCCCCGGACCGACAGGGGCTCGCCTGTACGCGAACCGATTGTGGGCCGAGCGTGGACCGATCGGGCTGAGGAGCAGGCAGAATTACACCGGCATGAACTCACCACCACCTGCAGCTCCCGAACCGGCCCATGCCGTGCCGGGCGGCCGGAATCGTAAGCAGCCGCTCCGTTCACGGGTCAGGCACGGCAGCCCCACCTGCGCCGATTACGGCTGCCTGCGGCCCGAGTGCACGGCCGCGGCGCGCCGGGACCGCGCCCGTCGTACCCAGGAGCTGAAGGCAGGCCGGCCCGCCCGGATCCCCGCAGACGATGCGGCCGTCCACGCCAGCCACTTGCAAGAGACCGGCCTGTCGGCAGCGGACATCGCCGAGATCTCCGGGATCTCGATCACCCTCATCCGACGCCTGCTCAAGCCCGCCGGACAGCGCCCCGCCTCCCTGCACCGGGCCACCTCCGAGGCCATCCTCGGCATCACGCCGGACAGAGCCTTCCGACGGGAACGAGCCCTTCCCGGACTGATCCCCGCCAGCAGGGCAGCCACAGCCCTGCAGTGCCTCGCGAAACAGGGCTGGCCCACCAGTTTCCTGGCCGACACCTCGACACAAGCACACACACGCTCGCCGCCATCCGCAGCCGCGGCCGCCACCGGATCTCCCTCGCCCTGAACCGCAAGATCCAGCGCCTCGCCGCACTCCTGCTCGCCAGCGCTCCAGCCGACTACGGCATCGCCGCGCACCAGAGCCGCCGTGCTCAGTGGGCGTTAAGTCCGGTATTCCTCGGTTCGTGATCACCCGATCGTGGGGCTGATCGCCGACCGAGATGTCTGGTGGGCATGTCCATGCTG
>NZ_JBIAJH010000165.1:0-2060 GCF_042871845.1 Streptomyces sp. NPDC005533 | reverse complement strand
ATCCACGGCCGAGTACTCACAGCATCACGAACGGCCAATCCTCACACCGGTCACGGCCAACCAAGCCACTTCAGCAAGATCTTGTTACGAGCTCTTAGGAGCCATTCGGGTACGGACCCGGCGTAGTCCGTCCAGGTGAGCAAAGGGCCGCGATTCGGGGATGCGGGCCACAACCCCTCTAGCGTGCGGCCATGGAAAGCACCCCGATGCCTGAGCCGCTGCGCCGGGCGGTCCACGAACTCGTTTCCGAATCAATCATGAGTTGCCAGGAAGTTTTGCGGTACACCGAGCCTGACCAGGCTCATACCTGGAAGCGAATGACCTTGTATCGGGCAACGGATGCAGCGGACACCTTGAATCTGGTGGCCATGCTTATCGCGGCGTACTGCCAGCACCTTGGCATGTCGCCGGACACACTCCACAGCTATCTGCAGGTCGATCAGCAGGACAACCGTGCCGCCGGCCCGCAGGACGGCGACCGCGCACACCTCGCTGGCCTGCTGGGCCAGGAGCCCTCCTACGAAATCATGCGGGCGCCGCAGCTTCGAATGATGCATGGCCGTGGCAAGCGCCAAGCACAGCAAGCACAGGCGCCTGAGAACGATCCACAGAAGCTGTTCGCCGAGGCGTGCCTTCACGGCCTGAAGGCACGGCTGTCCGACGAAGTCGAAGCACTGGACAGCTACCTGTCGCCCGATGTTGCGGCGCTGGCCCGGAAAGTCGCTGAAGTGTTGGAGGAACAGCAGCCGGCCCCCGCTTGACAAGGGGCGTGCCATCGTTGAGAGGCACGCCCCCTGACGGGCGCCGGGCTCTCGCCCTCCCGGCGCCGGCGGTGTGTGTCTGGAGTCAGCGGGTTCGGCGTCAGGCATGTGCGCGGGGTGGTGGTGCCATGCTGGACGGCGGCGCGGCACGGAGTTCGACACCCATGGTGGGGCATCCGCCGAAGCAGGCGTCACATGTGGACCGGATCTACAATCCGTTGTCGGGCCGAGGCGACATGGCTGGCAAGCAGTACCTGCTGGACCTGACCGCTGCCGCGTATCCGGTCATCCCCACCATCGACCACCCCGCGGCCAGAAGGAGTACGACACCTTCCGGGAGCAAGCCGTGGCCTGCGGCATCCAGTACGCCCTTCATGCCCCCGATCCGGAGCGACGCTGGGTCCTTGAGCCCTATGAGCCCACCGAGGCGGATCTGGCCTTCGCCTGGCGCTTCATCAGCTGGAACACCCTCGATCACGGCATCCAGCGCGTGGACGCCGGCCGGACCCGGGAAGGCGAACTGCTCCTCGTCGAGCTGGAGGACCTCAACCCCTATCTGTCCATGGACTTGGTCTCCGTTCTGACCCGCGACTCCTTCGTCGCGAGTATGACGGAATCTCTCCACCGTTTCCTAAAAGCTTGACCCCGCGCCTGAGGCGTTTCGGCGCTGGAGGCTGTCGCGCGCAAGGAATCGATTTCACAAAGAGAGCGGAGAGCGAACCGGATAAGTAGGGAAATTGTAATGTTCGCCCTGGCCCATGTGGCTCTCGCGCACCGTCCCCGCACAGGCTTTACTTAGCATCAACTTGTTTCTCTCATTGCCGAGTTCGCCGGGACAGTTGGCGCGGGGGCTCGAGGCTAGGGACGCCGAGGCCGCGAGCGGCTCGGCGTCGGAAGCGACAGGCTGGACCAGCAACTGGTTTTCACCTGTCAAATTATCGCGGCTCTGACGTCCTGCGGTGCGATTCCCGCACACCGCTCTGGCCCTCTTCTACGGAGTCGAGTTCCGGCTGCCGGTGTATGAGTGAAGATCACCACGCAAACGGACGGGGCTATCACAAGTCACCCGCAACCGCGCTGATCAGCGCCCACCTTTCAGGCGCGGATGAAAGAAGCCTCCACGGGACCACCCAATTGGATTCGTGGGGCACTGCGGTAGGGTCTGCCGCACCCCCTGGCTGATCGAGGAGCGTGCACGTGTTACACCGGACCAGATGCCTGCAGATCACTGCGGCCCTTGCGTCCATATCCCTGCTCGCCGGATGCGGCCTGCTGTCGGAGGACAACGACGACGACGTC
>NZ_JBIAJH010000164.1:0-2079 GCF_042871845.1 Streptomyces sp. NPDC005533 | reverse complement strand
CCATCCCCGCAACTACCTGGCCTTCCTCGGCCTAGCAGCCGCCCTCTGCTGCTACAAACGCCTCGTCCGCCTCACCACATAGGACACGGTCTTAGTTGAAGCCCCGCCTAAAGTGCTCAGTGTTTCACCAGCTGAAACTCCCTCACCGCGAGGAACGAGGAACTGCTGAAGGCACATCCTCTTCCCGAGGTCCTAACGTCCATTTTGGGGATCGGCGTCAGGACGGAGCACGGATCCTCATCGACGTCGGCGGCGGATGCCGCTTCCCATCTGCCACCCAACCTCGCCGTTTACGCAGGCCTCCCCCCAGCGACCCGCAGCCCGGGCTCCTCGATCCCCCCGAGGCGGAGATAAGCAGCTCAAACGGGCCTTCTTCCTCTCCGCATTCGCCGCTCTGGCCGACCCGGCATCGCGTATCTAGTACCAGGGGAAGCACCACACCCAGGCCTTCCTCTGCCTCGCCAGACGCCGAGCCAACGTTCTCTTCGCTATTCTCCGCGAAGGCACCTTCTACGAACCCCAACCCGTCCCCACGGGTTGACGAAGCCCTTAGAGGTCCTAACAAAGACTCTGCATGGATCGAGAGGTAACCAGGCAGGCGGCCTCAGTGGCCGATGTCGCATGCTTCGTAGCTCTTCAGCCCGACCGGCAGCAGGGGCGGCACGAGTGTGTGCATGTACCAGCTCAGGTCGGTGAAGTCGACCGAGTCAGGTAGACGCCGCCGGTTGATGGTCGGGATGAAGCTGCAGTTCATGCGGCCAGGAAAGAACAGGAGCTGACCGCCTGTGCTCGCCTCCCCGTGGTAGATGCAGACGGCCACGTGGTGGTTCGCATGCTCGGGTGCGTCAAGGACGGCCAAGACATCCTGCGTGTGGTCGTGGGTTGTAGACCGCCAGTTGTAGAGGCCGTCGTCGTTCACCATGTACGAGAACGGCTTCTCCAGTACCCAGCCTGTGGCGGCCAGGGCCCCGATGGTGGTGCGGACCGTGAGCTCGCGGGCGAAGGTGAAGTCGATGTCTGCAGTCCTGGACGACACGGTGGCTCCTGGTGAAGGTTCGACGGCACCGCATCGTTGCCGAGGACGTGTCGAGCTGTCGATCGAATTGAGGGTCAAGGACCCTGTCAGATGCGTTGGACGTGGCGGTGGGTGATGAGGCAGGTCGCGAGACCGAGGAAGGCTTCGTGGATGTCGTCGCGTCGTTCCCACCTGACGCGTAGGCGCCGAAAGCCGTGCAGCCACGCGATGGTGCGCTCGACGACCCACCGGTGCACCCCGAGCCCCGACCCATGAGGGACACCGCGGCGGGCGATCACAGGTTTGATGCCCAGGGCCCGAACGAGCCGACGGTATTTGTCGTGGTCGTAGCCGCGGTCGCCGAGGACCGCATCGGGCCGCCGCCGCGGCCGCCCGACCAGGCCGGCGATGGACGGGACCTTGGCGAGGAGCGGCAGCAGCTGCGTGACGTCGTTGCGGTTTCCGCCGGTCAGCGACACCGCGAGCGGGATGCCCTTCCCGTCGACGAGGACATGGTGCTTGCTGCCCGGACGTGCGCGGTCGACCGGGCTGGGGCCGCTTTTGGGCCCCGCCGAGCAGCCCTCACATGGCTGGAGTCGATCACCGCCCGGGACCAGTCGAGCTGCTTCGCCGCCCGCAGCTTCGACAGCAGAACGACGTGGAGCCGGTCCCACACACCGGCCTCGTTCCACGCGGCGAGCCGCCGCCAGCACGTCATGCCGGACCCGAAGCCCAGCTCCTGAGGCAGGTACTCCCACTGAATGCCGGTGTGCAGCACGAACAGGATCCCGCACAGAGCCTGCCGGTCAGGAACCCTCGGCCGCCCCGCGACCAGCTTCGGACCCGGCTCCGGCAACAACGGCTCGATCAAAGACCACAGTGCGTCCGGCACGATCCACGGACGGGAGTTCCTCTTCCCCACGAACAGAGCAACGAGCATCTGAGCCGACAGTCACAGCATCAGCTTCTGTTACTGAGGATTTCGGGTTGTCGTCGGGTAGTGACGGTTCATGATCCCTGCGGTATGCCGTTGGTATGCGTTATCCGGAGGGTGGGGGCCTGAC
>NZ_JBIAJH010000163.1:0-2099 GCF_042871845.1 Streptomyces sp. NPDC005533 | reverse complement strand
TCTTCGTGTTTTCGTGGCGGGTCGGTCGGTCAAGGGTGGCCGCAGGCCATCGCGCAGCGACGCGACGAAGGAGCGCCCTTGAGGGACCGACCCGCCACGAAAGGACGATGAGACCGACGGGAAACCCCACCCGCACCCGCACCCGCACCGCCCGCCCAGCCCCAGGCAACCGCCACAGGCGGCAACCAACCCCAGACGGCGACCGCCACAGGCGGCACCGGCCCCAGACGGCGACCACCCCAGACGGCACCAACCCCAGACAGCGACCGCCTCAGGCCAGTTCGACCACGGCGCGGGACATGCCCAGGACCTTCTGGCCGGCGCTCATGGCCGTCAGGTCGACGCGGACGCGGTTGCCGTCCAGCTTCGCGGCCACCTTGCCGGTGACCTCGATCAGGCCGCCCTGCTCGTCGTTCGGGACCACGACGGGCTTGGTGAAGCGCACGCCGTATTCGACGACCGCTCCCGGGTCGCCCACCCAGTCGGTGACCACACGGATCGCCTCGGCCATGGTGAACATGCCGTGGGCGATCACGTCCGGCAGTCCGACCTCCTTGGCGAACTTCTCGTTCCAGTGGATCGGGTTGAAGTCGCCCGAGGCACCGGCGTACTGGACGAGCGTGGCGCGCGTCACGGGGAAGGACGCCGCCGGCAGTTCGGTGCCGACCTCGACGTCGGCGTACTGGATCTGCGCTGCCATGTCAGGCCTCCTCGGGGGCGCGGGAGACGAGCTTCGTCCACGCCGTCACCACGTGCTCGCCGGTCTCGTCGTGGACTTCACCGCGGATGTCGATGATGTCGTTGCCCGCCATGGACCTCACGGCCTCGATGGTGGAGGTGACGGAGAGCCGGTCACCCGCGCGCACCGGGCGGGTGTACGCGAACTTCTGGTCGCCGTGCACGACGCGGCTGTAGTCCAGCCCCAACTGCGGGTCCTCGATGACCTGGCTCGCCGCCTTGAACGTGATGGCGAACACAAAAGTCGGCGGCGCGATCACGTCGGAGTAGCCGTACGACTTGGCGGCTTCGGCATCGGTGTAGACGGGATTGGCGTCACCCACGGCAACCGCGAATTCGCGGATCTTCTCCCGGCCGACCTCGTACGGATCGGTGGGCGGGTAGCTCCGCCCCACGAAGGACTGGTCGAGAGCCATGCTCACTACCTCCTGTTGAAGGGACATGAAAGACACGAGAACAAGAAGAAAGACAAAGGCGGGCACGGAAACGACACAAGGCCGCCCCCAATGAAGGGGACGACCTCATGACGGTGCCTGTTATTCGAGACTTCGCTGGGGTCAGCGGGTCTCGCGGTGCGCGGTGTGCGAGTTGCAGCGCGGGCAGTGCTTCTTCATCTCAAGACGGTCCGGGTTGTTACGCCGGTTCTTCTTGGTGATGTAGTTCCGCTCCTTGCACTCCACGCAGGCCAGCGTGATCTTCGGGCGGACGTCGGTGGCAGCCACGTGAGTGCTCCTTGACGGAAATTGGGACGGATGAACGCATACAAGAGTAGCCGACCGGGAGACCGACCCCGCAATCGGCTACTGTGTGTAGCGGCGACCGGACTTGAACCGGTGACACAGCGATTATGAGCCGCTTGCTCTACCGACTGAGCTACGCCGCTTTGATGTGATCAGCTCCCCACCCGAGGGCGGGGGGCTTCTCTCACCAGAGCCCCAATGCGGAATCGAACCGCAGACCTTCTCCTTACCATGGAGACGCTCTACCGACTGAGCTATTGGGGCGAGCGATGAAGACATTACACGGTTGCCTGCCGATCGCCCAAATCCTTTGCGGGGACCGGGCTCCGAGGGGGTCGCCCGGTCCTTCTCGATCAACCCACCGACCACTCCCACCCCACTTTTGGGCCGAAATGTGCGCGGGCTCACACCCACACGGACACCACACGCACACCGCACGCACACCGCACGGACACCACAGGGGGCCGCCCCGACCCACGGGAGGGGCACACACGGCGGAAGGCACCAAGCACAGCCACCACACACGCCCCCCGTTATCTTTTTCGCGGTCCTGCAATGGGGCCGCTGGCCTCCGGGCCCGGTATGACTGTGTCCCCTCTGTCGAACGGATGACCTGGGGGG
>NZ_JBIAJH010000162.1:0-2151 GCF_042871845.1 Streptomyces sp. NPDC005533 | reverse complement strand
TTAGCGCCGGAAATTCTGACCCAAATAAGTCGAGCTTCATATCAATGGACTCGACCGATGCAAGTATCAACACGCTCTACCACTTCGCCTGGAAGAAATGCCCCTGAGCTCCATGCTTCGGGCTCCCGCGCTAGCCGCGCTCCGATCCCGCACGTGGCGCATGTGTATTACAGGGCTGGGCCTCCGGAGCGGAATCAGGATCCACCCCCGGTTCAGACGCCGTGTGAAGGTCTTGACGGCTCCCGGAGCCTGGGCATCGGGGATGCTATTTCGCTATTCCTGCGTGCTTCACTCCTCCCCTCTCGGTGAGACGCGTACAGCATGTCGCGAGTGGGTGGATCCTATATGATTGGAGAATTTTATGCGAGGAGCAGTCCTCATTTTCGGCACGATGACGGCACTTTTGGCGGCCCCGCTCCATTTAACGCCAGCGGTCGCCTCTACTGCCGCACCCCCGGGCCAGGTATCCATTGAAGTAGTAAATGTGAATGGGTCTGGCTGCCCTGCTGGGACTACGGCTGTGGCTGTGGCGCCAGATAATACTGCATTCACCGTGACGTATAGCCAGTACACGGCGCAGTCGGGACGGGATTCTAGCCCCATAGATTTCCGAAAGAACTGCCAGATCGCTCTAAATGTACATGTCCCTCAAGGATACACTTACGCGATCGCCCGGGCCGACTACCGGGGTTTCGCGCACCTTGAACGGAGCGCTACGGCCCTCCAGCGCGCAAACTACTATTTCGCGGGCATGTCGGAGAATGCGGCTGTAAACCATCGGTTCAACGGGCCGATGAATGACAACTGGCAGAACTCCGACAATGCAGCAGCCGAGACTCTCGTCTATGCTCCCTGCGAGGTGAATCGACTCCTGAACATCAATACCGAACTGCGGGTCAAATCCAGTAGCGCCGATGCGTCCGTCACAAGTTTTATTTCAATGGACTCGACGGATGGCAGCATCAACACGCTCTACCACTTCGCCTGGAAGCGCTGCCCTTAAGGCTGGCGATAACCGCAGGTCACCGGTGAAATGTCTGTAGATCCCTGTCACCCGGGGACATGACCCTCACCGGCCCGACTCTGTCCGGCTCCACCCTGCCACTGGCTTGCAGACCGGCCCAGCAGCACCCTCCCCGCCCAGGCCGGTTCTGCTGGCGGCGATGACCTACTGGCGACGCTCTCGGTATTCCGGCAGCGGATCGTGTCCTGAACTGCTTCTTTTTAGGTAATGGCTGGTTGTGCATTGGCCTGCTGGCGTTGGCGCCAGTGGGGCCAGTTCAGTGCGAGATCTTGTGAACGAGGTCGGCGGGTTCTTGACCTGCTGTGACGTCGGTACTGCCCGGTCGCCCTTGGTTGCGAACTCCCGCTCGCCGGGAATCTGGGTGGCCCGGCAGCGTTCCCTGTCGGCTGTCCACGCCCTGGACAGATACAACTCCCGGTCCACCACAGCCTCTCCACGGCTGGTGGCGTAAGCAGCGAACACCCCGATCTGACAGTTGTCGGTCTTCCCCGAGGTGCCGGTGTACAGCCGGCCCACCCCGGCTGAGAGGGTGCCCTTCTTGATGAAATCGGTGTCGACGATGATCAGCACACCACTGGGCCCGAGCTTGCCGGCGACATACTCCCGGACGTCATCACGCAGTGCATCCACGTCCCACACGCTGGAGTTCAGCAACCGCTGGAACCCGTCCGGGGTGCGGTGACCCGCGTACTCGACCAGCCGGCAGCCGTTCTTCCGGACCACCGGAGCCAGCAGCCCACGCAGGTAACCCCGCATCCGCCACCGCAGATCCGCCCGCCCGAACCGGCCGCAACACCAGCGAACACCCCATCCCACTCCCGGGCCTCCACCATCCCCACCACGCCCTGACAACGGCAACCACCACCTCAGGACACAATCCACTGCTGGAGCACTAAAGGTTGTTGCTGCCAATCCCCTGGAAGTGTAGAGGCCTCATTGATGCGGCTTGGGCTCTCTGGTGGGGTCGGGCTCGCTGTTGGTTGATCATTTGCTTGAACTCTACGGGTGGGAGTCCGCCGGCGCGGTTGTGCCTGTGTCTGGTGTTGTAGGAGTCGGCGATCCAGGTGGCGATCTTGATGCGGGGCTTGGTGCGGGTCGTGAAGTGGTGCGGGTGGATGTACTCGACC
>NZ_JBIAJH010000161.1:0-2176 GCF_042871845.1 Streptomyces sp. NPDC005533 | reverse complement strand
TCGGTGACATTAAGTCGATCACCTGGGAAGGTACGCCCTCCGCACTCCGCAGAACATCCCACCCCAGGCCGATCCACAAGTCCTGAGCATTGCTCTACGCGGGACGGATCGCTCTCTATCTGAACTTCTGCCTGATGCGCCGCCTGGAGTGGACGACGCCCGGTTTCCTGGGGCTGGCCGCACTGCAGCAGTGGCTCATCGAGGCACCCCTGCCCTCCCGCAGCTCAACGGTCAGGCCGGGACCGCTCCGGTTCCGCTCGCGGTCCACGGCGAACGCGGTGATGACGGCGGTGGCGGAGTTCCTCCGGTTCGGGCACACGCACGGCTGGGTGCCGGCCTCCACGACCGGACTGCTGGCGCAACCGAAGCTGCTGCGCTTCAACCCGCCCGGCTACGACACAGGCGAATCGGGCCGGCGCCGCGAGGTCCAGGCGGCCGCGTTCCGGTTCCGGATCAACGAACCGGGATACGAGGACCTCAGCGACGAGCAGATCCGCCGCATGATCGCGCTCACCACGAGAGCACGGGACCGCTTCCTGATCACGCTGCTCGCTTGCACCGGGCTGCGGATCGGTGAGGCGCTCGGGCTTCACCGCGCCGACATGCATCTGCTCGCCTCGCCCCGCGCGGCGGGCTGCGGGATCGAGGGCCCGCACGTCCATGTCCGCCGCCGCACCGACAACCCCAACCGCGCCCTGGCGAAGTCCCGCTTCTCCCGCAGCGTGCCGGTCACCGCCGATCTGGTCGCGCTCTACACCGACTATCAGTACGAGCGGGACCGGGTGGCCCAGGCAACCGAGGTGGAGATGGTCTTCGTGAATCTCTTCCGCCCGCCGCTGGGCGGCGCCATGTCCTACCCGAACACCAAGGAGATGTTCGACCGCCTGGCCCGCACCGCCGGGCATGCGTGCCGCCCGCACATGCTGCGCCACTCCGCGGCGACCCGCTGGCTGCGCGACGGCGTCGACCGGGACGTGGTGCAGCGGCTGCTGGGCCACGTCTCACCGCTGTCGATGGAGCACTACCGCCATGTCGACGATGCCGAGGCACGTGCCGCCGTCGAGCACGTCGAATCCCTGAAGGAACGCCCGTGAACATCCCGTCCGTGACCGCGCTGGTGCCCGCACCGCGTGCCGCCGACTCACCAGACTCCGACACCGACGGCTGGGTCCCGTGGCTGCGGACCCGCCTTGACCCTGGCTGGGGACCACCGAATGGCGGCCGGACTGCTGGCTGTTCACCGGCAGCGTCCAAGAACCTCGAACCTCGGTGTCGCCGTGCCGCACGACGGTGTGCGACACGGTGGTCTCACCAGCAGGGATCTTCTGCCCTTTCTGCAGGGAGGAACAGAAGACCTCGCCCCAGTCCGCCGACGAGTTCGCCCGCACCTTCGTGCCCGAACGCAACCGAGTGCCCTTCGGCGGGCTGCCGGAGCAATGCCGCATCAGTACAGACGGGCAGCGCTGTGTCCGCCCACGCCACTGCAGGCAGCTCTGCCTCACGCACTACACCCAGTGGAGATCCTTCACCGCCCGGGGCCTGTCCGGCCGGTGGGAGGACACCGCAGCCCCCTACACCGATACCCCTGCATGTCCGGCACCTGCCTGTCCGCTACCGGGCCTCAACGGCAGGGGCCTGTGCCGTCACCACGCGCAGCGCTTCCGTGAACACCGCCGCGCCCACCCCGACGCCCGGGTGGGCCCATGGGCAGCGCAGCAGCCCCCGTACCTCGCCCCGCACCAGTTCAGTCTGCTGCCGCTGCCCGAGCAGACCCGCCTGGAGGTGCTCCACGGCCTGCAGCAGGCAGACCCATGGCTGCGGATCTTCGAGCCCGCTCAAGTCCGCCGCATGGTCCGCGACCTGGCCGGCACCCCCACACTCCTCAGCCAGATCACCGACGAGCAGATGTGCCCTCGATCCACCGTCGCGGTACTCAGGCTCCTCACCAGAGTCCGCACCGCGGTCCGGGCCGCCCACGCCGAGTACACCGGAACAGCACCGGCCAAGGACGACATCCTGGACCTGCGAGCGCTGGGCCAGCGCTCCCGCACACCGGCCGGCATCCGAACACCCAAGACCGTCGACCTGCGCACGATCCCACAGCACTGGCTGCGCGATCTCCTGCGGACCTGGACGATCCAGCCACGCCCCGGCGCGGACGAGTTCGGCCGCACCC
>NZ_JBIAJH010000160.1:0-2200 GCF_042871845.1 Streptomyces sp. NPDC005533 | reverse complement strand
CATCCCCGCAACTACCTGGCCTTCCTCGGCCTAGCAGCCGCCCTCTGCTGCTACAAACGCCTCGTCCGCCTCACCACATAGGACACGGTCTTAGTCCGAGGGTGACCGGGCTGGGCAAGGCGAAAACGATCAGCGTCAATTCGGGGACAGAAGGGTGAATAATGTGGACATCATGATTGTCTCTTCCTTTCACACACCGTCGACCTGTGCGGCCGATCGTCTCTGCCGGTACGTCCGCCAAGCTCGCGCCCATCCGCAAGCCGTCTACCGCGCCCGGCCTTCCAGCAGCAACCACCGTGTGTGTGGTGGTCGGACGGTTTGTGATCATTGCGGTATGCCGGTGGTATGAAGTATCCGGAGGGTGGGTCTGGCTGCCGAGCGCCGGGCCTTTGGCGAGGGGGCCAGCTTCAGGTGGGGGCAGCGGTTCGCGGCGGGTGCGAAGACCGCGGTGACGGTGCAGGATCTGCGGGGTTGACTGTGCGGCCAGGGCATCGGTGGCGCCGTGCCTGGCGCGAGGGCGGTATGGAGGTCCTGCGCTCCGCGGGCCCGGCGAACTCCCCGGCTGTCACCGTCCTCCTGGAAGGACTGCCGCGACCTGTCCGTTCGGGCCCCCATCCAGCTGGGCGGCCCCATTACGATGGTCTGGGACAGTCTCAACACCCACCTGGCCGCCAGACTGAAATGCTACGAGGCCGGGATGACTGGCTCATCAAAGTCCGGCATTCGCCGTATGCACACTCCGCCATGAGTCACGAAGAACCCAGCTCCGGCCCCACCTGATCAACGGCTGAATCACTGTCGAGCTGCGAAGACATCATGCGCGCCGTGTGCGCCGGCTGCGGAACCGAGATCGTGGAGGTCAACGGCGGACGCAACGACGTCTACCTGCTCGTGCACTACCCGCCCAAGGTTGCCATCCCTTGGCTGGCGAGTGTCTCAGCCCGCAGGCTCCGTCAGGAGTCCCCGGCCATATCCGCAAGTACCTCTGGGGCGACCACTTCTGGTCCCCTCCTCCTTCGCCGCGTCCTGCAGCGGCGCACCGCTGGCGGCTATCAAGGAGTACATCGAGAACCAGAAGCGTCCCAGCTGAGGCCACCAGTGCGGACCTGTGCGGGTCACCTCCAGCTTGAGGGGCAATTCCTCCCGGGGTTCTCGCTAGATCGCGCTGAATCCCCGTCGTATTGGAGGAAGCGGCGACCGCGGGTCGAATGCCTGGCCCGCCTCCCTCCTGCCGCCAGGTGTGCCCCTTGGCCGCTCAGACGGTCAGTACCACGCGGTGTACCTGCTCGCGAGCCCGGCCCGGGCCGACACCCTGCCGTTGACCATGGCGGTGTGTGCACTGTGCTGCCCGGGGGCAATGAACTGTTCCTGAACGGCGTTGTCCCAGTTCTGCACCCACAACCGGGTTCCTGGCGCCGCTCCGGATATACGTGCCCAATTGCTGTGACAGTGCGGGCTGTAGAGGAGTTCGACGTGTCCACGAGGCGTAGACAGCTCAGCTCCCGCCGGAGTGAAAGCGTTGACGATACATGGGTATCCGTCCACGCTGCTCCTCGCGGCGACGGGGTCTACGCCGTGGCACGAAGCTCCGTCACAGTAGATCGCCGCCGGGTCGACGCCCGAAGGGCTCACTGCGTGGCCGGATGACCGAACGCCCTCTGGCTGCGATGCTATGTACCGTCCAGCCGGCTCTGCCCCGGCGGTTGGCTGGGCTGCGGAAGCCGCTCCCGCAGAGGACAAGGCGAACAGCCCGATTGCTGACATCAAAATGATCTTCCTGCGCATAATGCGCCCCTGTCGTCGAGGACATGTCAATGGAAGGTCTACCGACTGAAGGCTCGGAAAACAAATCAATCATTAGAAACGGCTGAAACCCTCGATTCTCAGTGGGCGCCTTTCGGCCAGGCGCTCTCGGGGAGGGCGAGGGCCGCGAACTGGACTGGAGCCCTGTCCGCCCTGTCCGCACCCAGGCCGTTAAGAGGGGGCGCCGATCACTGCGGCCGGCCCAGGCGGTATCGGGAAGTTACCTGACTGAGACTCTCCCGATCGCGGGCAGTAACGTCTTCCGGTGCTGTGAAGCCTGGCTTTAGGCGACACCAGTGCGAGCGGCCGGGGGCTGAACATCATCAGCGCCCTTGCCCAGGACTGGGGTGTCCGGGACGGAGCGGCGGGTGAGGTCACCGTGTGGGTGGTCGTTGCC
>NZ_JBIAJH010000159.1:0-2241 GCF_042871845.1 Streptomyces sp. NPDC005533 | reverse complement strand
CCGCCCCCCAAGCCATCCAATCGACAGGTGGAGAAAGTCATGCCAACTCCGGAGGCCGGGCGCTCCATTGCAGGGCCACAAGAAGGTAATGGGGGTGAGCCGCTGGCGAAAACCCGCGTACACCCTGGCTGTACCTCACACTTCTCCGTGCAGATGTCGAACCAAAGAGGAAGGGCAGAACAACCTTGCCGAAAATCTCTACCTGGCCTCAACCACTACCTTTTCCGTGCGACCTCCCGTTTCGCTGCGAACGACGTCCTCCGCCGAACAGCCGAGGTGCCCCCGGCCTACAATCGCCTCGGCAACGACTTCTGCCTTTCCGTCGTCCGTCAGGCAGGCAAGAGAGGTGCCCGAGTAAGCGGCACGGGTGGAGCCGCGAGACAGCGGCTCCACCTCATTCGCAGCCGGGTTCCCACCGCGCGCCTGTTGATCCTCCCGCGCCTGTTTGAGCGCTTCTCGCTGTGCCTTGCCGGGCCGGTTCCTCTTCGACCGGCGCCGACTAGCCGCCTCGGCGGCGCTGTGTCCCGGGGTTTGTCCCACGGACGGAATCGTAGGGCACACCCTCGCACGCACAGCCGCGCGCCGTGCCGCCATGGAGAGGGCTCCGACGGCGCACCGGCGCACATCTCAGCGCACACCGTCCGATGAGCAGCGCACAAAGGATTACACCGCACTACCCGCCGCGGTTGCCGCACGGGATTGGCCCAGCGGCTCCTCAGAGCCCACAATGCGGTCAGCACTCCATGTGCCCCATGCATTGGCCGGAGAGGATGCACGATCGGATGCTGTTCGCCTGTCAGGGGCTCAGGCGCGGGGCCGACTTCGGCAAGCTATTCCTGTTCCTGCCAGTAGGGCAAGTCCGTGAGGACTGCCGGCAGGGTCGGCTGGTCTGCATATCGCTGAGGTCGCGTCCCGCGAGCGGAGCCAACCGGACGCCAGGAGGCCCAGCCTTGCGGTAGGCCGACTGGTGACCGACTGCTGTCATGTCCCGACGAGTTTGTCTATGGGTTCGATACCGAGAAACCGCTCGTGGCCCCGCTCGATAGCCCAGACGAGTTCGCGCAGGTGAGATGCATTGTTGGCCGCCTTCCACCCTGTCGGATCGATGCATTCACGGTCCGCCGTCCAGCGGCTCTCGATACCCGCGAGCCGCTGGACCACCGCGCGAACGGCTGACGGCTCGATCTTCTGGTTCGGGGCCTTCCGCTGCTGGAGCATGTAGAGCGCCTCCAGCTGGGCAACCGGATCCAGCGGCGCCAACGAGAACTGGTGCGTGGCCAGGCAGGGAGGCTCATTTCTGCCCGAACTCGGTGAGTCCGTCGCGGGCCTGTTCCGGGCTCACGGCGGTGTAGACGGGCTTGAGGGCGCGGGAGATCTCGGCAGCGTCGCGCCTCGGGGCGTATCTGAGACTGTGCCGGGTGAGGCGAACACAGAGGTCTGGAACACAGTGGTGCGGCCAGATGGCGTTCACCACTTCGGGAAGCGCGCTCAGGCCGTTGCAGACCAACATCAGAACGTCCCGGGCGCCCCGGTTCTTCAGCCTGGTCAGGACCCGCAGTCCCTGCCCGGCGCCTTCGCCTCTTTCACCGCCGGACCGCAGTCCGGGGATGCCGCGGCGGCCCCCGGCCGTGTCCGGGAGGGTCGCACAGACCGGCCGGACCGCCGCCTGGCCCTCGCGGGCCTTCGCAACGATGCAGCGGATCTTCACGCTGATGCAGCCGGTGAAGACGGCCAGGCAGACGCGGCCGGGCGGGCCTGCCATCGAGCCATGTCTCCGTCACCGGGTCAGTGATCGTGTAGAGCCGTCCGCCTGGAAACCCCTGCGCCGTAGCCCCTGGCCTGCTGCGAGGAGAACTCGCACCACCACGGGCCAGCCCCCTCACGGACAGCGGCAAGACCATCTCACCGATGCCGGCCAGCCAGCTCCGGTTCTTCCTCACGGTCTGCGGCCCGCAGACGCCGCCGCGGTCCCGCGGCCTGGACAGCCACCGGGTCGGCACCGGTGATGACGGTCCTGCCCGCGTGCCGTCGCGGGGCCCCGGCCGTTCCTGCCCGCCGGACTATGCCGGTGACAGCCGCGATGATCCGCCATCCCGCCCCCGAGAGCAGACTCCAGCAGCCGCTGCGTCAGCCGCCGCAGCAGCCCCCTAGGTGTGTTGTCCCGGGACGTTGGTGACACGCGTGCTGGGTTCTTGAAATGGGTGAGGGCCTCCGGGTTCGGTGTGGATTGCGACATCTCCA
>NZ_JBIAJH010000158.1:0-2256 GCF_042871845.1 Streptomyces sp. NPDC005533 | reverse complement strand
CACACCGGCAACGGACGCGACACCCACCGCGACGTCTACCAGGACCGCCGCCACCAGATCTGGGACGAGCGCGACACCGCCACCCTCCGCGACGACCGCGGACGCGTCCTCGACCGCGAGCTGGGGGCACCGCGGACACCACGGCGACCACCGCCGCTGACCCGGACCGGCAGCCACTCCATCGGGGTAGTGCCCTCGTCGATGGACGTGAGTCTGTTTGGAGTGGTACGGACTTTGCGCGCGCAGGATTCGCCAGGCCTGATGAGGGCGATCGTTCTTTCGACAGGCCAGCGGAGCTGGGCCGACGCACTTCTCTCCGCTGAGGAGGTCTCTTCCGTGCCGGCCTGGCTAGCACGGTAAGCCTGTCGCCGGCTCCCTGACAGACCGTGTCCGCCAGGATCGCGATGTCGAGGCGGATGCGGATGTCGGTGCGCCGGTGCCGCGGGCCGCTGAGGGTGTGACCTGCCAGGGCTGTGAGATTCAAACCACGTGCTACCAGGAGAGGTGATGACCTGCAGTTCAGGCCCTGGTGGAGGTGTTTTCCCTGGTATCCGCGTGGCGTTCGCCTACAGGGTGGCGCTCGGCGTGGGTGCAGTCCGGCAAGAGATATCGGTCGTTGGCCGCCCTCAGGGCCGCGTTCAGGCCGGTCGAGCTGCAGGCCAGGTGACCCGCCTGCGCTGTGGGGCGCATGCGTGAGTGGACCGATGCAGTTACTCAACCCGGATGCAATCTGGGTGAAAGTGTCCCTCCTTGCGGAGGTACACCAGTACGGTCCAGGCGTGCAGGGGAGGGGGCCGTTGCCCCCGGCTGGCGATCAGCGTCGTGACCCCCCTCCACGAGAGTGCGTGCACGACATCGAGGGCTGTGCGGAGGACCAGCGAGGCCCTCGAGTTGAAGGACCTGGGACGTCAGGCGTCCTGCTCAGAGGCGTTTCGCCAGCGCCGCCGCGTGCTGGGCCGTTTTTGCGTCACAAAACTAGGGGTTCCGCTGGGTTACTTCAAGACGCTTTGACGGAGGTACTTACCGGTTGCGGCCCTTCTCGAGAGCGGACTTCACCCTGTAGGTGCACGGCTGCACAGAATGATGGCTGAGACGACACGCCGTTGGAGATGCGCAATTCAGTCACCCGCACTTCGTGCCCCATGGCGAGTAAGCGCGCACAAAGCCAAGGTAGATGCATTGGGCACGTATCGTTGCTGGTGTCACAGCGCACCTCAACCGAGTGAACCGAGGGCTTTGCATGAATCGCATCATCCAAGCAGTGTCGATGGCCGGGGCAGTCGCGCTCGCCACCGCTTCGAGCGTGGGAGTCGCTCACGCCGACGAGCAGTCCGTGAAAATTAGCCAGCACGCGAGCCAGGTAATGCACTGCCCTGACCACTGGGACGCCCGCTGGGGCACGGGACCTGTCTGTGTTCCTGACCCCTCCGCTACCGTCATTCCATGCCCGAGCGACTGGAACCCCCGGTTCGGACGCGGGCCGGTCTGCCTTCCAGCATATCCAGCAGCGGGTGAACCGAAGGCTTCCGTAATCCAGCGTTAAGGCTCACTTTGTAATCGGCAACGGCATGAAGGATTACCTCAATCCGAACCGTTCCGTGGTTTCTGTATGATTAAACGCCAGGGCTGTGGCTTGCATTGCGGCCACAAGGTGCGTGCCGGACGGCGAAATCCCCCGATAAGCCGTCCGGCACGTTCGCGTGAAGATACATGCTGGCGCCTGAGGTTGCCAGTCCAGGAGCGAGTGCAAACGACACGGCGTGCTACGCCGAGGCGTCCGGTGCCAAACTCCGGGAGAAGGCGCGCCCTTCCAAGATCAGCCTCCTCGTGAGCGAGGCAGAGCCCTGATGTCACGCGGGTGGTGACTGTGCGGTGACTGTATGCCCGTGAGCTGCCGCGACACCCCAGCGCAAACACGTAGAAACGGGAATCCGCCGAAAGGGTCAGGAAACCCAAGTCCAGACCTTGCCCTTTGCAACGATGAATATGCCAAGGGAGTGTCATGAATGCCCCTGACAGACCCCGAACTATAGTAGTCGGCGGCTCCGGATGGGTTGCACGTGGGTGTGGTTCGTCCTGTGGCGGAGTCGCCGGATGTGTTAGATCTCTGTGATATCCGTCGGCGGAGGGAGATCAGACCTTGCCGGATCTCAGAGATTCTGGCGCCAAGCTGTACCGCGGTGAGGTCGGCTACGACTTCGTCGGCAAGCGTTTTCTCTGGTACGGCGTTTCCATCCTGATCACCATCACGGCGAT
>NZ_JBIAJH010000157.1:0-2340 GCF_042871845.1 Streptomyces sp. NPDC005533 | reverse complement strand
CAGAATCCAGCTCCGACCCCACCTGATCGACGGCTGCCTCACCGCCACCGGCCTGCCCCTCAACCCACCGACCCCACACTGAAAACCTCAGTAACGGCGTCCAGGTGGGCTGTCGACCGGTTCCCCGTTGGTGGACGGTCGTGTCCGGCTGCAGTGGGGAAGGCGTTGTGCGCAAGGCGCATGTGCTCCGACGACACCGGCTGCGGTGCTGCCCTGCGCTCCAGGCTGTCGGCCGTAGTGACCACTCGGGACCGGGCGGCGGTGACCAAAGCCTCAACCACCACCGCGTCCGAGCTCATCTCGGGATGCCACTGCACGCCCAGGGCAAAGGAGTGCACGGTGCTTTCGATGGCCTCCACGGTGCCGTCCTCGGCGTGGGCAGCAACCAGCAAGCCCACACCGAGCACATCGACTGCCTGGTGGTGGTGCGTCGCCACGTGCTGGGTTCCCGGTAGCAGCGCACCGATGTGCGTGCCTGGCACCGTGACGACCGCATGCGGTGTGAAGAAGCCCGCCCGCATGTTGTGCGCCTCGTGTCCGACCTTGTCGGGCAGATGCTGGATCAAGGTGCCGCCTGCGTGGACGTTCATCAGCTGCATGCCTCTGCAGACCCCGAGCACGGGGATGTCGCGCTCAAGACTCGCGGCTAATACAGCCTGTTCCCATCGATCACGGGCGGGGATGGGGATGCCCGTACATCGGTGGGGCTCCGCCCCGTACAGGGCTGGGTCCAAGTCCTCGCCACCAGCGAGGACGATGCCATCGAGACGTGCTACGACGTCAGGTGCAGCTGCCGGCGTATCGGGCGGCAGCAGGACGGCGCGGCCGCCGGCGGCCTGGACACAGCTCGCGTACGCCGCCGGCAGCAGGGCTGCGGGCAACTTCCACTCTCCCCACCGTGCGTCGACAAGATACGTGGTAAGTCCGATTAATGGCTTATTCACGCAAATATCCCCTTCAGAGTCCAGCGGTCGCTCGCAGGAGGTCCCTCTGTTCACGCGGTGTGGCGGTGAGGTTGAACCGCACAGTATGCAGGCGCGCTGGCGCACCTAGCGGTGTAGAGAAAGGCAACGATCCTGGCCATGGCGCGGAGTAGAGTCCCTCGCCCGGTCAGTCGACTGAATCCTGATGCCGTTAACCCTTAAGCACAAGAAATGACATCTTCGCGATAGATAAGCGAGGCTTAACTCATGCAGACGCTCGACCCTCGCCTGCTCGCCACACTTGAAGCTGTGGTGCGCCACGGATCCTTCAAAGCCGCCGCACGCGAGCTGGGCTACAGTGCACCAGCCATTTCGCAGCAGGTCACTGAACTCGAACGGAGGGCGGGACTGCGGTTGCTGGAACGCCGCCCCGTCCGCCCCACCCCGGCAGGCCAGGTCCTCCTTGACGCCGAGCAAGCCGTGCGCGGAGCACTGGCGGCCGCGTCATTGGAAATCCACGCTATGCGGGCTGGTACGGTCGGGCGGATCCGGCTCGGCGCCTTCGCCTCCGCCGCAACCAACATCGTTCCGAAGGCGCTGGCACAGCTACAAACGACGTACCCCAACGTTCAGGTTAGCCTTGCGCAGCTGGAGCCGGAACCCGGCTACACCTGTGTCAAACGAGGTGAAGCCGACCTCGCTCTCGCCTATGACTACGACTTCATCCCGCTCCCCCCGCCCCGAACACTGTGCAGGACGCTGGTCGCGCGGGATCCCCTCGTAGCAGTGCTTCCCGCAGGCCATGAGCTGGCCCGCCTCGACGTCATCGAACTCGGCAGTCTTGCCGCGGAGACTTGGATCGCCGCCCCGGAAGCGGCACTGCGTCTGGAATTACTGGCTCAGTTGGCCAGAACGTCTGGCTTCCAGGCCCGGCTGGAATACGGGGGCGACGACTTCAATACCGTGCTGGGGTTCGTTGCCGCGGGCCTATGCGTCGCGGTGCTGCCGGGGCTCGCCCTGCCCTCCGGCGCAACCAATGTCGTCGCCCGCCCCCTGGCCAACCCTGAGCTCACCCGCTTCATTTATACCGTTCGGCTCAATGCTCGGCACGTCCCTCAAGCCATCCTGGCCCTTGAGCACATGCTTGCCATGCAGGCTCAGGAAGCCACCCGCTCAGACAGGAAAGCCGGAGCCGTTTCCCCATGCCCAGATCCATCCGGATAGGCACAGCACTGCTCGAGGGGACGGCGAACAATCACCGCAGCCACCTCTTGATCTTCGCTGGAAATCCTGGCCTTTGCCTTCGGTACTGTAAGAAATTCGGCTCTGTCTCACATCCGGTGGTGACGGAGGGTTGTGTTATCCGAGGAGGATGCGGTGCCGGAGCAGGGTGAAGCCTGCTCGTCCGTGCATCTGG
>NZ_JBIAJH010000156.1:0-2370 GCF_042871845.1 Streptomyces sp. NPDC005533 | reverse complement strand
AGACCCCCACCCTGCGGATACCTCATACACCCGGCATACCGCGACGATCACCGATCGTCAGCCCCCTACGACAACCCGGCTTCAAAGTCAGTAGAGCAGCGGACTCATAATCCGTCGGCCGTGGGTTCAAGTCCCACCCACCCCATAGGAGGTGCCTGCTGGTGCTGGCCCACTTCGCAGCCTGCAGGCACCTGGGTCCCACCGGTTCATGACTCCAAGGCTGGGGAGCGCCCTCCGCTAGGCAGGTAGGGCCGTGGCGCGCGACGCGGTCCTGCGCGTGTTTTCATCGAGGGCAAGGGGCGGTAGCTCAGTTGGTTAGAGCTGCGGACTTTTAATCCGTAGGTCGTGGGTTCGAGCCCCACCCGCCCCACTGTCCAGCTTCCTTGGGCAGTACCTGCCACCATCAGTCGGTTGCTTACTGGCTGGCGCTGCCCTCCGCCAACCCGAGGCAGTGTCAGGGTAAGGCGCAGTGGGCCCTGGCCAGATTTCCGTGAATCTGGGGCTTGCGCCGGTGATGCTCCGTCACGATTTCCGGCGTCTTCGGCAAGTATGGCGAGCTCGTGCGGATTGTTTCTCCGCATCTCGATGCGGTGCTGGTGGAGGGGGGCGTGGGTGGAGGGCGGCGTGGTCTGTATGGGGCCATCTAGACGGAGAGGCTGAGGGGGCGGGGCGTGAGAGGCCAGTGGGCCGCGGTGCGTCGTCCGCGCTCCAGCGGGAATGTCTCAAGGGAGACCTGGCGAGCCGGGGCGGGTGTCTGGGGGTGCGCGGAGCTCCCACACCGGTCTGACAGCGTGGGAAGTGGGCGGTTTCTCCGAGAGCGGGTAACTTTTGGAGGGGGAAGCCCTACCTTTGGTCGGGCCGGGGCTTCCCTCTGGGGCCTGGGCTGGCTGCCGGGATCGTGCTCCGTGCCCGGATGATGAATTGGCGGATTGGCGGGGGACCTGCCTCGGATCGGAAATCCGCGACGGCGCCGACAGCGTCGGGGCCGGCTTCGACGAAGGTTGACCCGTAGGTAGCCGAGTGGAGAGGTGGGGTGACGGGCAGGGCTCCCGGACGGTTGAGCGAGAGATCTAACATCTCAACTCGATGGCAAGTTTGCCTTGTTGGGTACCTATCCCTGCCGCCCTGGACCTTCCTCATGCCCTCGTGGAGGGGGTGACGATGCTGATCGTCACCCGTGCGGGTGACCGCCTGTGCAAGCTGGCATCTCAGCGGGTCCCGATCACACTCGTATATCTGCGCAAGGCGCGACACTCCGGCCCAGATCGCGGAATTCGGGCCCAGCGAAAGCACGGCCCACGCCTACGTACCCGCGTGATCGTACAGCTGGCTGCCCGCGGTCTCTCACTGACCCGCACCCTGCGGCAGGCACGCCTCGAGTACGGGCTCGTGGACGGCATGCTCGCCGAGTGCGACCGCGTCGGCAACGGCCAGGACGACTCCTCCGGCAAGCATCGCTGGCAAGGTAGCGTTCGCCCAGGTCAGAGGCTTCAGATATGCCGAGAAGCGGCCTGCTCGGTGGGCGCTGCGTAGATTCGCCTTTAAAGGGAGAGACGCCAGAGGGCCGACTCTCTCCAAAAGGACTGCGTGTCGTGCCTGGTTTGGGGTTAGGCAGTGTCTTCAAAGGGCTTGAGTCAGATGAGGAGGGAGGCGAGGACGACGGCTGCCTGGTAGGACGCGCGAGTTTTGTCGTAGTGAGTGGCGATGGTGCGCCTCTGTTTCAGACGGTTGAAGCACCGTTCGATGACGTTGCGGTGCTGGTAGAGCTGTTTGTCGTCGAAGGCTGGCGGCCTGCCTCCTTCCCTGCCGCGTCGGGGTGTGGTGGGCTCGCTGATTACGGCGCTGCGGAATGGTGTGGCCGATCCCGCGTTCACGCAGGCCGGCGCGGATCTTCCGGGAGCTGTGGCCTTGTCGGCCACGTCCTGGCCAGGACGTGGCCGGGTCGGGGCCGGCCGGGCGGACGTTGATGGTGGCCATGGCGTATTCGAAACGAGTGCAGTCGGCAGCATGCCACCGGAGAGGAGCGCCCACCTGCGAAAACGCGTATATAGCGTACGTCACGGCCCATACCGCTCCGGCACATCACGCAACGCCGAACCCGTCCGCAGCTTCCACACGATACCGTTCAGCACCCGCCGGTCATCCAACCGCGGCCGCCCCGAAGACGACCGCGGCAACAACCCGGACCACGCCTCCCACTCCAGATCGAACAGCTCATGACGACGCACCACGCTCCACCTCATGCTCCATCAGACCCTTTTGAAGACACCTCCTAAAGGTTGTTGCGGCCCGTCTGGGATGGGGCATTCCTCTTGTATGGGTGGGGTGTTGCGGGCTGTGTTGGTGTGGGTGGAGACGTTCACTGGTCTG
>NZ_JBIAJH010000155.1:0-2480 GCF_042871845.1 Streptomyces sp. NPDC005533 | reverse complement strand
GCGGTGACACCTCGCTCAACAGCCTTGGGGCTCTGTCCGTTCCATCGAGCACCCCACCGTCACCCGATCAGTGGCCACTCTGAAAAGGCTCAGTGTGCGCCGGGGGAACGGTGGCGCCGCCCTGGCGCGAGGGCGGTAGGGAGGTTCTGTGTTCCGCGAGCCCGGCGAACTCCCCGGCTGTCACCGGGCCCAGTTCACCGTACTGGAGGGAGAACTCGGCAGAGTACCGTCGGCATTCGACGACGGACGCTGCACCCTGACCCGGGTCCAGCCCGCGGTCCTCGGCGTCTGCGGGTCGAGTCTGTCGGTGGCGGCTGCTGAAACGGCACGGATGGTCCTGGCCCTACGGTGCACCGTACGTCCACGCCGTCCTGCAGCGCGAGGATGCAGGCTGCGGCCACCGCGGCTGATGCGGTGCCGGCCTGACCGGCCGGCACCGCAGACGACGACACACCACCATCCCCGCGCACACGCGGTAACCCGTCCTGACCCTGTCCTGCGCATTTTCCAGCCCTACCCGGCAGCCATCGGCACCCGCTGGTGCGGCGACATCCATCGCCACCCACGAGAACTGGCCCACCTTCACCAGCATCGCCTCCCGGCGCGTCACCGGCCGGCCCACCGCCGGCCACCTGCGAACGGCACTCGTCGCCGACGCTGTCACCCACCCGCCGCCCGGTGGGCCGGCCCTGTGATCTTCCACTCCGACCGCGGCTGCCAGTAGACCAGCCGCGAACTTGCCGCCCGGCTATAAAGTTCAGGATCAGGCTGTCGGCTCGAGGCACCCGCCAGAGCTGAGACTAGGCTCGCCAATGGTTCTTCTCGACCCTCAATCAAGAACGAACTGGCCGACACTCGCCCCTGGCCCAGGGAAGCAGCTGCCACACCGCGATATCCGAGTGGCCCGACACCGACTAGCCCAGCCAGCCCAATCGGAGAGGGCAAAGGGACTGCAGCGCCACTACCGTGACTGCTGTGGCAGAGCTGCCGATTACACGTGCTCGCTCGCCCAACCCCAAGCCAATGGAGGCATCTGTGAGTTACCTGAATCGGCGCACCGCCAAGGCTGCTGGCATCCTAACACTTGCCTGTATGACGTATCTCGTATCCTCGCCTACTGCTTATGCCGATCACTCCCCATCACACACGCGGCAGGAGATAGAAGCGCCGGCGTTCTCCTCGGCTCTGGGAGCCCTCATCCCGGCCGCAATGACGGGCCAGAACACCACCATCGAGCAGGAAGTGACAGCCTTGCGCTCGGCCGTCGATGCATGGGTGGCCAGCCTCGTCGCTGAGCTGCCAGGCGACTCTACTCTGCCCGGTCTGCCAGACGAGAGCGTCCCCGGGTCTTGAATTCCGCTGGCTCCTGAAGGGATGAGATCCCTGCAACGGTCGGGTGGCCGTATCGGTGGGGGTCCTGCTTCTTCGCCCCGTGCGGGGATTGCTCGCGGTCCTACCCACGCTCGACAGGCTGACATCGCCAGTCCGGTGGCCTTAGAACTGCTATCGGAATGACTTCAGGCGTCGCCAGCAGATGAGTGAGCAGGCCAGGCTGAGGAAGGCTTCGTGAATGTCGTCGCGTACTTCCCAGCGGATCCTCAGCCGTCGGAACCAGTGGAGGTGGGCGAAGGTCCGCTCCACTACCCAGCGTTCGGCGCCGAGGCCAGAGCCGTGTGGGACGCCGCGTCGGGCGATGACGGGTTTCACGCCCAGGGCCCAGGCCAGGCGTCGGTACTTGTCGTGGTCGTAGCCGCGATCCCCGAGCACCGTGTCGGGTCGCCGGCGCGGTCGGCCGCGCTTGCCGCGGACCGGCGGGACGGCCTGGAGCAGGGGGATGAACTGGGTGACGTCATTGCGGTTGCCGCCGGTCAGGGTGGCGGCAAGCGGAATGCCGGTGGCGTCGGTGATCAGGTGGTGCTTGCTGCCGTTCCTGCCCCGGTCAACCGGGCTTCGCCCGATTTTTGAGCCCCTTTTAACGCGCGGATGTGGGAGCCGTCGACCACAGCCCGCGAGAAGTCGAGGGCCCCGGCTCCCCGGAGCCGGGCCAACAGGGTTTCGTGCAGTCGCGGCCACACGCCGGCTTCAGTCCACTCGGCCAGGCGCCGCCAGCAGGTCATCCCTGAGCCGAAGCCCATCTCCTGCGGGAGGTGCTCCCACGCGATCCCTGTGTGGAGCACGAACAGGATGCCCTGGAACACCAACCGGTCCGGATGCCGCCTCCGCCCAGGATGACGAACTCGACGCTCCACCTTCGGCAGGAGCGGTTCGATCACCGCCCAGAGTTCATCGTCCACTTCCCACGGCTTCCGCCGAGCCACCCCACACCCCCGGATCAACGCTCTCAGGGCCATCCAATCAGCCCAAAGATCATTTCGTTAGGGGTTGTTAGAGGTTGTTAAGTCCGTTTCTGGTAGCGGCCTCGTCCGGGTTGGGTGAGGAAGCCTTGGCGGGTGAGGCGTGCGAGGCGGCTGCGGGTGATG
>NZ_JBIAJH010000154.1:0-2696 GCF_042871845.1 Streptomyces sp. NPDC005533 | reverse complement strand
AGTACCGGGCCGAGATGACCACCCGCTTCGCCGTCTGGGACCACATCACCGGCGTCACCACCCTGTGCCCGCGGCGGGCTGAACCAAGCCGCCCCCAGTCCCACCACGACCTGCCACACCCTCAACCAACCCGGCAACCGACAAGTTGACGACGCCCGGCGTCGGCCTCGGCCTGACGGATCCAGTTCCGCAGGGCCTCGTGATGCACACCGAGGTCCTCGGCCATCCGCCGGATCACCGGCTTCGGCTCGGTGGTCCGATACATCCGGACCGCACGCTCACGCAACTCCACCGGGTACTTCCTTGCTGCAGGCATCGTCAGATCTCCTCTCACGAGAACCATCTGAACCCCTGTCACCACATCTCGCATCCCGGGGGAAGCTCAGTCCGGACCTGCGTCGTTGACCTGCTGCGGGCGTCGTTCCGTTGTGCGGGCCGCCAGGACCGGGACAAGATCGCGAAAGCACTGAAGCCCGTCTACACCGCTCCGACCGAGGACGCGGCCACCTGCCGGTTCCTCGAGTTCTGCGAGGAATGGGGCCAGAAATACCCGGCGATCGTGCGGTTGTGGGAGAACGCCTGGGCCGAGTTCGTCCCGTTCCTGCGGTTCGACGCCGAGATCCGCCGGATCGTCTGCACCACCAACGCGATCGAGTCTGTCAACGCCAGAGTCCACCGGGCCGTCCGGGCCCGCGGCCACTTCCCCTCCGAGAACGCCGCCCTAAAGCGCGTCCATCTCGCGGTGATGTCCCTGGCAGGCGCCGGACGCAAACGCTGGACCACCCGCTGGAAGCGGGCTTTCCAGGCCTTCGACATCGCCTTCGACGGACGCCTCACCAACAACCGAACCTGAGCCTACAAACCAACCCAGTTACACCGAAACTTCACAGACCCCCCGGCGGTCGATGGGGTCGGCCGGTGGTGGTGAACAGGCCCTGAATGCCTGGGTGGCAGGGCGAATCGTAGCCCTGCCACCCGCTCCAGCGGCCTCAGCCTTTCCTGGGGCCGCGGGTTCAGCTGATGGTGATCTTTCCGATCTTGTTGTTCGTTTGATCGGTGTACCACAGGGTGCCCTGCGGTCCGCGGGTGATCCACACCGGGGTGCTGGGGGTGGTGGGAGTGGAGTATTCGGTGATCGTCCCGCCGGTGGTGATCATGCCTATCTTGCTGTTTCCGACTTCGGTGAACCACAGGTTGCCGTCACGGCCGCGGGTGATCCCGTACGGGAAGGACGAGGCGGTGGGCAGCGGGTATTCGGTGATGGTGCCGCTCGGGGTGATCTTCCCGATCTTGTTGCCCAGCTGCTCGGTGAACCACACATTGCCGTCCGGTCCCCGGGTGATCCCGGTGGGGAAGGACAAGCTGCTGGGGAGTGCGTATTCGGTGATGGTGCCGCTGGTGGTGATCTTCCCGATATAGCCCCGGGCCTCGGTGAACCATAAGCCGCCCGGGCCGCGGGTGATCTCGTAAGGCGCGGAGTGCGCGGTGGGGAGTGCGTATTCGGTGATGGTGCCGCTGGTGGTGATCTTGCCGATCTTGTCGACTCCGGGTTCGGTGAACCACAGATTGCCGTCCTGGCCGCGGACAATCCCCTCCGGCAAGGACGAGGCGGTGGGCAGCGCGTATTCGGTGATGGTGCCGCCGGTGGTGATCTTCCCGATCTTGTTGCCGTTCACTTCGGTGAACCACAGATTGCCGTCCGGACCCCGGGTGATCCCTTCCGGCTGGGAGGAGGCGGTGGGCACAACGTATTCCGTGACGGTGCCGCTCGGGGTGATCTTCCCGATCTTGTTCCCCTGCTGTTCGGTGAACCACAGGTTGCCGTCCGGACCCCGGGTGATCCCGTAGGGAAGAGAACTGCTGGTGGTCACCGCGTATTCGGTGATCATCACGGCCGCCGACGCCGGCGAGGCGACCAGCAGCAGCATCACCAGGGCCAGCACACCCGACACGCCCCCACAGCGTCTCACCCACCCGGATCCCGGGCGCCGCGCACGCAAGACGCCCCCCATGCCCAACCAGGACCACCACATCGAATCCCTTGCGGTCACCACTGACCTCCCTGTCGGATCGGCAGAACAGCTCCCACCCACACTCCCGAGCAGGCCGCACGTCACTCCCACCCGTCAGGGAAAGCAACAACTGGGCGCAGGCCGTGCCGTGCTGTCCTGCCGGGAGTGTCCTACCCCGACAGCGACCGCCGCCAGAGGGCACGACAAACCACGACCGGAACGAGCCAACCCCACAACGAAACACGAAGCAGAACAGCAAAGAAGAGGTCAACCACCCCGAAGCCCCGCCACACAGGTTAAGATATCGTTTCTTTTGGTGTGATTGATCGTTGAATCGTGCATGACGGATTTGGTTGAGCGCTTGGTGCCGGACGAGTGGTGGGTGTTGTTCCGGCGGGTGGTGCCCCCACGGAGGTGATACGTCCGCAGGGTGGCGGCCGGCGGCGAGCCGGTGACCGTGAGGCATTGGCCGCGATCGTCTTCGTGGCGTCCTCGGGCCGAACGGCAGCTGCCGCCGGTGTTCGGCCCGAGCTGGCAAACGGTCTACCGGCGCTTCGCCCAGTGGAGCCGGGCCCGGGTCTGGGCCCGCCTCCACCGCGTCATCCTCGACGAACTCGGTGCCCGCGGGGAACTGGACTGGTCACGGTGCGCGATCGGCTCCGTCAGGATGCGGGCGGCAAAAAA
>NZ_JBIAJH010000153.1:0-2752 GCF_042871845.1 Streptomyces sp. NPDC005533 | reverse complement strand
CCAGATGCACGGACGAGCAGGCTTCACCCTGCTCCGGCACCGCATCCTCCTCGGATAACACAACCCTCCGTCACCACCGGATGTGAGACAGAGCCCTTTTTTTGACAGACCCGACGTGGGCGGGGTGTTGGGGGCAGGCTGTCTGTATGGGCCGTGGGGATCTGACGAATGCGGAGTGGGACCGGCTGGAGTCGTTCTTACCTCCTGGTGGTGCCCGTGGGGCCGGTGGAGTGATCACCGCCGCGTGATCAACGGAGTGCTCTACCGGGTCCGGACGGGCGTGCCGTGGCGGGACCTGCCGGATCGGTTCGGGCCGTGGGAGACGGTCTACAAACCCCATCGCCGCTGGTCAGCCGATGGAACGTGGGCAATGTTGCTGTCTCGGATTCAGGCGGCCGAGGACGCCGAGGGGCGGATCGACTGGGACGTGTCGGTGGATTCGACCGCGGTGCGGGCCCCCAGCACGCTGCCGCGGCGCGAGAAAGGCGCCAGCGGCCACGGGTCCGCAAAGGGGGAACGTTCGGGGGACGAACCGGGTCGATCCGGTGTTGCGGAAACTGGCGGTCCGGCTGGAGAAGGTGGTCAGGTCGGCGAGTGTCTGGGATCCCGCGGCGGGTTCACGACCAAAATCCATCTCGTCGCCGACGGGCGATGCCGACCGTTGGCCCTCATTCTGACACCTGGACACTACGGCGACGGGCCCCAGTTCGAGCGCGTGCGCGGGCAGGTTTCCGTGCCCCGTATCGGAGCCGGAAGGCCCCGCACCCGGCCCGACCACGTCTTGGCGGACAAGGCTTACACGTCCCGGAAGAACCGCCGTTACCTGCGACGACGCGGAATCCGGCACACCATCCCCGAACGCCTCGACCAGCAAAGCCACCGCAAGAACCGCAGCTCCCGAGGCGGGCGACCCACCGGCTTCGACAGCGAGCGCTACAAGAAGCGCAACACCGTCGAACGCGCCATCAACCGGTTGAAAGGCTTCCGCGCCGTCGGTGAGGTCGACTCGGGGCGCCCTGCTGATGTTTCCACCAGTGGGTTTCCCCGAGCCGCCTCCCGAACCCGGCGTGCCCGTCTCCGGGCACCGGGCTCTCCACAAATCCCGTTCCGGGCTGTTCAGTTCCTCATGCCGTAGTGGGCCACGGAGCCGGAATGAGTTTTCCCCGGTATCGGTATCTGGTCGCGCTTACCTTGGCCGGGTTGAACAGTTCCAATTCCTCTGTTACGGGCCACCAGCCGCCGCCGTAATAGCGTCGGCGGAGCTGTTTCCAAGTGATCCCGGGGCGCTTGCGTCGGATCCATCTTGTCACCCTCATCCACGCATAATGGCTGAGGTAACAGAAAGCGACGTCCGAAACTCCGGGACGGAAATACGCGCACCATACCCGCAACACCGAGTTCAGTCGGTGGAGCAAGGACTCCAGCGACAAGCCGACGTTCTGTCGTCCGGTCAGTTCCTTCACCTTGCCCGTGACGGAACGTACTGATTTCCGTGCCGGGTAGGTGTAGATGTACTGCCGATCAGTGCCAAGTTTCCGGTGACGCTGGATGCGCCATCCGAGAAAGTCAAGGCCCCCGTCAATGTGCGTGATACTTGTCTTCTCCACCGACAGGCGAAGGCCCATTGGCTTCAATGCCCCAGCGACCTCGTCGCGTAGTTCCTCGGCATGGTCTCGACGCCCGAAGACGAGTACGAGGAAGTCGTCCGCATACCGGACCAGCCGGTAGTTGGGCAATCCTCGGCGCCGTCTCCTGCGCCGATCCTCGGAGGTGCCATCTGGTCCTCCGAGGCCCTGGGCGATGCGCTCGTCCAGGACCGAGAGTGCGATGTCGGCCAGCAGCGGCGACAGGATCCCGCCCTGCGGGGTCCCGGTGCGTGTGTCCGTGAAGGCCCCGTCACGGGATAGGATCCCGGACTTCAAGAACGCCTTCACCAAGGACAACACCCGCTTGTCCCCGATTCGATTGCGCACCCGCTCCATGAGGGCCGGGTGCGCAATCTCGTCGAAGCACGCCGTGATGTCGCCCTCCACCACCCACTCGTATCCGTGGCTGGCGAGGTAGCGAGTTTCGGCGATCGCATCGTGAGCCCGGCGGTTCGGGCGGAACCCATAGGAACACGGGAGGAAATCCGCTTCGAATACCGGCTCCAGCACCAGTTTCAAGGACGCCTGGACCACTCGGTCCGCCACGGTCAGAATCCCGAGACGACGAAGCTTGCCATTCGCCTTTGGAATCATCCGCTCGCGGACGGGAACCGGATGGAAGCTGCGGTCTCTGACCTGGGTCCGCAGCTTGTCGAGAAACGCCTCGACTCCCTGCCCGGCTTCGATGGAGCGGGTGGTCTTCCCATCCACTCCGGCCGTGCGGGCGCCCTTGTTTCCCCGGACACGGTCCCACGCCACCAACAGGAAGGCGGGATCGGCCACGAGGTTGAACAGGTCGTCGAACCTGCGATGAGAACCATCGACAGCCCAACGATGCAGCTTGGTCTGGATCTCCAATACCCGGCGTTCGGCCTTCATCAAGGCCCATTCCAGCTCGTCGGTACTCACCGGCGACAGCCTCCTGGCATTCCAGTCTCCTTACTGCCGACTCGCTGGCCCCCTTCCCCATGTGACCGGCTTTCCCGGCCTCGGAGTACTACGGAGCCTCCGTCCTGCCCAACGGCCATCAGCCGGCGATGGGCCTGCCCCCGATCGGACTGGATGTCCGATATAGGGGCGACCGCGGACAGTTCCCACGTTCACCA
>NZ_JBIAJH010000152.1:0-2786 GCF_042871845.1 Streptomyces sp. NPDC005533 | reverse complement strand
AACATCACCCGCAGCCGCCTCGCACGCCTCACCCGCCAAGGCTTCCTCACCCAACCCGGACGAGGCCGCTACCAGAAACGGACTTAACAACCTCTCCTTGCTAAGCGGACGGCTGTAGTCGGCATCGGCCTGGATGGCGTCACCGTGTGGCGGAACTGTGCTGAGTCACGCCGCAAGGCGGACAAGCTGCTGATCAAGCCAACGGGTGGGCCAGGCCGACGCCGATGACCGGCAGACATCTCCGGGGAACGGCAGCCCCTGACGGGACGCCAGTTATCTTTCGAGTCATGCCGGATCATAGGCGCCGAGCCTGGCAGCAACCCATCCCGGGCCGCAGAAGAACTCTCACAGTTATGTTTCTTTTTACAGTCCCGCTCCGGAGGCCGGGCGCCCCTTGAGCCGGGCGGCTCTGCTCCTCTCAATCGCAACCGTTTGGATACGTTTTTGCCCCATGCGTAAGGATTGGCGGCTGGCGGGGTCTTATTGATCGGGAGTGCCGTGGCTTTGCAGCCGATAGAAAGATACGGAAAGGGGCTTTTACGGTGATGGAGTGTACAGGGGTGAGAGCCCTGAGTGACGTGCGGGAGAGGACGGCCGGCCGGGTCGGGGGCCCCGTGGGGCCTCCTGCGGGGGCAGGCGCGTTCTGGAGCCGGAGGCGGCGATTAGCGGCGGCTCTGGCGGTGACGGTGGGAGCAGCGCTGACGGCGGGTCTGCACCCTGCCGCTGCTGACACGCCGGTGGCGCACACGCTTCCAGATGACAGTGCGAAGGCAGACACGGTGTCCATTGGGTCGGGTACCGTCGCCCCTGCCGACCGGGTCTTTAAGGATGGTTACGGTAGGGAGGTGGTGCTGCGCGGTTACGCAGTGTCAGGGTCCACCAAGCTCAAGGAAAGCGGCATGCTGCCCTTCCGCACCACTGAGGATGCCGCCGCGTCCTTCGCCGCCTTGAAACAAAAAGCTGGCTCGAACGTAGTGCGCTTCCAGATTCTGTGGGAAGGCGCCCAGCCTAAGCGTGGGGCAGTGGATTATGCGTACCTGGACAAGGCCATCGCGCAGATCAAGGAGGCCACCTCACGAGGGCTGCGCGTGATCGTGGAGTATCACCAGGACCTCATGGCCCGCTCACTGTTCTATCCAGGGTCGTGGCACACCGGGGAGGGCATGCCCGACTGGGCGATCGCAACCCTCGGCCTGACAGGCAAGGAATACTGCGGCCCTATTTGCTTGGACTGGGCACAGCAGCAGTTGACGGCAGATGATGGCGGGGTACGGCTTGCCGCACGGGCGTTCTGGAATAACCAGCAGATCACCGACAGTGCCGGAACCACCCATATCCAGGACGTTTTCGTCAATCAAGCGACCTCAGTTTTGAAATACCTGAAATCCAAGCTGACGGGTGACGACTGGAACCGGATCGTGGGCTTCGAGCCGGCGAACGAGCCCTTTGACGGGGGAATGGAGGGCGATACTCCGGGAACGTGGGACACCACCAAGCTCTGGCCATTTTATCGGCGCATCCGCACGGCGATGGACAACGCCGGATGGAACGACAAGCTCGAGTTCGCCGAGCCGCTCGTCTTCTGGAACAGTCAGACCCCGACAGTCCCCCCGGTGGGAGGCACCCCCGACCCCAAAGTCACAGGCAGGATCGTATTCACGCCGCATTTCTACGACACTCCCCGCCAACTACCCCAACCGCCATGGGCGTTGGGCGCAGGCAGCGGTGCGTACCTGCAAAACTTCGATCTCATCCGCGAAAGGGCCCGGGCCTGGGGCGCCCCCGCGTTCGTGTCCGAGTTCGGCGCCAAAGTCGGCCAAAGCGGAGTCCCCGACACGGCACGCGAACTGACCGGCATGTACCAGGGCATGAACTCTGGGCAGGCCGCACAACCCGGCACCACCGTGCTCGACGACTACGCGCCCGTGCTCTCCGGCACCCAGTGGCACTGGGACATCTACCGTAATCACCATCACGAAGACAAGAACGGCTCAGGCGAGATCCAGACCAGCGGCGACGCCTGGAATGGTGAGGACCATTCCGTCATCGAACGTAACGACGCCGGGCAGATCAACGCAGTGATCAACAACAGCCTGATCGCTCAGGCCTACCCGCAAGCCGTCCAGGGCGGCCTTCTTAACTTCCAGTACAGCACCAGCGCCACCGACAGCTCCGGCACCTGGCTCAACTGGCTCCAACTGTGCCCAGGCGACGGTAAGCAATGCCACTTTTTCGGCTCTTCCAACTTTCTCTTTGAAGCCTGGCAGGGCCGCAACAGCGACGCGCCCACCCAAACGTACCTGCCCCCGCAGTTCAACCCCACCACCACAACGATCATCACGGACACAGGCATCTACAATGCCGCTGACCTTCCCACCGCTCCGGGCAACAAGGCCAACGAGGTCGTCCTGCGCGCCAACCCCCACACGACCAACGGGGGCGGCCGACAGCTGCTGTACTGGACCGACAACTCGGCAGCCACCAGCACAAACAACCGTCACTTCCTCTTCGTACTCGCCAACGCACCCAACACTCTGACGGGGCTGGGATATACCACCACGGCCCAGCAACAGAATTTCCTCCAACAAATTCAGACAAAACTTATTAAATCAATGAACGACGGGACTAACCCGGTCCGCCTCCGTAAAACCGGCACCTGAGCAGGGTCGGAGACTGAACGTCTTTCATCCTGGATAGGTGCAGGTCAGCAGGGTGTGGACGGCCTTCACGGTGGTGCCGATGCGGTTGGTGGAGCATCGTGCTCGTCGAAGAGCCTTCCACGATTT
>NZ_JBIAJH010000151.1:0-2806 GCF_042871845.1 Streptomyces sp. NPDC005533 | reverse complement strand
CCAGGTCATCCGTTCGACAGAGGGGACACAGTCATACCGGGCCCGGAGGCCAGCGGCCCCATTGCAGGACCGCGAAAAAGATAACGGGGGGGGGGCTGCTCAACTTCGCTTACAACAGTAACGCGACCGATAGTTCAGGAACCGCGCTCAATTGGCTAAAACTCTGCCCGGCCACCGACAGCACATGTTACTTCAACAAAAACAAGTTCCTCTTTGAGACCTGGAAGGGCCGCAACAGTAGTGCGCCCACGCAGACATACTTGCCCTGGGAGTTCGATCTCGCAACCACGATGATTATCACCGATACCGGCATCTACAAGGCCTCCAATATGCCCTCCACGCCAGCCACGACGGGCAAGAGAAACGAGGTCATCCTGCGTGATGAGCCGCACACCAATGACGCCGGACGACGACTGATGTACTGGACCGACCCGACGTCCACGGCGACGGAAGCGAATGCCAAGCACTTCCTCCTCGCCGTTCGCAACGCCAGCACGATGCCGATGACTACCCTCCAAAATATCAAGACCGACCTGATCGCCGCCGTAAATAACGAGAGAAACCCGGTTCGCTTAGCGCAAGAAATCTCTCCCCTGTCGACGAAGGGCACTCCTTACAGGATTAAGCCTCACTACTACCCAAAAAACAATCCAGCCGAGAAGGAAAATGTATGCTGGAATGCGCACGGCTCCGAAAATGAAATCCCATGGATGGCCAGATACTACTGCGATAACAACGATGCTAATGACGCCCAACATTTCACATTCGGCGCCACCGGTGGCAAATTACACATGACGGTGGACTCATCTCTCTGCCTCACAGATTCCAATCCCACTTCAACTCGCAAAGTGCAGTTGAAGAAATGTCAAGCAGGCGTCCCAGGGCAGCAATGGCAGCCTATGACAGGCGGAAAGATACGTGGCGGAGTGGGTGGAAATAAATGCATGACGGCGACACTAGCGGTCGACGAGTATCTAAATGCTGTCCCATGCAAGGAAGACGATCCGAAGCAAGTGTGGGACTTCGTTGTGGATCATACCTAACCTCAAACAGACAGCGCCGCTTTCCTCGTTAAATGGATTGCACATGTAGCGAGGAGGCGCGTACAGGGGAATTAAAATAGAGCCAAGCGATGCGGGCACGGGGACCTGCATACATGCCTCGGAAAATAATTCCCACCACTTTGGTGCCTGCGGCCTGACGGAAATAGCAAACCAGAACTCCAACGAGAACGGTGAAATTACTATTGAATCGAAGGTCTTTGGTTGCCTGCTTCATTCAGAGGAACTGGAGCAGGCGGCCGGCCTTCAGCCGGTCCGCCAAGAGCATCTTCGGGCCCTGAAAGCCCAATGTGAAGGCCTCGCCGAACAGCTCAAGACCAACGCCGTGCTCCTAAAAGAGCTGATGGCGAACGATGAGAACATAGCTCGTCTGGAACAGCATCTGCGAGCAACGCACCTTCAAAAACGCATCGTCTAATCCCTGGCTCACGACCGCCGGCCCACCGACGACGTCGGTCAGCTGCGCAATGCGCTGGCATCCGCGCAAGACCCGTCAGCGTTCTCGAAGAGCACACTTTTCAACGACGACGTACCCGCCGAGACAGAGCGCCGTCTCGCTGACATCGCGGCTCAGACGACCCCGTGGGCGTGGCGACTCAAGCTTGGACAGTCCGAAGAGCCGAACGAAGCAGGCATCAGCTTCAACAACTCAGCGTGGTCACCGGCGGCCTCAGGACTCATCCGGGGTGATCAGCAAATCATCGTCTACGACCACTCGAATCTCCCGGACGACTGGTTCCAACAAGCCATGATCGACAACTTCCCCCGACGAGGACGGCACACGCCACGCGCTCATTCCCCGTACTGGCTCACGTGACTTCACCAGCGAGCCTTCGACATTCGCCCTGCGCCCCGCCGCGGCACTGCTTCGCAGTTCAAGAGACAACCCGGCCCAGCTTCTCGCCGGTGGCCACTCGGCATGACCGGCTGACCGCCGGCCTCCAGGCGGCGGTACGTTCGGAGGTAAGGGGTGCAGCCTTGGCTACCAGAGCCCGCGACGGGGGCCGCGCGCCGGTCCTCGGGTGGCTGACCCCCTCCGCCCCCGCATGGCCCGACACCACGGCAACCGATCCGGGACCGCCCTGCCGGTCCAGTCCTCGTATTTCTCCCCGGGCTGCGGGGAGACAGCCAGACAAGGCCCGATCCCGGCGGACGGCCGAAATCTCAAAGGCTCTACGATGAGACGATGCCGAATTTCGAGGTAGTGACAGCCGTCGCCGCGCCGCCGGACCGCGTGTTCGCGGTATGCCTCGACGTGGAGGCCCATACCCGGTCTATGGCCGCTTCGTCGGAGCGGGCGGTCGACGGCAGAACCAGGGGTGAGCTGCTGCCCGGGGAGACGGTGACGTTCCAGGCCCGCCATTTCGGCCTAACCTGGCGGCTCACCGCCCGCATCACCTCCTACGATCCACCGCGACGTTTTGTGGACGAGCAAGAGGCCGGGCCCTTCAAACGATGGCATCACGCGCATCACTTCGAGCCGGATGGCTCCGGCGGCACCATAATGAGAGATGTCATCGACTTCGCTTCACCCCTGGGGCCGCTCGGGCGCACCGTCGACCGTATGCTCCTGAGCCGGTACCTGCCTCACCTCATCAGAACCCGGAACGCCTACCTGGCAAGCACCTTCCAGTCAACCTGACCCGGTTTAGACCGTGTCCTATGTGGTGAGGCGGACGAGGCGTTTGTAGCAGCAGAGGGCGGCTGCTAGGCCGAGGAAGGCCGGGTAGTTGCGGGGATGGCGT
>NZ_JBIAJH010000150.1:0-2852 GCF_042871845.1 Streptomyces sp. NPDC005533 | reverse complement strand
GCCGCGTTCAGCATCAGTCAGGTTCAGCGGCGCAAGCTTCGGACCAGGACGAGTCATACAGGAACTGTAAGCCAACCACTGACTCAGCACACTAGTTCGTCGGCGTCTCGCCCATTCCGGCGTCCTCGGGATTGACGACCGCATCGCATCAGCCGCAGCGGTGACCGGCAGCTCAACCAGGCCCTGCATACCGTCACGTTGATCAGGATGCGACTGGACCCGGCCACGAAGATCTACGTCGTCCGCAGAGTGATTGGGGACAAGACCTGACGAGACGCAAAGCGCTGCCTCAAACGCACCGTCTGCCGTCAGTTCTTCAAGATCCCAGAACCCCCAAATCGAACCCGGGCAGCCGGTCGCCGTAAGGGGCGTTACGCGGCTGACTCGGTCGGCTTGACCAGCGCGAGGGCAGGATTAGCGCCCAGACCCAGTCGACCCGTCTGGGGTGATGGCCACGGCCAGCCCGCCGCGAGGGTGCTGGCAGACAAGACCAGAGGTTGCCCGCTTGTGACTCTTGCACCTTGCTCACTCGCGGTCGCTTCAAAGCGGCCAGAACCGGACAGGATCAGGACGGCAAGATTGAGCAAGCGCGGAAGCTTCGGCCCGAGTTCCGAAGCCGTCCCTGTCACCGCCCGTGCAATGAGGCTCGAGCCCTTACAAAAGGCCCATTCCGGGCAAGTTGAGGGCCAGCGGCGCGATGGTCGCCGATCAGGCTGGGATCTGCCGGTCGACGCCCGTGATCTGTTCATCCAGCCCGACGGCCCTGGCGAGGGTGTGCACAACGGCCATGGTGGTGCTCCAGCACGCCATGGCGGTGCGCTGGCTCTGAGCCGCGGCAATCTGGCATCAGCGATCGCATGGGCTGCTCGCACGTTGCGGTTCTTGTAAGGCGTTGGACGCACGGCGGAGGGCGCGGCAGCGCCTCGGCCGTGTCCCATTCGGAGAGTTGGCCGTCCTCATGGTTCAGACTCTAAAGCGAGTAATACCGTGCGCGCCAAAGGAGAGCAGGCGGGTGCCGACCAGAGCGCAGCGGATCGCTAGGCTCCGCAGTATGAACCGTGGATTAGCCTGCTCGTGCTTCGGAGAGTGCCGCCCCGAGCTGCCGATGAACTACACGGCTGCCGCCCCGGCCGTATGGGCTCCGGCTTTCGCCGGCGCTGGCGGCTGCATGCTCTCGTCGGACCAGTGTGTAATCCATGCACAGCACTACTTCGTCAAAGGGCTGATCGAGATACCCGTCCTCGGCGGCGAGGTATTTTCATGGGGTGTTTGGGTTACTTTGAGCCGCGAAAATTTCTCACGCGCGGCAAGTCTATGGGGCACCCCGGGCCGGGAGACGGAGCAGCCCTACTTCGGCTGGCTCACCACTGAGCTCGCGGTCTACTCGCCCACGACTCTCAACCTGAAGACCCACGTCCATACCCGCGCGGTCGGCGAGCTCCCCTTTGTCGAACTCGAATCCACCGACCACCCGCTCGCCGTCGAACAGCGCATAGGGATCACCTGGGACCGGGTGCGGGAGATCGCCACGGCACTGCTCCACCCTTCCTGCGACAGCCAACAGCCGTGATGGCGGAAGCACGCGGTCGCTCACACATGGGGCGCGGCGAGGTCTCAGCCGCAGGTCTCTCGCATAGGACACCTTGGTTGTGTGCCTGATCAGTTCTGGGGGTGCGGGGTTGCAGGCGGGAAGACCCGCGACGGGCCATCGCCTGGCGCAGGAACTCCGTGCCGTAGCCCAACCCGATGTGCGCTGGCAGCCCGCCCGTGGGCTGGGCCGTGAGCTGCGGGTGATCGCGATCCTCTTTCCATTGATACCTGCACGGCGGTCCGGCGAGAGGGTCGGAGACGGGACCGCCGTTTACCCCGGCACCGTTGCTCTGGGTGCCACGCAGCCACGGAATCGTGGTCGGTTCTGAGCGGGGAGCCGGGTGGCTCGGGGTTGGCTCGGCCGTTTCTGGCTTGCTTCGTCTGACGTGCAATGACCCGCCTCATCCTTGGCGTGGCGTGATGATTCCCGCGCGGTTGCGTCCAAGAGGGCACAAGCTGCTGCTGGTCCGGCCGTGCTCTGACTTCCGGGCCGGACGACTGGGCACTGGGTGCGCGCAGGGCCAGGACATGCCAGACAGATCCGTGCGCAGGGCGCTTGGCAATCGGTACAGGACGACATGAAAGAAGGAGGTGCCCCGATGGGCTTCCTGAAGCGGTTCGAGCAAGGACTGGAAGCTCTGGTGAACGGCTCCTTCGCCAAGGCGTTCAAGTCTGAGGTCTAGCCCGTCGAGATCGTCAGCGCGCTCCACCGGGAATGCGAAACCAACGCGATGATCTCGAAACACGAGCGGGCCGTCGTGCCCAACGACTTCATCGGTGATCTCAGTGCTGGTGACTACGAGCGTCTGAGCCCATACTCTGGCCAGCTCGGCGACGAGCTCGCGGGAGTGGTCCGCGACTATGCCCAACAGCAGATGTACAGTTTCATGGGCCCCGTCAAGGTGCGTCTTTTGCAGGGGGAGGGCCTTGGCACTGGCCGCCACCGCGTCCGCAGCAGCACGGTGGCATCCCCAGCCCACCATCCCCACCATCCCCAGCCGCGCCGGTGGCAGCATGGCGGGCACGGCTACCCGCCAGCGGGCGCCCTGGCGATGCCCGCCTACCCCCATGGCACTCTGCACCGCCGCCCCGCTGGCCCCATGGTCCCTGCTCGGCCGCCTGGCACCACGGTGGTCTGCCGCTGGATCGAGATCAACGGCACCCGCCACTAGGGTCCGTCTTCAAAAGATCGTTCGATGGTGGATCATGTTTTTCGTGATCCGTCGCCATGAACTGACCGATTTCGAGTGGGAGTTGCTGGC
>NZ_JBIAJH010000149.1:502-2854 GCF_042871845.1 Streptomyces sp. NPDC005533 | reverse complement strand
CCACACTGGAACTGAGACACGGTCCAGACTCCTACGGGAGGCAGCAGTGGGGAATATTGCACAATGGGCGCAAGCCTGATGCAGCCATGCCGCGTGTATGAAGAAGGCCTTCGGGTTGTAAAGTACTTTCAGCGGGGAGGAAGGGAGTAAAGTTAATACCTTTGCTCATTGACGTTACCCGCAGAAGAAGCACCGGCTAACTCCGTGCCAGCAGCCGCGGTAATACGGAGGGTGCAAGCGTTAATCGGAATTACTGGGCGTAAAGCGCACGCAGGCGGTTTGTTAAGTCAGATGTGAAATCCCCGGGCTCAACCTGGGAACTGCATCTGATACTGGCAAGCTTGAGTCTCGTAGAGGGGGGTAGAATTCCAGGTGTAGCGGTGAAATGCGTAGAGATCTGGAGGAATACCGGTGGCGAAGGCGGCCCCCTGGACGAAGACTGACGCTCAGGTGCGAAAGCGTGGGGAGCAAACAGGATTAGATACCCTGGTAGTCCACGCCGTAAACGATGTCGACTTGGAGGTTGTGCCCTTGAGGCGTGGCTTCCGGAGCTAACGCGTTAAGTCGACCGCCTGGGGAGTACGGCCGCAAGGTTAAAACTCAAATGAATTGACGGGGGCCCGCACAAGCGGTGGAGCATGTGGTTTAATTCGATGCAACGCGAAGAACCTTACCTGGTCTTGACATCCACGGAAGTTTTCAGAGATGAGAATGTGCCTTCGGGAACCGTGAGACAGGTGCTGCATGGCTGTCGTCAGCTCGTGTTGTGAAATGTTGGGTTAAGTCCCGCAACGAGCGCAACCCTTATCCTTTGTTGCCAGCGGTCCGGCCGGGAACTCAAAGGAGACTGCCAGTGATAAACTGGAGGAAGGTGGGGATGACGTCAAGTCATCATGGCCCTTACGACCAGGGCTACACACGTGCTACAATGGCGCATACAAAGAGAAGCGACCTCGCGAGAGCAAGCGGACCTCATAAAGTGCGTCGTAGTCCGGATTGGAGTCTGCAACTCGACTCCATGAAGTCGGAATCGCTAGTAATCGTGGATCAGAATGCCACGGTGAATACGTTCCCGGGCCTTGTACACACCGCCCGTCACACCATGGGAGTGGGTTGCAAAAGAAGTAGGTAGCTTAACCTTCGGGAGGGCGCTTACCACTTTGTGATTCATGACTGGGGTGAAGTCGTAACAAGGTAACCGTAGGGGAACCTGCGGTTGGATCACCTCCTTACCTTAAAGAAGCGTACTTTGCAGTGCTCACACAGATTGTCTGATAGAAAGTGAAAAGCAAGGCGTCTTGCGAAGCAGACTGATACGTCCCCTTCGTCTAGAGGCCCAGGACACCGCCCTTTCACGGCGGTAACAGGGGTTCGAATCCCCTAGGGGACGCCACTTGCTGGTTTGTGAGTGAAAGTCACCTGCCTTAATATCTCAAAACTCATCTTCGGGTGATGTTTGAGATATTTGCTCTTTAAAAATCTGGATCAAGCTGAAAATTGAAACACTGAACAATGAAAGTTGTTCGTGAGTCTCTCAAATTTTCGCAACTCTGAAGTGAAACATCTTCGGGTTGTGAGGTTAAGCGACTAAGCGTACACGGTGGATGCCCTGGCAGTCAGAGGCGATGAAGGACGTGCTAATCTGCGATAAGCGTCGGTAAGGTGATATGAACCGTTATAACCGGCGATTTCCGAATGGGGAAACCCAGTGTGTTTCGACACACTATCATTAACTGAATCCATAGGTTAATGAGGCGAACCGGGGGAACTGAAACATCTAAGTACCCCGAGGAAAAGAAATCAACCGAGATTCCCCCAGTAGCGGCGAGCGAACGGGGAGGAGCCCAGAGCCTGAATCAGTGTGTGTGTTAGTGGAAGCGTCTGGAAAGGCGCGCGATACAGGGTGACAGCCCCGTACACAAAAATGCACATATTGTGAGCTCGATGAGTAGGGCGGGACACGTGGTATCCTGTCTGAATATGGGGGGACCATCCTCCAAGGCTAAATACTCCTGACTGACCGATAGTGAACCAGTACCGTGAGGGAAAGGCGAAAAGAACCCCGGCGAGGGGAGTGAAAAAGAACCTGAAACCGTGTACGTACAAGCAGTGGGAGCCTCTTTTATGGGGTGACTGCGTACCTTTTGTATAATGGGTCAGCGACTTATATTCTGTAGCAAGGTTAACCGAATAGGGGAGCCGAAGGGAAACCGAGTCTTAACTGGGCGTTAAGTTGCAGGGTATAGACCCGAAACCCGGTGATCTAGCCATGGGCAGGTTGAAGGTTGGGTAACACTAACTGGAGGACCGAACCGACTAATGTTGAAAAATTAGCGGATGACTTGTGGCTGG
>NZ_JBIAJH010000149.1:0-492 GCF_042871845.1 Streptomyces sp. NPDC005533 | reverse complement strand
GCTGGGGGTGAAAGGCCAATCAAACCGGGAGATAGCTGGTTCTCCCCGAAAGCTATTTAGGTAGCGCCTCGTGAATTCATCTCCGGGGGTAGAGCACTGTTTCGGCAAGGGGGTCATCCCGACTTACCAACCCGATGCAAACTGCGAATACCGGAGAATGTTATCACGGGAGACACACGGCGGGTGCTAACGTCCGTCGTGAAGAGGGAAACAACCCAGACCGCCAGCTAAGGTCCCAAAGTCATGGTTAAGTGGGAAACGATGTGGGAAGGCCCAGACAGCCAGGATGTTGGCTTAGAAGCAGCCATCATTTAAAGAAAGCGTAATAGCTCACTGGTCGAGTCGGCCTGCGCGGAAGATGTAACGGGGCTAAACCATGCACCGAAGCTGCGGCAGCGACGCTTATGCGTTGTTGGGTAGGGGAGCGTTCTGTAAGCCTGTGAAGGTGTGCTGTGAGGCATGCTGGAGGTATCAGAAGTGCGAATGCTGACA
>NZ_JBIAJH010000148.1:0-2854 GCF_042871845.1 Streptomyces sp. NPDC005533 | reverse complement strand
CCATCCCCGCAACTACCTGGCCTTCCTCGGCCTAGCAGCCGCCCTCTGCTGCTACAAACGCCTCGTCCGCCTCACCACATAGGACACGGTCTAAGTCCTCCGGTCGGAAGCGTCGGTGACGCCTACGACAACGCCCTGAGGGCGACGATCAACGGGGACCACAAATCCGAATGTATCCGCACCAGCATCTTCCATGTAGGCCTCGGGAAGACGATCGCTGAGGTCGAGTACGCCACTGCCTCCTGGGTGGGAGTGGTACAACAACCGCCGGTTGCACTCAAGTCTGGGCATGATCAGCCTCACCGAGTTCGAGACAGCCCACTACGCTGACACAGAACCACGAGCCGCCTGATCACCGGCCAGCAAAACATCGGCAGGAAAGTCGGAACGGTTCAGCTCGACGTCTTGGGCGCCCCAGGGCACCAGGCTGAGTCTCCACGACCAGACGTCACTTTGACGAGCCGAGTCAGCCGTCTTCCCTGTTTTTATGCTCCGGCACACGCACGGTGGCAGACCTTCGTTCCCGGCTTCAGCGGGACGTCTGGGGTTGGGGTGAGCCGGTCCCGGTTCTGCTCGTAGAGCTCCTGCCACGTGGTTCCGATGTCCTGAGCCATGGACAACAGGGTGTCACCCTCTTCCGCGACGAAGACCCCTGTGGAGGGAGCCGCCATGGTTGCCAGCGCCTCCTGAAGACGGCCCTGCTCGGCGTCCAGGGCGGAGTCGTCGGCGGTCAGGCCAGCCTTGACCGAGCAGACGGGCCAGGCCCTGGGGCCCTGCGTTGCCAGGACCTTCTCTGCGATTGTGATCTGTTGCTGCTTGGTCGCCAGGTGGGCTCTGGACGCATACTGGTGGCCACCGAACTCCGCCCACGTGCTGGAGGTGAACTGTAGGCCGCCGTCAAAGCCGTTACCCGTGTCAATGGACCAGTTGCCACGACTCTCGCACGCAGCGACCCGCTCCCATGCACCCAGCGAAGCCGCCGAAGCAGTGCTGGTGCTGAGGCCTGTCGTGAGGACGACGGCGGCAGTCAGGGCACAAGCGAGAAGCTGTAGGCAGAGCCGCAAGAAGGCGCGGGGTTGACGCATGGGGACCTTTCTTGACTGGTACAGGCGCCGCGCCGAGATGCCGGCACAGGTGCACAGAGCGGGGGACAATCTTGACGGGGAGACAAGCGTGCCCTGCATGCCTGGGAAGGCGGTGAGCGAAGGAGCTGTTGCGTGCTGCCAGGAGGGCCGGTTGGTGGACGTGCGGCCAACCGGTGGTGCCAATGGGTGCGGTCTAGCCGAATCGGGCAAGTTGGGACTCGAACCCGCAAGCTCTGAAGGGCCGCGGTCTTTGAGAAGAGCTGCCTTTGAAAGATTTCTCCACTCGTCTCGAGACTGTCCTCACCCGGTGGTAATAAATCTGTTTTTCCCTGTGCACCCAGGTTCGGCGGCGCGTCCGCGCAGTGCTGACCTGCACACCCATGAGCCGAGCAACGTGGACATGCAGCAGAGGGGCTCGCCCGAGGAGTGCACCCCCACACCCCGAGTCGGCGTGCCTCGCCACCCAAAGACCGGCTGCTGACAGCAGTCACCACGGAAATTCCTCGCCCCCCCCGGCAGTTCAGCCGAATGTCCGAGCATCGGATTCACGACTCGAGGAGCTCCGGCGCTGCCATCGCGCCACCTGCGAGAGGAGCCCAAGTCACTCGATGCCTTGAGCCCCTGGCTGGCCAGAATAGGCCTATTCCCATAGGGGCCACGATTGGCAGCGGTGCAGAATGTTCAATTGCGGGCTCATTCATCCTAGGCCTCCATTTGTCTGGGGACCAGCCGCCAGGGCTGGGCCTAAGTGGCTTCTGCCCATTGGACGAAAGCGCACAGAAAACCTCACGCCGCTTGCCAAAATATTCCGATGCTGCGGCTGCCAAACCCAATTAGCCGCGATCACTGCAGAAGGGGGAGGTTTCGCCCCGTCTACCACCACAGCCTGTTCCTCCCCGTGAGCGAGGCCACCGCGACCGTCGTTTTCAGCGATTCGCACTGGGCACCCCGGTCCCGCCTCCGGTGGGCATCCTCAACGAGCTCAGCTGCTGGAACTGTGAGTAGATTTGTCAATCGTTCAGTCGATGAGGGCGGGCGGGTGTTGGCGAGGGCGCGGGCTCCCAGAGAGCCCCCGTCCTGCCTGGTGGGCGGGGTGACCTCGGGCAAGTGCACGGCTATCACTGGCGGACGGTGGCCAATGTGCCCGTCGACGGCCAGCGGGTGGTATTCCGAGTACGGGTGCGGATCTCGGTGCCGGATCGCTCCGGGGTAGCCTCCCCGACCGCCTCGCCGCCTTCGGCGGCGTCGCACCGGTCTCGCGCGGCTCCGGAAAAATCAGCGGGACCCTGCGGCGCCCCAGCGGCACAACCCACGGATCCCCCTATGCCTCAGCACTGTTCAGCATCGGGAAGTGCGAGGAGTCCCGACGGTTACACGACCGCAAATGAGCTGAGGGAAAACTCCACACCCAAGCGATCCGCGCTCTCGCACGCCGCCGCGTCAACGTGATAGGGGCCTCCTGGGGTACGGACGAAGCTACAAACTCATGCCGCCGACGGCCCTCGGCCCTCGAGGCTTGACAGACCGAATTAAAAATCGATTTTGGGGAATCAGGCCACAACGAACGATCTGAGCTCACTGGCCAATCGGAGGCTACTGTAGTCGTCACTCCTGCTGGAGGCCGGACAATGCTGCCGCACCAACAGTGCCCGCAGCTCGCTTGCCGTCCGGTGCCCCCCATTACCTTCTTGTGGCCCTGCAATGGAGCGCCCGGCCTCCGGAGTTGGCATGACTTTCTCCACCTGTCGATTGGATGGCTTGGGGGGCGG
>NZ_JBIAJH010000147.1:0-2873 GCF_042871845.1 Streptomyces sp. NPDC005533 | reverse complement strand
TTCAACCGGAGTTTCGTTGCGTGCGTGACGGGCCCAGCCGAGCAGCCCTGGCCTGCAGACTCACGTGATCACCAGGACTTTGAAACGGCCCTGGTGCTGGACCGCCGAAGATAGGGCCGTGGGCGGGCTGTCAAGTGCTGTGGTAGGGCGTGACGGTGACCGTCCCGCGCATCAGCACCGCCATCCTCAACCCCGAGATCTGGGCCCTCTCCAAGTTCGCCTACAACAAGACCCGGAACAACAAGCCGCTACAGAGAGCAACCACAACGGATCGATCAGGGCCACGCTGTCCGTTGCCCGAATATCAACCCCTTCGCCCAGAGTGGCGTTCCCGGATCATTCCCCGCCGCGTGAAACGCACTCGAATGGATCGGCCGTGGACATCGTTCAGGCGATCGGGCGGGCTTTGCGGCAGAAGCCCGGTGAAGGGAAGATGGCCACCCTGATCGTGCCCGTGTTTCTACGGGAAGACGAAAAACCTGAGGACATGCTTTCCTCGAATTCGTACCGCCCTCTTATCCGGATTTTGGAAGGAATTCGGGCGCATGATGAAAAAGCTGTGGAAATGCTCGCTATTCCGCAGGAGCCCCGGAAACGCGTCGTCGACCCGTCGTTGCCGGTCGGTCCGGCACCTGTCGAGGGCGCGGAGGAGAGCCGGCTCCTGCTCCGGTTCGCAGCCCCCCGCGACCCCGCGGTCATCGCGAAATGGATCACCTACCAGGTGATCAACACCGAACGTCAGGACTGGCGCCGAGGCGCGGAAGCCGCACTGCGGTACCGGCAGCGTGAGGACCACCTGGACGTCCCCTACGAGCACGTCGAGACCGCGGGGGCGTACCCGCTCGGACGCTGGCTCTCCGACCAGCGGCGCGCCTACCGGGCCGGGACCATGACCGGCGAGCGAGCCGCCGAGCTGGAGGAGCTCGGGATCGTGTGGGACACCGCCGACGCCGCCTTCGAGCAGAATCTGGGCGCAACGCGGGCCTACTACGAGCTGCACGGGACCCTCGCGGCCCCGCGGGGCGCCACCATCCTGGACATCGCGATCGGGCAGTGGCTGACCAACGTCCGCCGCCCCGGTGGGCTGGGCAAGGACCCGGGCCGGGTGCAGCGGCGGGCCGCGGCGCTCGCCGCGATCGACCCAGACTGGAACCCGGGGACGCTCGGGTGGACAGTCGACTGGCAGCGGCACTACGCCTACCTCGCCCAGCTCCTGGCCGAAGGCGCCCGTCTGGCCGCGATCGTGCCGGGGGTGACGCGGCACGGCGAGGACGTCGGACGGTGGCTCGCCACCCAACGACGGGACTGGGACCGGCTGAACGAGGAGCAGCAGCGCCGGCTCGGCGAACTCGGCGTAACGAAGGCCGTACGGGCGCGTAAGGCCCCCTCGAAGACGACCGCGGCGCCTGAGCCGCGCACGGGCGGTACGGCATTCCAGAAAGGACTGGAGGCCCTCCAGCAGTACGTGGCGCGGCAGGGCGGGATGCCGGGGCGGGGCGTCGTCGAACGGCTCCCCGACGGCACCCAGCACCGGGTGGGGATCTGGATCAGCAACCAGAAAGCCCGCCGCGACAAGCTCGACCAGGCACAACTCCACGCCCTCGCCGACCTCGGCGTGCAGTGGGCACAGTAGCGGGCGGCCTCGGCGTCGGCTGGTAGATATGACATCGGCGGCCGGGGCCCGGGGGTAGCCGCCTGTGTCCTTTCACCGGACGCCCTCCGTGGCCGAGGCCGGGTACTCGGTCTACCCCGAAGCGGGGCGTGCGGTCGGCCTCCTTCATGCCCTTTCCCGATGCACGGTCGGGCCTCAGCGTGCGGTGTTCTCGTTGCGGATCATGCGGCGCAGGCTGGTGCGGGCTGCCTCGAGGTCTTGTTCGAGGGATGCGGCGCGGGCGTTGAGGGCGGTGTTCTCGTCGGTGGCCTGGCGGAGCTGGTGGGCGAGCTGCTGGTTGTGGCGGGTGAGTTCGTCGACGCGTCCGGTGAGGGCCGAAGTGCTCAGGGCGTCGAGTTGCTGTCCGAGTTGATGTTGAAGGGCCTGCCTGAGCTGTTCTCGCTCTTCGCGGAGGCCGCGGATCTCCTGCCGGGCCAGATCAAGTTCCGTGCGCAGTGTCGCGTCGGGATTCCGGGCAGAAGTGGGCTGGGGGACGTTGGGTTGCTGGCGTTGCTGGGCGGCTTCGATGTGTTCGCGGATGCCTTCGGTGTAGGTGAGCCAGGTGGAGACATTGGCGGTGCGGGCGACCGCGGTGTGCGTGATCTTCTTGCCCTGTTGTTCCAAAGTGGCGAGGGCGGTGTGGACGCGCTGACGTTTGTCGAGGCTGTCGCGGCGGCGGGCCTGGACGAGGGTGTGCGCGTTCCCGCGGGGGTTCATGCCTCTTCCTTCGTGATGACGGTGAGTGGCAGGAGGGTGTGTGTGCCGGCGCGGACCTTGCGCAGGATGGTGCTGGCTTGCTCGATTTCCTGGCGTTCCGTGGCGGGCAGGGAGGCGAGTTGGCGGCGCATACGGTCGGTGACCTGTTCGAAGGCGCTGATCTGGGCGGTGAGGGCGGTGATGACGAATTCGGCTGGGTCCATGGCCAGGGCCGTCTCGCGGTCGGCGCGGAGTTCGTTGATGTGTTGTTCGATCGCTGTGAGGTAGGAGGGGTCGGGGCGGTAGTAGCCGCAGCCCGCGCACTGGAAGCGGATGGGGCAGGAGCTGCCGCCTGCTTTGACGTTGCTGGGTTCGGTGCATCCGCCGTAGGGGACGGCGACCGAGCGGAGTTCGTAGGCGGACTCCGAGCAGGGGCTGGGACGGCCCTGGTTGTCGACGACGTGGGCGGAGAGTTTGGTGACGGCGTCGCGTTTTCGTTTGAGGGAGACGGTGTAGTAGCGCTGGG
>NZ_JBIAJH010000146.1:0-2921 GCF_042871845.1 Streptomyces sp. NPDC005533 | reverse complement strand
TGGCCACCCTCCGCAACCTCGCGATCAACACACTCCGCGACGCAGGCCACCACAACATCGCCGCCGGAATCCGAGAAGTCTCCTACACTCCGTTCCCCCGCCCGCTCGACCTCCTCGGACTACCCCCGACCTGCGACGCAGCAAGATCAACACGACAATGAATTAGCCCTGCCCCTGTGACCTGCTGCTTCTCCCAGCAGCCAGGACTATGAATTAGCCCTGACTCGGACCGCCCTGACCTGCGACGCGACTTGATCCACCCGACGATGAATTAGCCCTGGGCTCACGACGGAGTGGCAGGGCAGTCAGAAGGCTTTGAGGCGTGTGGCGGTGCAGACGGTGGGTGAGTGGGCGTCATGGCTGAGCTCTCCTGGCCTCTGGCTATGTGGCCCCCGGTGTTTTCCTGACATTCGGCATGGGCGCGTATCCGGAGCCTGTGTAGCTGTCTCGCCGGATGCCTGCTGACGGCAAGGCGCTGCCCGGGCCTGCTCGCCCGAGGATCCGGGACGGAAAGCGGCCGGGCTCAGACGACAGGGAGTTTACGATTCTTTTCAGACGGGAGAGATGATGAAAGTCGCAAAATTCGTTCTTATTTCAGTCCTCGGGTTGTCGTGCGTGCATATGGCGGCCGCAGCCCCGGCGGGTGCTGCCCCGAATCCGCGTCCGGGGTACGGGAATAAAGCGCCGCTGAGCCCTGCGGAGAAAAAGAAGGGGAGATGGCAGATCACTGTGGATATAGCCGCCCCGGTGAAAAATACGCCGAAGGCGAAAATGGCAGTGAATATGGCTCTGACCGCGTGGCAGACCCCCCTCACCCGCGCCGGCCAGCCATCTTTCTTCAAACTGGGAGGCGCCCAGACCGACGTCAACTTCCCGTATAAGAGCCTGGCGGCGATCCGTTTTTCCATTGTCAACAACGGGTCCGTTCCGGACCTTGCCGTCGCCCGGCCGGTCGCGGGGTACTGCCCCCAAGATAATTTGAAATGCAGGAGCAGCGCCCAAGGGGTCCACGTCGTGATTCACATCGATGGGAAGAAGGTGGCGGCCGCTACGCAGGCGGACCTCAACAGGAAGGTCACACGGGAACTCGGCCGGGCTCTCGGCCTGAACTACGCAAAGACGGCCGCGTGTGAACTCGTGGTCAAACCAGGTGCCGCTCTGCCCGCCGGCTGTGCCGCCTGGCCGTCGGCACCCACCACCGCCGAGGTCAGTGCGGTGAAGAAAAACTATGGCTTCCCCGGTTTCTGACACCCCGTATCCCACCAGCCGGGTATAGAGGGTCGGTAGCTGTCCGGCGGTCGCCGGACAGCACCTTGCCCCTGCCCCTCCCCCGGACCAGTCCGTAGGCCGGCGGCGCAGGGCCGGGCAGCCTCCCGGCCGTGCGGGCCGAGAAGTCCACGGGCGCAGGTGCCACGGGATGCCCGGTAAGGGATGACGCAGTCGGGAAGCACGACCAGGCGGCTTGATTCATGACGAGAAAGAAGGAATGGACCAGTGGCTAAAACAATGAAATTCGCTGGCGTCTCGGTGCTGGCTGCGGCTCTTGCTGTCGGATTCGGCCCGGTGAGCCAGGCCGATACACTGCCCACCCCGGCCACGAAGGGCATGCGTCCGGGCCCTGTCAAACTCGGAGGAGCGACAGGAACAAAATGCCTCGACCTTGCCTTCGGAGCGACCGCTGACAACACGCCTGTTTTCATGACCGGCTGCAACGGTACAACGAATCAGGATGTAGTCTTCACCCCGCAGGGAGAGCTGCAACTGAAAGGGAAGTGCATCGAGCCTTACGGAACCACGGTGGCGAACGGCGCGAATATCGTGATCTACACCTGCAATGGTACCGAGAAGCAGAAATGGGCTCAGGGCGACACCCAGGGAATGCTCTACAACCCTGCCTGGGACAAGTGCCTCTCCGTCCGGATCGGCACCCTCGACAGCACCACCATCGAGCCCCTCATGTGGGACTGCTACCCCGGACAGATCGAACAGACATGGGCAGCACCGCTCTGGGGCGAGGTAGGCCTTTTGGGCGGCAACTGCCTGAACATTCCCGGAAACAACTGGGTCGAAAACTACGAAGCCACCCTTTATCCCTGCAACAACAACCTGTCCCAGACCTGGACATACGACAGCGCAACCGGAAATATACGAGGAAAAGGCGGCGACGGAAAATTCTGCCTCAACGCACCCGCCACAGCCGCCCGAACCCGTCTGAGCCTCCAGGGCTGCGTGGCCGGGAAACCGAGCCAGGTATGGCAGATCAATAGTGACGGAAGGCTGTTCAACCCCGTCTCCGAGATGTGCCTCAACCCCGTCGGCAACTCCACCGCCCCGGACACCAAACTGGAACTGGTCTACTGCGATGCCGCCAGCGCGCCCATGGTGGACTGGGTCCCCTCTTCCGGCCAGACCGTGTACGACGCATCCGGCAACAGCACCAATGCGACCGTTCAAGGCGGCACGCCCGCATACACGACCGGTCCGACAGGCCCCGCAGTGACGCTCAACGGCACCACGTACGTCTCTGCGACGGCACCGAATTTCGGTCCCCTCAGCGAGTTCTCGGTGAACACGGAGTTCCGGGCGGACGCCGAGGGAACCTACCAGCGCATCGTCGACTACATCCAGCCCCCCGGAAGCGCCGGAACCACCGGCTTCATCATCGACCTGACTCCCACGAGGAACGTCCGGTTCATCGGCGGGGGAGCGGCCGCGGTCACGCCCGTCGTCGTTCCCAAGGGGCAGTTCGTCCGCCTGGCCGTCACAAGGGACAGCTCCGGCCTGGTCACCGTCTACCTCGACGGGGCGAAGGCCTGGAGCGGCCAGGTCGGCACGGCACCGATCGGCGCCGGCACCGGAAAACTCAACTTCGGCGCCGACCAGGCGGGCGGAAGCCGACTCACAGGAGCCATGGGACGCAC
>NZ_JBIAJH010000145.1:0-3035 GCF_042871845.1 Streptomyces sp. NPDC005533 | reverse complement strand
GCACTGTACTTCGAGGGCCTTGCCACGTGGATCTACACCTTCCAGGATCACCAAGATCCATTGTCAGGCGTGTCCACACCACGGGGATCACCTCAGGCCGTCTTCAACAGTAGGCTCAAAGCCAAGTTCGGCACTGTCCAGGTGATCGTCGACCAGCCCGCCTCGATCGGCGCCCTGCCGCTGACCGTCGCCCGCGACGCGGGCTGCGAGGTCGCCTACCTGCCCGGACTCGCCATGCGGCGCATCATCGACCTCTACCCGGGAGAGGCGAAAACCGAAGCGAAAGACGCGGCGGTGAGCTCGGACACCGCCCGCACGATGCCCCACATTCTGCGTTCGCTGGAGCTGACCGCCGAGATCACCGCCGAGCTCACCGTGCTGACCGGCTTCGACCAAGACCTCGCCGCGGAAGCCACCCGCACCTCCAACCGAATACGCGGCCTGCTCACCCAGTTCCACCCCCGCCTCGAGCGCGTCCTGGGCCCCGCCTGGACCACCCCGCCATCACCTGGCTCCTCGAGCGCCACGGATCCCCGACCGCACTGCGCAAGGCTGGCCGCCGCAGACTCATCAAGGTAATCCGCCCCAAGGCCCCGCGCATGGCCGCCCGGCTGATCGACGACATCTTCGACGCCCTCGACGAACAGAGCGTCGTGGTCCCGCGCACCGGCACCCTCGACGTGGTAATCCCGTCCCTGGCCCGCTCACTCCCCGCCGGCCACGAACAGCGCCGGGCCCTGGAAGCCCAGATCAGCACCCTGCTGAAGGCCCACCCTCTTCATCCGGCCCCGACCTCGATGCCGGGAGTCGGCGTTAGGACCGCCGCCGTCCTGCTGGTCACCGTCGGCGACGGGACCGGCTTCGCCAGCACCGCCCACCACGGCCGGCCTCGCCCCCACCACCAGATCCTCGGGGACCTCAATTCATGGTGAGCACGCACCACCCGGCGGAAACCGACAGCTCAAACGCGCGATACTCCTCTCCGCCTTCGCCTGCATGAACGCCGACCCCGCCCCCCCCGCACCTACTACGACAGGCACCAAGCCCACGGCAAAACACACACCCAAACCATCCTCCGCCTCGCCCGCCAACGCATCAACGTCCTCTTCGCCATGCTCCACGACAGCACCCTCTACGAATCCCGGAACCCCCACCGTCACCCTCGCGGCATGACACCACCCCCAACAACCTCATCGGCCACGTCCTTGACGAAGACATAGAGACACCGCCTGCAGGATGCTGACGGGACCCGGCAGGCGATGGCTTGGCTGGGTGAGGGCACTTCGGTGCCCCACCAGCAGAGCATCCGGGGCTTCGCGAAGTCTCGGGCCAGGCCGCTTGAGAGCAGCAAGGCGAAGCGCTGCCGGTGTGGTAGCGGGCCGGGATGCCGCAGGTCAAGCGGGAGCGTGATACGCTTTTGTCCCCCCGAACTGCGCGGCCCGCGAATTCATTCCCTCTCCACGATGGCCGTCTGTATCTGGCGGGTGGGATCGTCCTTACGGCGGTGTGGTCGCGTGATCTTTCGTCCGCGCCGCCGTCGGTGTGTGTACCGGGACAGCCTCGGCCCCTCGTACGCGGGCCCTGCCGTCCAGACCGATATCATTTCGCTGTCTGAGACCGGCGCCGCGATGTGTCGGGGGGCGTTCAGGAGACTGCCACCACCACTTCTGACACCACCTGGCCCACGCCCAGCACGGGCCGTGCCGCACAGGCCGCACAGAAATTCGCCCGCTACCAGCGGATTACGGCTCGCCGCTAGACGCCGATGAACCAGCCCGCCACCGCAGTCGAAATCCCTGCGGTGGCGGATGGAACAGCAGGCCATCAGCTACATGATGTGCGTGAAGAGCAGCGACATCGTAGCTAGCAGGGTAGTCAGCCTCTGCTGTTGACACGGCAAATCGAAGCTCTAGCGCTCTTGCCAGGATGCCTTGGAGACCCGGCTGCTCCCGACTATGCCTTTAGGCTCCCTGCACCGACGCAGCGGGATCGCCCCTCGCCGGCCTCGCCAAGTAACCAAGCACCGCTGGGTGGGCCGGGACCCGGCAAGGTGTGATGACCTTGCGCCGAGCGGATCTCGAAGGTTCACTTGCCGTCTTCGAGAGATCGCCCCCGCTGGCTCAAGGGAGTGGATCCGACCATAGGTGAGCTGAAATCACCCATAAATACATGACCCGCACGGTCTCTATAACAGCCCGCCGACTCACTGGACTAGCGCGCTAGTCCTCACCCAAAGCAGGTCATTAGAATGACCGCCACAAGGTTTACAAGAACGACCATTGCAACACCGATGATCACAAAGCAGCTTCTGGGTGACGGGGTTGGGTACACGCAATCACCTCCCTCCGGTGTAGATCTGACTACGGGCCTGGTCTCCACTGGTCACACGTCGCTTACCGAAGGGGAAGCAGACATGGACAGAGGCGAGCCCCGATGTGCTGTCCTCCACCGGACCAGGCAAACTAGCTGACAGCAGCACCCCGGGCCGATTCCTGCATTCATCAGACGCGAAAACAGCCAGCTCATGACTCAGGACTGATTCACAGTCGGGGCGGGGAAGTGCCGACAGGTCAGACGCCCAGCAGGTGGGGCGTATCAGGCAGCGCGTAGCGATGCTGTGCGGCAACTGGTCCCGCTGGCCGACCGTGATCACGATGGACATAGGCTTCCGGCCTTGCCAGACCGTGACAAATACGTCTGCACAGCCCGAGCGTGCGCGAACCCCGTCTATGGCTGACCCGCAACAGCCACCACCGCGCAGATGCCTCACTTTGTTAGTGCTGGCCTCGGGCATCGGCCATCGCCGACGGCTGGCAGGGGACCAGAGCCGGTCCAACCGGAAGCAGAGCAAACAGCATGAAGATCATGAGCCGCTGGTTCGCGACCCCCGGCAGGCGGCCGGCTAACGCCCAGGGGCACAGCCGCGGCGGCTAGCGGGGCTAAGACCGTGTCCTATGTGGTGAGGCGGACGAGGCGTTTGTAGCAGCAGAGGGCGGCTGCTAGGCCGAGGAAGGCCAGGTAGTTGCGGGGATGGC
>NZ_JBIAJH010000144.1:0-3076 GCF_042871845.1 Streptomyces sp. NPDC005533 | reverse complement strand
GGGGACCCTGTGGGAGAGTAGGACGCCGCCGAACAATCATTGCGGGAAGCCCCGCACCAAACCCTTCGGGGTTCGGTGCGGGGCTTTTCTGCGTTTACCGGCAGCGTCACCGGCCCGGCTGGGTATCCTGGCCGCGTTCCCCTGGAGGACACGATGACTGCACAGCAGCTGGAAGACGGCGGGCCGCTCATCCCTCAGCCGGCGATGACACGCGAAGCCCTCCGGGACGCCGTACGCCGCATCGACATGGCCAATCTGGCCGTGCTCGACAAGGAGTGCAACGAGGCCTTCGACCGTGCCGCGGAGACCGGTGCCATCAACCCGTTGCGGTTCTTCCTGATCAAGTGGGCGACGCACGTGGCGATCCACCGTTGGCCGGCGCGTTCGGCCGCGCTGCACGAGGCGGAGCGGGTGGCCGGCGACCCGGACGCCACGGAAGAGGAGTTCCGGGCCGCCATGGAGACGAGCAGCCGCATCCTCACCGAGGCGCAGCGCGAGATCGGTCAGTGACCGCGCCGCGGGGCGAAGGCGTGGAGAACGACAGCGGTTGGGCGTGGGAGTGCGATCCCAGCCGGCTGTGGGTCCTCGGGGACATGGCCGCGGAGCACCAGGAGCTCGTCACCGCCGTCCTGGACGGCTTGGTCGAGCTGGCCTCGATGGCGATCGACCCCAAGGACGGCAGCCTCTACGAGGATCCCCACCCGATGCGGCTGCGTACGTACGAGGACGAGCACCTGATGGTCTGGTACCAGACCATCCCCCACCGCCGCCGGGTCTACCTGAAGCGCGTCAACCTCTGAGCCGGCCCGTCCCCGCGGTCGCCCCCGGCCCACCAGGCCCCTGAGCGCGGCCCGTCGGGACGATGCCCGGGCGAGCACCACCTTCTCGAGACCGCCTCGCCCGTCCACCGCACTCGCGGACGCCGGGCACGCTCAGGTGCGTGACGGCGCTGCCTCGTGGGCGCTGCTGCGTGTGGAGTGCGGAGAGGTCATCGACCCGGAGTGCGCGGACGCGATGGTGGGTGACCTGGCTGCCTTCGCCAGCTGCGCCCGGCGCCGGAACCAGGGCGTGTATTGCTGGGTTGTGTGGGAGGACGACCCGCTTGGGTTCGACCGTAGACGGTCTTCCACGGGTGAAAGTGGTCGGGCAGGCCACTGCACCCCGGTCCCGGTCCGCACCCGGTGCGGGATCGTCGATCACCCGCCGCCATGCCCGTTGGTGACCGGCAAGAACGCTCGCCGTAGTTCCACTCGGCACCACTCGGATCACCCCGCCCCGTGCCCACAGGAGCGACTCGGCACGGGGCAGTGACTCGATCGGGGTCGGTGGCCTTGGTCCCGTACGAGGACAGCGGCGACCGCCGCCGCGCGTGCGTTCGTCGAGCCGTAGACGGCGGTGTGCCGTAAGCCCGCACGACGGTGGAGTCGATGGAGGCCAGCCAGTCTGCTGCGAACGGGACCGGCCCGGCGAGTGGTCAGCCTGCGGGCTTGGTGGGGAGGGTGCGCTGCCATTCGCGGCCGATGCTCCGGAGCAGGGCCGGGTATACGCCCAGGTAGCGGAAGGGCTTGATGGCTGCCATGTAGAGGGCGCCGAAACGGCCGTTGGGCTTCACCAGGACGGCCATCTGGCCGCGGTAGCCGCCGGTTCCGTCCGGTACCCAGCCGATGTGCATCAACCCGTGCACGGTCCGGTTCGCCATCTCCGCCACCCACTCGTCGTGCGTCTGGTAGACGGACGTGAACGAAACCGAGGCGGGGTCCGGGCCGCGGGGTCCCTCCAGGAGATCCGCGGGCAGGCGGTCGCGGAGCGTCGGCACCCGCTGGCCGAGGCCATCGGCGGGCTTGTCCCAGCCGAGGAGCGCCCCGAGCTTCCAGCGCACCGCGAACAGCGCGCGCCCGAGGAGCGAGGGGACGGGATCCCCCTTGCCGGTGGCGAATTGGTGCACGAGCCGTTCGAGGTCGTCGGGGCCGCCCGGCGTCGGCAGGGCCCACACGTCCTCGAGCCGGAAGTCGCCGGCGAGCTCGTGGATGCGCCAGGGCCGAGAGGTGTGCGCGGTGCGGGGAAGTCTCATCAGCAAGCCCCTGTCTATACGATGCCGTATAGAAGAAGACTAGCCCATCTGTACGGTGCCGTATAGATGGCTGGGCGCGAGGGGATGGGAGACAGGCATGGGCGTGACCCGCACGCCACGCGGCAAGTGGATCGAGGAGGGCCTGCGGGCGCTGGCCGCCGGAGGCCCGGAGGCGGTCAGGATCGAGGTCCTGGCCCAGGCGCTCGGCGTCAGCAAGGGGGGCTTCTACGGCTACTTCGCCAACCGGGACGCCCTCCTCACCGAGATGCTCGATACGTGGGAGCGCGAGGTCACCGAAGCGGTGATCGAGCGGGTCGAGAGCGAAGGGGGAGACGCGAGGGACAGGCTGGAGCGGCTGTTCCTCATCGTGGCGGCGGCCGGCGACGGGCCGGCGACGGGGGTCGGGCCGGACCTCGCGATGCGTGACTGGGCCCGGCGTGACGAGGCCGTGGCGGAGCGGCTCCGGCGCGCGGACAACCGGCGCATGGACTACCTGCGCTCCCTGTTCCGCTCCATCTGCTCCGACGAGGACGAAGTCGAGGTCAGGTCCCTGATCGCCTTCTCCTTGCGGATCGGCTACCACTTCATCGCCGCCGACCACGGCGGCCGCAGCCGCGCCGAGGTGATGGAGCTGACCAGGAAGTGGCTGCTGAAGTAGCCCCTGGGGGCGTCAGGGGTCGGCTTAACCCGGGAGTCAAGCCGATTTTGACACCTCCCAGGTCGGGTTGTAGAGTCGAGAAGTTGCCTGGAGCGGACACGCTCGGCAGCAGCCCCCACAAGGAATCACTTTCGAGTGGGGACAGTCGACTCTTCATTCGGGAATCGAAGCCGGGGAAATCCGGTGGAGAACTTCTGATAGAGTCGGAATCGCCGGAAAGGGAAAGCGCGAAAGCGCCGGAACCGGAAAGCGCCGAGGAAGTCGGACACGAAAGAGTCTGATAGAGTCGGAAACGCAAGAACACAGCAACAAAACAGAACGAAAGCCCGGAGGAAAGCCCGAGAGGG
>NZ_JBIAJH010000143.1:0-3207 GCF_042871845.1 Streptomyces sp. NPDC005533 | reverse complement strand
CATCTGGCTCACCAACACCAAAACCAGGCGCGACAAACTGACACAAGAGCAGCACGACGCACTCACCGAGGCCGGGGTGGACTGGACACGGTAGCGGGCGGCCTTTGGCGTCGGCTGGTCGATATGACATCGGCGGCCGGAGGCTGGACCCCCGGGAATAGGCAGAGGTGCCCACCGCGATGCGGCGATGGGCACCTTCTTCCCTCAGGCAGGTCCGGGATCGAAGATCTCGTGCCCCCCGACCCGGCGCCAGATGACGTGCGTGTGCTGTCCATCTCCGAACTGCCACGTGGCACGCCCGTCGGGCGCCCAGGTCATTTCCATGACGGGACGCTCGCCCTCAGGGAGCCTGACTCCCTGGACCGGCTTGACCCGGAGGCCGGGCCGGAACTGTCCGCTCACCACGTCCGGTACGAACTTGCTCCGGACAGTCTCCTTGAAGCGTTCCTTCTCAGCAGAAGTGAGCTTCCTGAAGTCGCGGTCAAAGCGGACAGTCGTCTCAAAGGTCGGCAATAGGGGCCTCCAACGGGTCGGGGTCAGTTCTCCTTATCAAGGTGCGCGAACATGCTGTCCACGTCCTCGTGGCGGACCGTACGCCCGGCAGCGATGTCCTCGCTGGCCTCACGCTCTCCGGCCTGCCACCGCTCCGTCCAGAACCAGGCCTGGTCGGTGCGGATCTTCCTCAGTCCGTGGACCTCAACGACCCCTGTGTCGGTGATCTCGAACTCAAGCTCGTCGCCTGGGGAGACTCCCAGCGCCTCGCGTACGCCTGCGGGCAGCGTCAACTGCCCCTTATCGCGCACGCTGACCTGGAACGTAGCCGCAGCCATGGGTGACCTCCCTCTCGCATCCCATTGATCGTCTAGTAAATCCAGACTACCCGGGAGAGTCCGTAATTACTACTCTCTAACTTTCCAACTTTCCGCTTGTTGGTGAGTTCGGCGGACCATCGCTCGACGAGGTTGAGCCACGATGATCCGGTCGGTGTGAAGTGCAGATGGAGCCGGAGGTGGCCCAGCAGCCACTTCTTGACGGCTGGTGTCTTGTGGGTGGCGTAGTTGTCGAGCACGAGGCGGATCTCGAGGCCGGCCGGGACTTCCTTGTCGAGCTTGGCCAGGAACTTGAAGAACTCCTCGGCCCGGTGCCTGCGGTGCAGCGAGCCGATCACCTTGCCGGTGGCGGCCTCCAGCGCGGCAAACTGTGTGGTCGTCCCAGCGCGGACGTAGTCGTGTGTTGCCCGTTCGGGCACCCCGGGCATCATCGGCAGCACCGGTTGTGGAAGCACCCGCGCTGCCTGACGACGCACTGAGCGAGGCCCTGCGGCCGATCCTCACCAACCCCGCATACCCCGACGGGGGTCCAAGGTGCACCGGTTCGACCGGCCGCGGATGCCTTGCCCCACTGGTAGCCGACGTCCGCCCAGGTCAGTCGAACTGCCCCAAGCTTCGCGTCGAGCTCGGCCGGTCTCCCCACCGGGGCTCGTCTACAGAAGCCGCTCAGTGACCTGGCTGCTGCCCGCGCTCGGAGACGACAACATCCCGGACGATGCAGGGCCCCGCCTGATGGCAGCTCTCAGCGTTTTTACTGCCGTTGAGGCCCCCGAAGAACTCGCTGCCGCTCTCGTTGAGGGCCAAGGGGCGGGAGGAACCTCCCGCTGGTCCAGCAGGAACGGTGTTCGCTTGGACGACGGCGCGTACTCGTACCGGAACCCGTTCAACGGCTTCGCCCTCCCTTCGGAAGACCTGGCTCGCGTGTCGACTGCCCTCATGCCCTGAGCCCTATGAACTGGCCAGCTGGGGCGTCGCAGCCCCTGGAGGGAAAGCCGTGGCTTCGTCGAAAGGAACGCGGACGAGTAGGCAGTGATGCAGCTGCCCCAGCATGCGGTTGAACAGGTGCCGCAGAGCCTGCATGTGCCAGTCCCCTCCGGCCCGGCGGCGCCGGTAGTGGGCGTCCGCGCCGGATGAACCGCTGATGGAGGCGAAGGCCCACAGCTGCCCGACGTGGTTGAGCCGGTTGTTCTTCACGAACCGACGCCCGACGTAACGGCGCTTGCCGGAAGCCCGAGTGATCGGGGCCGAGCCGGCGTACGCCTTCAGTCCTCCAGCCGTAGCGAAGCGGCTCCTGTCGTCACCGATCTCGCCCAGGATCCGGGCGCCGACCTGGGGGCCGATCCCGGGGAAGCTCAGCATGATCGCCGCGTCCGGGTGTGACCGAAAGGCTTCCTCGGTGGCCCGCGCCAGGTCATCGACCGCCTGGCAGGCTGAACCGCCCTGGGTTTGTTGGAGGCGGGGTTGTCTGGTTCTCAGGCCGCGGTGGCGGTCTGGGGTGAACGGTAGTGGACGGTCTCATATTCGGTGGGCGGGAGATCGCCGATCGAGCTGTGCAGGCGCCGGTTGTTGTACCAGTCGACCCAGGTCAGCGTGGCCAGCTCGACATCGTCAAGTGTCCGCCACGGACCACCGGGCTTGATCGTCTCGGTCTTGAACAGGCCGATCGTGGACTCCATGAGCGCATTGTCGAGTGCGTCGCCGACAGTCCCGACACTCGGAGCGGCCCCGGCTTCGGACAGGCGCTGGGTGTAGCGAATTGCACTCGGAGTTCCCACCGACCGCCGAGGTGCTGCGCAAGCGCTCCCAGAAGGGCACGGATGAGATCTGGGAGGGCCGCCCGAAGTGGCGCAACCCTGAGCTGTTCAAGGCCGCGAAGAAGGGCGCCGAGTTCGAGGTGACCGCCCTGGACATGAACGCGGCGTTCTTGTCGGCGTTCAAGTGCTGGTTGCCGATCGGTCAGCTCCGCGAGGACACCAGCGGAGTCCACGACCGTAAGAAATCCGGCGTCCACCTCATCACCCCCGCCTCCTGGGAGCACACCGACCTGCCCAACCCGCTCGGCAACCGGATGGAGCCGGGCGAGTTGTGGGTGTCCGAATCCACCCTCCGCCTCCTCCTCGACTGCGCCCGCGACGACCTCGCCGACGCACCCACCATTCACCGATCCCTCGTCTCCGGCGGAACCGAAGTCCTCGCGGAAAAACTCCGCCGCGCCCTCGCCGAGGTCCGAAAGACTGCTCTTGCCGAGGGTGACGAACTGACCGTCAACTACGTGAAATCCATGAGCCTTTTCAGAGTGGACTTCAGCTGGCCCCCTCAGACCGGCCTGAGCTGGACGAATACCGGCACGGGTGTCACCCGATCAGGGGCCACTCTG
>NZ_JBIAJH010000142.1:0-3211 GCF_042871845.1 Streptomyces sp. NPDC005533 | reverse complement strand
AGGTCGGACACCTCGGCGGCAGTGCGTTCGGCACCCTGCGGGGATCACCCCGACACACACCCACCCCCACCCCAACCGACCCGCCTGCCACCCAGCTGCCCAAATCCAGCCCCGCCGCACAAATCCAGCCCCGCCGGCGATTGAGGCGCGGGGTCCGGGGCGGAGCCCCGATCTGTAAGCCGCACCCTCCAGCTGCGCCGCACAGAATCAGCCCCGCCGGCGATTGAGGCGCGGGGTGCGGGGCGGAGCCCTGGCGCGGCCGGCGGGCGGGCAGCGCTAGCGGTTTCGGCGCGGCGGGAGCCGGACGTCCATCCGGTAGAGCCGCGTCACCTGCTGCGCCAGCTCGTTGTCGTCGCTGGCCAGCAGCAGCCGTACCCGCCCGGGACCGGCGTGGTCGGTCACCACCATGCCCTCGACGTTGTCCACCAGCGGGTGGTTCTGCGGGAGCTTCGACGGCGCCCCGAGCGTCGGGCAGTCGTCGAAGTCCCCGAGCGCGGTCTTGCGGGCCACCCGCAGCCCCGGCCCCTCCGCCAGCGCGTCCACCTGCGAGGTGTCCGTCGCGCCCAGCGGATCGGCGAGGTACAGCCGTGCGGTGATCTTGAACTGCTGGGTGAAGCCCCGCTCCAGGACGATCAGCCGGCCGTCGGAGGTCGGCGCGAGCTCGACGAGGCCGTGCCCCGCGTCGACCGGGTAGGCGTACTGCCGCCCCAGCCGGAACTCTCCGTTGGGGCCCCGCTCCCAGGTCTGGATCCGCTGGAGGGTGCGCCCCTGCGCGTCCTTGCCGTCCCCGGCCAGCGGTCCCTCGACGCCCGCGACCAGGGTGTGCCCGCCGGGCAGCAGCGTCAGCGACTCGAAGGTCTGGTTCGCGGTGGCCCGCCCCTGCGGCGCGAGCCGGAAGGCGTCCGGGACCGGCAGGGTGGCGAGTACCGTGCCGTCCCGCCCGTAGCGGCGGATCGCGGGGGCGAACTCGTCGGTGACCAGGTAGGACCCGTCCCGAGCGACGACGACGCCCTCCGAGTCGACGGCCTTGCCCGCCCCGTCCGTGAGCGGGAGGCGCGCGGTGGCCGCGGCGGCCGGGGTGTCCCCGCGGCGCACCTTCAGCGAGTACAGCGCCGACCGGTCGGAGACGGCCGCCACCGTGCCGTCCTTGTCGACGGCGAGGCCCGAGAGGCCGCCGACGAGGCCCCCGTCGAGCGTGGTCTTGTCGAGCGCGTCGGAATAGCCCGCGACGGAGAGGTACGGCGAGCAGGCCCCGTTCTCCTGCGGGGCCGCGACGGCGGGCGGCACGAGCGTGCCGGAGAGCGCGGCTGCGGCGGCCGCGGTGGTGGCGAGCGTACGAAGGCGCATGAAGAGGCCTTCCTCCTGGTTCGGCGGACACGATTCGACTTCCGAACTGCCATATGTCGAATCGAAAGAAAGAGGAAGGCCGGGCCATGCGATGGCAACGAACCCGCCGACTCCCCGTCACATCCGGCCCGATCGGGCGAACCGTGCCGGGCTGGTCCCCACGTGCCGCCCGAAGTGCCGGGTCAGGTGCGCCTGGTCGTAGAACCCCGCTGCCGTCGCCGCCTCGGCCGGCCGCATGCCCGCCAGCAGCAGCCGCCGCGCCAGCGCCACTCGCCGCCCCGTCAGGTACGCGTGCGGCGGCAGCCCGTACGCCGTCCGGAAGCTCCGGATCAGGTGGGTGGGATGGACGTGGCCCAGCTCCGCCGAGGCCTCCTCCAGACCGATCCCCTCGGTCACCCGCGCGTCGATCAGCTCGCGCAGCCGTACGGCGAGCTCCGCGCCCGGCGCCCCGTACGCCGCCGGCGCGCGACCCGCGAGCCACCGGTGCAGCCGTTCCCGTACGAACGCCAGCCGCGACTGCGCCTCCAGCCGCTCGACGGCCCCGGCCGGCAGCTCCCGCGCGCCGAGCGCCCGGTGCAGCCCGTGGACGCGCTCCCGCAGCACCGGGTCGAGCAGCAGCGGGGCGTCGACGGCGGCCCCGGTGAGGCTCTCGGGCAGGACGGAGGCGTCGAGGTACAGGTTGCGCTTGCGGAAGCCGGCCTCGGTGACGGTCCGCCCGTCGTGGACCACCCCGGGCGGCAGCAGGATCACGCAATCCCTGACCCCGGCGCCGTGCCGCTCGCGGTCCAGCGCGAAGTCGACCCGCCCGCCGTCCAGGATCATCAGCGTCCAGGTGTCGTGCACGTGCGCCGGGTACGCGTGGTCGGTGAACCGGGCGTGGAAGACCTCGGCGATCCCCGGGACCGGCGGCTGCCAGGCGGAGACCGTGCTGCGCGGACGTATCGCGGCCATGTCAGGAACGTACAAGACCGCCCGCGTCCGCTCCGCGAGGCTGTCCGCATGACGACACACAAGGTCAACATCGCCGAGAAGCTGGCCGGGTTCACCGAGCAGTGGGCCCCGCACCGCGTCGCCCGCGTCAACGACTACGAGGTCAAGGCCGCCAAGCTCCAGGGCGAGTTCGTGTGGCACAGCCACGAGGACACCGACGAGCTCTTCCTCGTGATCAGCGGCACCCTGACGATCCGCCTGCGCGACGGGGACGTGGTGCTGGGGCCGGGCGAGATGTACGTCGTCCCGCGCGGGGTGGAGCACTGCCCGGCGGCGGACGAGGAGACGGCGATCCTGCTGTTCGAACCGACGGGCACCACCAACACCGGCACCGCCGGCGGCCCCCGCACCCGCCCCCCGCTCGACGCCTAGCCACCACCGCCGCCGCATCCCTACCGGGGCTCCACCCCCCACCCCGCGCCTCAATCGCCGGCGAGGCTGAACTTGCGCGGCGGGCGGCTCAAAGCCCGGGGCTCCACCCCGCACCCCGCGCCTCAAACGCCGGCGGGGCTGAACGGGTGCGGCGCAGCTGGAGGGCGCGGCTTACAGGTCGGGGCTCCGCCCCGCACCCCGCTCCTCAAACGCCGGAGGGGCTGATTTGGCGCGGCGAAGCTGAATATGGGGGGTCCGGCTGGATGGTGCGTCGGCGCTGGGTAGCAGGCGGGTCGGTTGGGGTGGGGGTGGGCGTGTGTCGGGGTGATCCCCGCAGGGTGCCGAACGCACTGCCGCCGAGGTATCCGACCTCCCGCCACGTTCGGCGCCCGAGGAGACGCCCCGGCGCGCGGGCCCCCCCCCCCCCCCCCCCCCCCCCCCCCCCCCCCCCCCCCCCCGGGGCGCCCCCCCCCCCCCGCCCCCCCCCCCCCCCCCCCCCCCC
>NZ_JBIAJH010000141.1:0-3235 GCF_042871845.1 Streptomyces sp. NPDC005533 | reverse complement strand
GCGTGTCCTCCGTAAAGCTCGCCTCAGCCCGAACAGACTCACGTCAATCAGCAGAGCCATCCTCACCCTGGAGACTCACCGCTAAAAAAGCTCACGGTCTCGCGCGGGGCCTACAGCTCAGCAGCCAGTCCCGGCGGGGTTTGACGAATGCCCACACCACCGCCTCCGGCGCGCACGTCTTGCTCCGGCCGGCCGGTCCGGTGCTGGTGAGGGCCTGTTACGAGATGGCGTCGGGGAGGCCGCCGGCCTTGGTGTCCGGCAGGGCGCGGGCGGCGTCGGCCAGGGCCACGATGCCGGCCGGGGTGTGGCCGTCGATGACGGAGAGTCGAAACTGGCGGGCTGCCTGGCCGTTGGGGGGCGAGGTCGGGGACGTACGCCGCCTGGGGCCGGCGGAGCAGAAGTGGTGCGGCTGCGGGTGGGGTCCGCGCTGGAGGCCAGGAGCGTGTATTGCCGGCAGGCGGCCGTGGTGTACGGCGATGAGCGGTCGGTGGGCAGCTGGTGGTGGGCGTATCGCGGCGGCGGCCTGGACACACTGGTGGTGTACCGCGTGCGCCGCCCCGGCCAGGACGATCTGGTTAGCGCCCCGGCCTGGACGAGCTGTTCAGCGGCTAGGGCCCTGGGCCGCCTCGCCCGCCGGGCCGGGCGCGAGGTCCATATGATCGCCGATGGCCCCCTGTCCACCGCAGCATAGCCGTCCGCACCTGGCTCGATGAGAACGCTGAGCGGTTTGAGCGTCACCTGACACCCGGTTACAGCCAAGAGCCAGCCTGGACGAGCTGCTGAACCCGACCTGATCCGCCACGTCCACGCCGTCCGCGCTACCCGGGGCCGACGACCTCGCCCAGGGACCAGCCGCTTCCTCCGCCGCCATCAGCCCCCCCGTCAGATGCGGCTACTTCGCAGCCCAATGTCCGCTACACGATCGCATGGGCAACTGGACCGTTCCGGCTCAATAGGGGTCCGTCAGCTGGGCATACTCCCGATGCTGGTGGCCCGCCGAGAGAGCTATCGTTCGGATCAAGACCTGGGCTTCCGCGGAGCAGCCCCAACAGACTGAAGCCACCACCCGTCCCATCCTCGCCCCGGAAACTCTGCGTTGAAACTTTCAGGAGGGCCACAAGAGGAACAGGCGGATCCCCAAATGCGACAGCGGTTGGCATATGCAGGGCATGATAGGTTTCGGTTACCCTGGGTTACCACGGTAACCCCCCACCCGTACCGAAGGTTTCGCCCACGTGCGCCTGCTCGCCCGCCGCCTCCTCCTGCCCGGCCTGACCGCCCTCGCGCTCGCCGCCACCGGCTGCTCCTCCACCCCCCACACCCGCGCCGCCGAACCGGCCGCTCCCGTCACCCTCGCCCCGTCGGTCGACGGCACGTCGCAGCAGCTCGACGTGGCCGCGGCGCCGCAGGGGTCGCCCACACCGGCGGCCGTGTCCCGCGGCGACGGGAAGGGCAAGACCGAGAAGTCCTCGCTGAAGGTCGCCTCCTACGACAAGGAGAGCGGACGGGCCGTCATATCCACGGCCCCCGAGGGGCCCACCCGGACGCCGTCCCCGGGCAAGTCCCCCGAGGCCGCCAAGCCCGTCGCGGCCGGCGACGTCATCGCGAGCGCCCCGGCGCCGGGCGCCCCGAACGGCCTGCTCGCCAAGGTCACCGAGGTCGTCGGCAAGACCGACCGCGGCACCGAGGTCAAGACCGCCGCCACCACGCTGAACTCCGTCCTCGGCGACGACAGGGCCGACGGCAAGGTGCCCGTCGACCCGGCGTCGGTCACCGTCGAGCCCCTGATGAAGGGCGTCACCTTCTCCTGGGCCAAGGGCCAGGGCCTGAAGTTCGGCCCCCAGGGTGCGAAGCTGCCGCTCGGGAACCTGCGGCTCGACGTCGACGCCTCCGTGGACACCGCCCCGGACGCCCCCGCCTCGGCCGGCGCCTCGGTGACCGGCTTCGTCCAGCTCGCCCCGCAGGTCGAGTTCTCGTACGACGGCACCCCGGGCGGCGGCGGCCCGCGCGGCGCCTACCTCGGCATGAGCGGCGACTGGTCCTCGCAGTGGAAGCTCCAGGGCCGCGCCGCCGCGAGCACCGGGGCCCCCAAGCGGATCCCGTTCGCCAAGCTGCACAGCTCTCCGGTCATCCAGGTCGGCCCGGTCCCGGTCGTCGTCAACCTCGACCTGACCTGCTACATCCAGGTGGAGGCCGACGGGCGCGTGACCCTCGACGTCCAGCAGGACGTCAAGGGGGACTTCAAGGTCGGCGGCAGCTACGCCTTCGGCAAGGGCTGGACTCCGGTCAGCACCTCCACCGTCCAGAGCACCCCGGTCCAGGCGACCGTCACCGCCGCCGGCCGGGTCAAGGGCGCGCTCGGCGCCGAGGCGTCCGTCGGCCTCTACGGCGCCGTCGGCGTCACCGCCGACTTCGCGCCGTACCTGCGCGGCGAGGCCGACGCCAAGGCGACCGCTTCCAGCGACGGCAAGACGTCGGTCACCGGTGCCTGGGCGCTGTACGGCGGGTTCGACCTGAGCGGCAACCTCCACCTCCAGCTGTCCCTGTTCGGCACGCCCGTCTTCGAGCGCAAGATCCCGCTGGGCGCCCTGAACCGCGAGTGGGCGCTCGTGAGCGGCAGCACCGGGCGCTAGCCGGAGCCCCTCAAATCCCCCGGGCGCAAACCGCCTGGGAGAATTTTCCTGCGCATCGCTGGTAGCCGTCGTCGGGCATGACCTTGCGGACGGCGTTGACCAGGGCCGAGTGGTGGCCGGCGATGTCCAGGCGACCCCGCTCAGCCCCCGCTCACGCAGGCTTCGGAGGAACTCGCCCCTGAACATCAGTCCCGTTGTCGCCGTCCCTGAGCCCTAGGACTCCACGGCTGCCGTCCTCGGTGATGCCAGTGGCGATGACCACGGTCTGGAAGACGATCTGGTGGTTCACGCGGCCTTGCAGCAGGTGGCGTGGCGTTGGGCAGATGCAGGGAAAGCGGGTGGGGTCCAAAGCCGGGTGCGGAACACCGTCAGTTCCTCGTCGAGGCCATCGCAGATCCGGGAGACCTCGCACCTTTCCCCTGGTGAGTCTCCAGAGTGAGGAGGACTTTGTAAATTGGCGGCCGCGCGGCCCCAGTGTTGTTCCACCCTCGTGCGCACGCCAACGCGGCGTCGCTCCTCTGCTGCCTCCTCGTCCGCCGCGGCGCCGGAGGTATCCCGGTCGGCTGCCCGCCGACGACCGGGCGGCCTTGCGTGGGATCGTT
>NZ_JBIAJH010000140.1:0-3239 GCF_042871845.1 Streptomyces sp. NPDC005533 | reverse complement strand
GACCGACAGCCCCCTCCGCCGCACCCGCACCAGCCGACTCGAACACCTCGCCTACCAGCTCACCGCATGACCCTCACGAATTGCGCAGCAGAGTCTGGACGTGCCCCAAAGCTGGCGGGGTGCCCGTCAGGCGACGGCCGTGGGATAAAGCGGGGAGGAAGGCGCGGCTGGCGGTAAATTTTTGAGGGCTGACAGTCAAGCCTCGGTTGGAACGAAGAAGGAGTGGGAGCACTTGCGGGCTGCTGCGGATAGTGCGCGGTGCTCGTGCGGATCCACCGAGAGCCGCCACCGCCATTTTGTGGAGACCCATTCGGTGAGGTAGCGGCAGCGGTGCTGGGAAGCCGGCGGAACCCAGACGGACGGATCCCCGTCCGCGCGGAGGTCGGCGCCGGCCTGTGAAACGGCCAGCAGCGTGTAGGGCGAATCCACATCCATGACGAAGGCAGTCCTGCGCTCCGCCGTCCAGGTGTAAGCGCCGGACTCCCAAGCCTCAGCCAATGGAACTAGCGGCTGCACCATCATCTTTTCGGCTCCGCGGATCCATCGATTGTCGAAGAGGCTATACCACGAGCCTCCGCTAAGGGTACAGTGGGTGCCGATCCGAGGAGAGTAAATCGCCTCAGACACTAGAACAGTATGGCTGGTAGGGCACTCATTGTGATTTCCCGTCGTCTCTTGGAAGCCGGAAATAGGCACTTCTCCCGGGTGTTCTGACTTTATGGGGAGCTGCGAAACGGCCTCGGAGAGGGTCAGGGTGGCGCCACGACCCATCCCGCCGATATCCGACGGTGGTACTGCGGCCCAGATCGACGTGGCCGCCACGAGAACTACACCAGCGCATAGCAGACTCAAGGGCATATGTAGGTTCTACACAGAAGCGACTGATCCCGCGAGAGGGAACCGCCGAACGTGTGGGTGCCGCCTCTGCAGGGCCTACGGGGAGTCTCCGTGGCCGGTACGGCAACAAGAATCTAGGCGAAAATGGCTGACGGCCACGTTTCGTTCATCCCTGTGCCGAAGCTGAGACTACGCCCTCCTGAACAGGGTCGAGAGCTGCCTAGGGTCGGCCGGTAACTGCCGGTTACGGGGCAGATGATCTTAGCGTGCCTGGTGTGATCACGACGTCGGAGCCGTCCTGGATAGCCCCGCTCACGGGGCTGAGCTGGCACTGTTCGGGAGGCTGGTGACGGTGCTTCGGTTTGACTTCGATGCGCCGAAGCGCGGCGCCAAGCTCCGCCAGACGCAGCCGCTGACCAGCACATAGATGATCGCTACGAGCAGCGTCGCGTCAGGCGCGTACTCAAACTCCTTGTACCGCGGGTCCATGTAAGGGACCAACGAGCGGCCCCCCCCGTAGGACACCCTCTGCACTGACCACGTCCAATAGCGAAATCACCTAGAGGTTTCGGTAAGCCTGCGCGATCGCGATCGCACGAACCAGCCCCAGCGCCCGGCCTGAAAGGTCGGGTAAATTCTGATGTGATAAATCCGGCAGGGGCAGCGCCCCTGGCATCGTGCTCGCCGAGGGCCACCAGCAGAGCGCCGATTCGCAGATCTATCGATTCAGAAGCGCTGAGGTTCCCCCCAAGGGCGGCTGACCCCATGGCAGCCCAACAGCAGGAGAGGCACCTCGCGAGTTGCTCGGTGAACCATGGGGAGCCGCTGTCCGCCGGCTCGTTGATCTGTGGATCCTCGCCTGCCCCTTCCTGGGAGCCGAGTGGCGTTGCGCGTTCCACGATAGGAGCAACCGCTTCACGAGCCTTGAGCGCCCCTGCCGCAGCGGTGCGAACTGCACGAGGGTGCCTCTCGGGACTCGAGTACCGCCGGAAACGCGGGCAGCTCAAGGCAGCCGCGGCCATGCACCGACCGAGGGGAGCGGCGGAAAATGCGCTTCAGGGCTAGGTGTGCGCCGCCCGCAGGAAGATCTTTGCTGAATATCAGCCTGGAGTTTTTGCAAAACCTAGACAAGTCATTCCGTGTCCGGCCATGTGCAGTGAAATGCGGAGGGGAACACTGGGCCGCTGTCAATCCGAGAGTCAGCCTGAGGAAAGTGGGCATTTCGGCGATTCGATCGATCTGTTGATTACTGAGATGTGGAGGCATCGTCATGCGTTACCCCAGGATGGACTCCCGCCAGCCGGAGAACCGCCGTTCCGTTCACCGCTTTCCCATAACCAATGTCTTTCTTATCTTCTTCATTTCTTTCATCATTTGTGCGATGACCGGGCTTAACGCCCAGGCTAGCGTCACGACCCCACCCTACGGTGTCAAAGCCGTAGCCGTGGCCGCTTCCAAAAGAGGTGCCCCCTACGCATACGGTGCGACGGGCCCCAAACGGTTCGACTGCTCGGGCTTAACTCTTTACGCCTTCCGGGAAGCGGGCACACGGCTGCCCCGCACTGCCGACCAGCAGTACCGGCACACCCGTCATGTACCGCGCGAGCACCGGAGATTGGGCGATCTGGTCTTCTTCCCAAAGGGAAGAATCATGGGCCACGTAGGGATCTACGCTGGCCAGGACAAGATCTGGCACGCTCCGCGCCCGGGTACCCGAGTGCGACTGGAGCGCATCTGGACCAAATCCGTCCGATACGGACGCGTCGTGTGATATCCGGCCACGGGTACTAGGCCTTCAATCAGTGAGCTTGTTCAGTGAACATGAGGGCCTTGAAAAGGGGGACGGGACGGGTCTGAATCCTGTCGATCGAGGCACGTTCGGATCGAACATCCATTTGATCACGGGCGGACCGGTCTGCCCCTGGCAGTCGCAATCTCCGGCGCGAACATGCACGACAGCCTCGGTCTTGAACCACTTGTGCGGGGCATCCCGCCGATCCTGTCCCGGCGAGGAACTCCTCGACGGCGGCCCGGCAAGCTCCACGCACACAAGGGCTACGACTACGAAGCACCTGCGCCGATGGTTACGCGGACGCGGCATCACCCACCGAATCGCCCGCCGGGGCATCGAGTCCTCACAGCGATGGGGCGCCACCGCTGGACCATAGAACGCTCCCGTGGCCTGGCTCGCCGGCTGCCGCCGTCTCCACCGCCGCTATGAACGCAAAGCCGAGCACTTCCTCCCCTTCACCAGCACCGCCTGCACCCTCATCTCCTACCGAAGACTGACCAAATGAGATGACCGCTTACTGATCTTTTCGTAAGTTCGGTGGGGTTGGTGGGTGGATGCTCAGGCCGGTGTGGGTGAGGAATGACCATGGCAGTTGGGGGTTGGTGTTGAT
>NZ_JBIAJH010000139.1:0-3274 GCF_042871845.1 Streptomyces sp. NPDC005533 | reverse complement strand
GGAATCAACACCGCCAACGACCGGGGGCTCTGCCACGTCACCCACTGGCTGACCAGGCCTTTCACTCCTCAGAGACAGGATGAAAGAGGTTCACTGAGCGGCCCTGCCGGTCAGCCCTGGTGTGGGCAGCGCTTCCAGGCAAAGTGGTAGACGGTGTTGATACTGGCGTCGGTTGAGTCCATCGCCATGAAGCTGACGGGGTCTGCCTGGCCGTTTCTGGTTGCGGTGCGTAGCTCGGTGTTGATGTTGAAGTTGCGTTGGGCTCCGCAGGGGGCGTAGACGAGGGCTGCGACTTCGACTTGGTCTGAAGCCTGCCAGTTGTCGCTGCGGGGGCCGGAGAACGTGTGGGTTCTGCGGTATGTCTGGGGGTATCCCTGGAAGTAGTAGCCGGCCTGCTGGGTGCCTGTCGCCCATCGACTGAGGGATGCGAAGCCGCGGTAGTCGGCATTGGCGATGGCATAGGTGAATCCCTGGGGCACGTTGACCCGGAGAGCGATCTGGCAGTTCTTGCGGGAATCAGCAGGCCTGCTGTCGCCGCCGGCCTGGGCCAGGTACTCGCTATAGGTGACGGTGAAGGCGGTGTTGTCGGGGGCGACGGACACCGCGGCGCTGCCGGGTCGGCAGCCCGAGCCGTTCACGGAGGCGACGCCGATGGTGATCTTTCCAGGCGGTGGAGGCGTGAGGGTTACCGCGGCCGACGATGAAGGGGAGGCCGGTCCGGCCAGCAGCACCGATGCGGCAGCCGCGGCGGTCCCGGCACTCAGGATTCTGATCATCTCTTCTCCTCGCTGCGTAACGTGTCCGGGGAAAACAGGCACACCAGGAGCGGGATACATCCGAGCACACGAACTGCAGCCTGAAAAGGCCACTCTGCAGAACTTGGCCTGAAACCATGAACCACGAGGGTTATTCACGGGTCTGGTGTTCTTGACCAGCAAGGGGGCCTTTCTCGGTAGCTGGTGTTGGTGAAGACGCCAGATCTCTACCGGACAGGACCAATCACGGCACGGCACTGTGGCCAGGCAAGCATCGCGATGCTACCGGGCCGAAACCAACCTCGCACTCTTCGAACAGATCAGTGACTCCTACAAGCTTCGCCGCATACAGAAACGACTCGGCTATTCAGCCCCATCGAGTTCGAGGAGAAACCTTACGCCAACCACGCAGCCACCAGACAAGCGCACCTGGAGCCTTTTTCATGTGTAGATCATGAGGGTGAGGATGGCTGCGGCGGCTGACGTGAGCCTGTTCGGGCTGATGCGGGCGTGGCGGAAGATCCTCCACTGCTTGATGCGGGAGATCGTCCGCTCGACGGGAGCCCGCAGTCCGGCGTGGACCGTGTTCGACTTCTTGTGCTTGTCCGGCAGATCTGTACCCGGGCGGCGTTTGATCGGTGTGATGACGGTGCCGCCGGCGCCCTGGTAGCCCTTGTCCGCGAGGACCTGGAGGTCCAGTGGGGCGCAGGTGGAGATGATGTCGTGCTCGCGGGCGGCCTTCACATCGTGGGTGCCGCCGGGCAGGGCGGGTGAAAGCCACCGCAGCTTTCCTTCTTCCGCGGTGATGACCTGCAGCTTTACGCCCTCGCGGCGGGACTTTTCCGGAGAAGTGGCCTGGTTTCTGGACCTGGTCGGTCTCCGCGACGGTGCCGTCCAGCAGTGCGTATGCGCCGGTGTGAGGGCTGGTCAGCGCCTCTGTCAACGACGGGGCGAAGGCAGCGGGGCAGTCGATCGTGTCGTTCACATACCGCCAGGCCGTGGCCACACCGATACCGAAACCCGCGGCGACCTGTTCGAAGGTGTCGTGCTTGCGCAGGTAGACCAGCGTGCACCGGGCCCGGTCGGACGGACGCAGCTTGCAGCTGCGGTCATCGCCGCCGGCGACGATCGCCATTGTCACCAGCTCCAGGAGCTCTTCTTCGAGGTCGCATGCGGCAGGACAGGAGAACACGGGGCATCTCCGCAGGTGAGGCTACGTTTGGCGACTCTCCAAACCAGCGAGATGCCCCGTTCGTCACGCCCCCGTCAACACCACCCCGTCACCTCACCCACCAGCCGTACACACGGAAAAGGCTCCCGAAACCATGCCAACCAACTTCGACGTCCTTCCCTCCGTGGCGCACCACTTCAATATTCGAGCGGGAATCCTCGCCGCTGCCCCTTCCCGCTGGATGTACTGCTGGAGGGCCTGGGTGCCCTTCTGGAAGGCCTCCCCGCCCGTGCGCGGCCCCGACCCCCTGCCACGGCTGTCTTCGTTGGGGTCTTCCGGGCCCGTGAAGTTGGCTGCGGCTTCACGCCGAGCGTGGCAATGCGCCGCTGCTGCTTGCCGTTGAGCCGGCTGAAGTTGCGCCGTTGGGTGGCGAGCCAGCGCCCGATGCCTTCGCCGTGCAGGGTCACCTCGGGCACGATGGCGGTCGGTCGCGCCCCGTCGGCGAGGAGCTGGGTGAGGTAGGCGTGGTGGCGCTGCCCGTCGACCGTCCAACCGTACTCGCGCGGGTTCCAGTCGATGTTGATCGCGGCGAGCTGCGCGGCCCGCCGCTGCGCCCGTTCGGGGGCCGTCCCCAGCCCGCCGACACGGCGGACGGTGGTCAGCCACTGCCCGACCTCCAGATCCAGCGCGGACGCGCCTGGCGGGGCGGCGAGAGTCCCGTGGAGCCGACAGTAAGCCCGCGCCGCCGCCAAATTCTCGGCAAACCCGTGGTCGGCGGTGTCCCACACGATCCCGAGCTCCTCCAGCTCGGCCGCCCGCACCCCGGTCATGGTCCCGGCCCGGTACGCCCGCCGCTGACCCGACAGCCACCGCCCCAGCAGAAACGCCCCGCCGCCTCCACGTTCCTGGCTCTGACTCACAGACATCAGACACCCCTCGTGGGACAGCCATCCAGGCTCTGCCCGACCGCGGCTGACCACTACACCGCCATCCCAAGAAGGAGGAGAACCGCAACACCCTCGGCGAGTGGACGCCGACGGCCACCGCGACGGCACGCGGCCCACAGGCCTGGCCCCCAACAACCAACCCACCGAACGAACCGCTAGAAAACGGATACCCCAGCCGACCCACTCACACCGGCGCGCGCACGTGAATGATCGAGGCTCGCGTGCCGCGAGCGCCCCCCGAAATGCTCTCAATACGTCACGTGCGACCTTCACGCCTATGGCACGAGGTGAAGCGGCGTCGCATTACCTAAGACCGTGTCCTATGTGGTGAGGCGTCGTTGACGTCGGTATGGGGCGGGGCACGTGGAGTTGGATTGTTCCAGACGGGCTGTGGGAGATCG
>NZ_JBIAJH010000138.1:0-3300 GCF_042871845.1 Streptomyces sp. NPDC005533 | reverse complement strand
CAACTCCGCAGCCCACCCCTGGGCCTCAACCATCCCCACCATGCCCTGACAACGACAACCACCAGCTCAGGACACGATCCGCTGCTGGAGTACTAGGGGTCGCCTCAAACCGTCCGACCTTGATCAGGGTGCGCCCGTACTGCGCGGCCTACATTCCAGCATTTCACGAACGCCGACCATCCGGCGTCGTGCACGGACTTGGCCACGTCTGTGCGGGCGAGTCCCCTGGCCGTGAGATGATTTCACCGCGAGTGCTTGGTGTCGGCTGATCAGCTGGGCGAAGTGCCAGCTGGCTTGGGCGGGGGCGGATGCCTCCATGTAGCTCTTTTTCTTGGGGACCTGTGGCAGGTAGAAACTGAGTGACTCGGGATTCCAGACGCACCGTCACCGGCCCGGCCGTGACGGCATCGGCGTCGAGCAAGGCGCTTGCCCGTGGAGCTTGCCTCCCTGCTCCTGGCGACAATTCGGTCCCTAAGCCAGTCGAGAGTTTACGCAAGTCGAGCAGGGCAGGGCTGAGTGACCATCAAATTCGCATCGCCAGCCGGCCTTGTTCACCCGGGTCGCTGATTTGGTTCCTGACCGCGGGGCCTCTGTTCGGGCTTCGGCCTCGCCTGAGGCCTCGACAACGCGCGCTGTACCGGGCCCGGGTAGGCAGCACACACTGAGGCCGACAGGCATTAGGGCTACGGATCTGCCCCCGAACGGCTACTTCGACTAGCGGCTGCCATCGACTAGCCGTTGAGTATCCCTATGCGCAATCTGAACGGCAAATTCCATCAGGTCAACCGACGCTGGATCACGCTCGGTCTCATGCTGGGATTTTCTGCAGCCCTCGCGTTCGGGCTTCTCATGGCACTGACCCCCTCTCCAACGCATCCCTCTAAGACGGCTCCCCCGCGCCAAGGCTCTCTACCCGACCGGTCCTTGGGGGTACCGGTATTCAGCGGAAAGGCCTTTGATACTTGTGCCACTCCTGGTCTGTCTGCCATACGGGCCTGGTCGAAGTCTGGCTACGGAGCCGTCGGCGTCTACTACGCAGGTCGAGGGCGGGGTTGCCTGAGTCAGAAGAATCTAAACCGGAAGTGGGTCACTGAAGTCAGCAACGGCGGATGGAAGATCCTTCCCATCTTCGTCGGCTCCCAGGCTCCCTGCGTGACCCTGTGGCACAAGCGCGACACCGTTATCGACCCTGACGATCCTGCGATGGCCGCTGGAGAGGCCACCGAGGCTGTGACGGCTGCGCAAAAACTGGGTATTTCTCCAGGCAGTCCTATCTATCTCGATATGGAGAGCTGGAACTCGAACGACAAGGCCTGCTCCAAGGCAACTGTCGATTTCGTCCGAGCCTGGAGTCTGGAAGTCTCCAGGCGGGGATACCTCCCCGGCTTCTACAGCAGTGCCGGTTCCGGAGTGAAAGCCTTGAGCGCGGCTCGTCTCTACGACCTCTCTGGCATCCCAGATGTCATCTGGTTCGCCCGCTGGGGGGTCCGGCCTTCGCTGACTGGCGAACCAACCCTGAGGGGCGGAGAGTCATGGCCGGTCAACCGCCGCATCCATCAATACGCTGGCGACGTAGCGGAAGAGCATGGCGGGGTCCCCATGCGAATCAACACGAGTCTGATAAACGCGCCTGTCGCCCTCGTTCGCCGAACCACGGCCGGCTGACGGCGATAGCAAGGCGCCGGCTACGGCACCTCGCCGCATTGTTGGAACACCCGGATACGCCCGGCATGAGGGCGCTCCTCCGCCTTGGATGCACCGCGTCCCAGACCCCACCCTGATCCATCGGGGGTTACGGGAGTGTCATACCTTGATCTTTTCGTAAGTTCGGTGGGTGTGGTGGATGGATGGTCAGACCGGTGTGGGCGAGGAAGGACCGTGACAGTTGTGGGCTGGTGTTCTCTCGGTGGGTCGGCGGCATCGGCGAGGTGGTCGCCGGCGAGTGCGCGTTTCTTGAGAGAGGACCACAGCAGTTCCACTGGGTCGAAGGTGCGGCCGCAGGGCGGCGGGACGCCGGACACGCCTGATGAGACGTTGTTCGCCGCGATCATCTACGTGATGGTCAGCCGGTGTGCGGCGCTGCCGCCGTGCTTCGGGGTATCCAAGTCGACCGCCTACCGCAGATTTCTGATCTGGCCGCGGCGGAGTCCGAGGTCGACTCTACGAGGAGGTCCTTCACCGGCTCGAAGATGCTGGCCTGCCCGGCCTTTCCCGGACTTCTCGACTCCGCCCACATGCGTGCAAAGAAGGGTGCCTCTATGGCTTTCGTCAAGCCGTAGTGGGTGTGGGCGGCTGGTAGAAGATCCCATCTTGGCGCGTGTCGAAGAAAACGTTGATGCGGCGTCGGGCGAGTGCGACGAGGGCGGCGATGTGTGTTTTCCCTCGCGGCGTTTGCGGTCGTGGTAGGCGCGTGACTCCGGTGGGGACAAGGAGGCGAACGTGGCGAGGTAGAAGGCTCGTTTGAGCTGTTTGTTGCCTCGCCTGGAGGGGTGTTTGCCGCGGATGGAGGAGCCGGAGCTGCGGGTCACGGGTGCCAGGCCGGCGTAGGCGGCGAGGCGGCCGGCGCTGGCGAAGCGGCTGCCGTCACCGACGTCGATCAGGATGCGGGCGGCGGTCCTGGCCCCGATGGCGGGTATCGAGATCAGGACCTGGGAAAGAGGGTGGGCCTCCAGTAGTTCCTTCCGAGTGGCGAGGAGTTTTCTCTGGTCCAGGACGGACTGGAGCGAGCTCGCAAGGTTGGGGGCGATCAGCGCTGCGTCGCTGCCGGGGATGACGACGGTCTGTTCGTCGAGTGCGGTGAAGATGTCCTCGACCAGCCGCTCGGCCATCCGCGGCGTCTTCGGCCGTATCAGTGTGACCAGCCGTCGCCTTCCGGCTTTGCGGATCTGGGCCGGGGCAGACAAGGGCTACGACTACGAACCACCTGCGCCGATGGTCACGCGGACGCGGCATCACCCGCCGCATCGCCCGCCGGGGCATCGAGTCCTCACAGCGACTGGGCACCGCTGAGCCATAGAACGCCCCCATGGCCTGGCTCGTCGGCTGCCGCCGCCTCCATCGCCGCTACGAACGCAAAGCCGAGTACTTCCTCGCCTTCACCAGCACCGCCTGCACCCTCATCTCCTACCTAAGACCGTGTCCTATGTGGTGAGGCGGACGAGGCGTTTGTAGCAGCAGAGGGCGGCTGCTAGGCCGAGGAAGGCCGGGTAGTTGCGGGGATGGCGTTCGTAGCGGTGGTTGAGGCGGCGGTAGCCGGTCAGCCAGGACATGGTCCGCTCGATCACCCACCGGCGCCTTCCG
>NZ_JBIAJH010000137.1:0-3345 GCF_042871845.1 Streptomyces sp. NPDC005533 | reverse complement strand
GGCGCCCGCTTCCACAACGGCCACCTCACCGACCACCCCGAGACCACCGCAGCCTGAACAACCCCACCGATCCACAACTCTTGACTATTGCTCCGGGCGATCGACGGCGAGGACGAGACGATCGCCGAGCTGGAGATGATCGTCGGGTTCGACGACGGCCTGGCCGGCGAAGCGACCAGAGGCGCCAACCGGCTACACGGCCTGCTGACCCAGATCCGTCGTCGCTGGAACGGGTCCTGGGGCCGCGGCTGCAGCACCCGGCCGTCCCCACGCTGCTCCAGCGATTCGGGCCACCGACGCAGATCCGCAAGGCCGGACGGCGCCGCCCGGTCACGCTGTGATGGCCAAAGACCCCGAAAATAGCCGAGCGGCAGTCGAGGACATCTCCGCTGCTCTGGACGAGCAGACCGCCACCGTTCCGGGAACCGAGGCGGCGACACTGATCATCCCGAGCCTGGCCGGATCCCTGACCGCCGTCCTTGACCAGCGGAGAATGCTGGCCGGACGGATCGAGGAACCCCTGGAGGCCCCCACTCTTTCGAAGGCCCCGACCTCGATGCCGGGAACCGGAGCCAGGACCGGAGCCAGGACCCTCCTCGAGGCCGGCAACGGCAGCACCTTCCCGACCGCCGGCCACCTCGCCGCCTACGCCGGACTCGCCCCCGCCTCCCGCAGCTCAGAGTCCTCGATCCGTGGAGAACAGCCGTCCCGACCGGGAAACGAACAGTTGAAAAAGGGCCTTCTTCTTCTCCGCGTTCGCGACCCTGGGCCACCCGGCCTCCCGGGCCAACTACGACACGAAGATCGCCCAGGGCAAGCACCACACCCAAGCCCTGCCCTGCCTCGCCAGACGCCGCGCCGACTCCTCTTCGCAATGCTCCGCGACGGCACCTTCTATGAACCGCGGCCGACGGCCGCGGTCACGTGACCAGCGGCTCAGCCAGGAGGACGACCTGGTCGGCCTCGACATCGAAGCCGACCAAGGGATGGCCCCGGTGAGGGGCCTTCCCTTGCTTCTCGCGATCCGCTGACAGCGTACGATTCGCGCGGTCAACGCTACCAACAGATATACCCGGTCTGTACACGGACACCGGCCCCGCCAACGACCTACGCGGCGGCCTGCTTGCGGTCGGTGCTGCTGACGACGCGCCGCGCGTGCGGCTGGTGGCCTGAACGGCCTACACCCACTTGGCAACGCTCTTGGTTCCGCCGTACGCCATTGGCTGTCGGCCATGTTACCTGCGGCTGACTGTGTGTCGCGCTGGCTTGGATCGGTTCGTCTCGCCCAACACCGCAGTGCAGCACATATCCGCATTCGACCTCCGCATGCTCGACGTAATCCGGCCCCGGATTTAAGGTCCGGACTGGAAGATCGGAGAGCCAGCACTCCCCCACCACAACGACCAGAATCTTGTGCCGAAGGTTCGGAGGACGGGCATACGCGAAGTGTCGTCGGCTGGGCCGGCAGGATAGAGGCTCAAGCCCCGGGAGATCATCGGCGCCGGGGAAGCCTGGCTGTCGGCAGCTGTTTACAGAGAAGACGGAAGACCGACAACAAGCACACTGACGGCGAGTACGGAGGTCCGCGGCGTCTCGGTCGGCGGCTTCCCCGAGAGAAGGACGCGCTCGATTTCAACGGGTTCCCAGCGTTGGGCCTTCCTGGGAGGGCCAGAGCCGTCAGTGCTCGGTTGTGGGGGAGTTTCAGGCTCTTGGTGAATTCGATGGCCGTCAGTGGGGCGCTAAGTGACCGCCTACGCGGAGTATCTACTGACCGCCGTCATCCGCCGCCGACGGCTGCGGCCTGCATGGCCTCCGCACGCGCCAGGCCGCCAGCGCCGCGAAGTCCTAGGTACGAGATCGATCTGGCAGTCACCATGCAGCGCACTGGACTAGTGACGACCCCCGCAGACGTCGAGCGGTTAGGGACTGCCGGGGCCACCCCGGGACGGCCGCCATCGGCTTAGTAACCGCGTCGGCCGTCCCGGCTCCACCCACCTCTGCACAAGACGAGAGGGGATTCGAGTATGGACTCCGCCGCGCGCACTCAGACCCGTTTCGGGCAGCATTCACCCTGACGGGTTATCACCGCAACGTCGTTGACTGGCTGGGCCGTCCAGCACTCCCCCCTGTATTTGGAGGCGCAGGGTCGTCGGCGCGAGACCGCTCAGGATGACGCATCCATCGATGAGGTCGGCGCGGTTGGATCTGGTTGGGGAGTCGCGTCGTAGGAGAGGGATGAGGCAGTCGGGTTCAGTGAAAGCCGTGTTGGCTTGGCTGTTCCGACCTCGAATCGCCCCGATACCTTCCACAGGTTCAGGTCAGGGGCGGAAGCCGACCGGTGGTAGACGGGTCTAGGCCGTTTCCTTCAGATCATCGGATCGTTGGTTGATGTGTGTCGTTGACTGATGCCCAGTGGGCCCGCATCGAGCCGTTGTTGCCGGACCGGACCCCGAAGCGGGGCGGTCGGTGGCGTGATCACCGGCAGGTGATCGACGCGATTGCGTTCAAGTACCGCACCGGCACTCCGTGGATGGACCTGCCCGAGCACTTCGGCTCGTGGAAGGGCGCCCACAACCGGCTTCGGATGTGGGCCGCCGACGGCACCTGGGGGAAGGTCTTCACCGCTCTGCTGGCCCAGGCCGACGCCGAGGGCGACCTGGACTGGGTCGTCGCGGTCGACTCCACGATCGTCCGCGCCCACCAGCACGCCGCCGGGGCCCGTCAAAAGGGGCCCCGGCCGGCGAGCCGGCCGATCATGCCCTCGGACGCTCGCGCGGCGGACTGACCACCAAGATCCACCTTGCGGCAGACAGCCGCTGCAGGCCGCTCGCGTTCGTCCTCACGCCGGGCCAGGCCGGTGACGCACCCGCGTTTACCCAGGTCATGGACCGATTACGGGTACCCCGGCGGATCGGTCGCCCAAAGATCACCCCGGACGTGGTCCTGGCCGACAAGGCGTATTCGTCCCGGGCGATCCGCTCTCACCTGCGCCGACGTGGAATCCGGGCGGTGATTCCTCAGCCCGCGGACCAGGCCGCTAACCGAAAGCGGCTCGGCAGTCGGGGCGGCCGTCCGCCGGCCTTCGACCGCGAGGCATACAAACAGCGGAACACCGTCGAGCGGTGCATCAACAAGCTGAAGCAGTGGCGCGGCCTGGCCACTCGCTACGACAAGACCGCCACCATCTACCTGGCCGGACTCCACCTCGCCGCCATCTTCATCTGGTCCGCAAGGTGATCCGAAGGAAACTGCCTAGTGTGCTGAGTCAGTAATTCGCCGGCAGTACGAGGCGAGGGACTCAAGGATCTGGTCGGCTGTCTTCGTCCAGACGAAAGGCTTGGGGTC
>NZ_JBIAJH010000136.1:0-3640 GCF_042871845.1 Streptomyces sp. NPDC005533 | reverse complement strand
GCCATCCCCGCAACTACCTGGCCTTCCTCGGCCTAGCAGCCGCCCTCTGCTGCTACAAACGCCTCGTCCGCCTCACCACATAGGACACGGTCTAAAACTCGGTGGCACGCTGGCGACGGTGGAGTGAGCCGATGACGTTGCCTGTCGCGACCTCGAGGGCGCGAAAAGGGTGGTAGTGCCGGCGCGGATGTCGTCGTGGCTGCGTCGTTCGGGAACGCCGGGCACCACGGGCAGGACCGGCTGTGACCGGTCCAGTGCCTGGATCTGCGATTTCTCGTCCACACAGAGGACCCGGGCCTTCTCCGGCGGGTCCAGGTAAAGCCCGACAACGTCACGTAACCCTTTTCATGCCGCCTCTGGCGGGTGAAGTTGCTGGTCAGGCGGGTAGAGACGTGGCAGGACCCCTGGTCGTTGGCGTAATGATACCCACTTATCACGCCAGCGTCCGAGGGCCCTGTTGGTTCCGTATTCTTCCACGCTTGACGTCCCGCACAAGCTCGTCGAGCATGTCTCGGGGCTGATCTACGCCCGTCGCTCTGAAGAACTGAACGCACCATGGCAGCGGCTGGGTTGTTTCAAGCAGGCCTTGTGGTGCTGGCGCATCGGCGGAAGAACGAGGCGTGTCGAGCAGGCCGCAAGTGGATTCGGGGTCTCCACGGCTACGGCCTGGCGGTACGTCGATCAAACCCTCGAGCTCCTGGCCGTGTGGGCACCTGGTCTGCACGAGGCCCCGGGGGGGGCCTGCGTGAAGGCGACTTCGTCATCGTTGACGGGACGCTGATCCTCACCGACCGGATCGGCCCAGACGGGTCGTACTACTCGCAGAACTACAAGCAGCACGGGATGAACGTGCAGGTCATCCCCCGCCCCGACGGAACACCCATGTGGTTTTCGAGGGCCCGTCCGGGCCGGACCCACGACCTGACCGCGACCCGGGCACACGGCATCCGCCGGGCCTGCCTGACTACAACCTTTAGTGCGCGATGGTTCCCGAGAGCGGCTCTCCGCGGGTAAGGGAATCGGGACCAGCTGCTCACCGCCTCCGTAGCTGCGCAGTAGGGTCCCAGAGTTCAGCACCGGTAGCACCCCATCCCTCAGCCGATGCAGATCGAAAGGGTGCTGCCGTCAGTGTCAAGGCAACGGGCTGGTGACCCAGATGCTCCGTCGAAAGGGTCACGCGATCAACCGGAACCCAGTGCGGCTGCAGCCGGAGCCCGGTGCCGAATTCGCCTGCCCGAGTGTCCGAGACGCCACTGAGATCACGGCTCCGGCAACAGGATGCGCCCGCCGTCACGACCGAACTGGCAATGGACGCGAAGGTCAACGGGCTCCGAGGGGCTGGTCTCTCCACCGAAGGAACGGTTCCTCGCAGCACAGGCGCCGAGGATTCTCCAGCACGGCGGCACGCAGCATGGACGCCCTACCCCAGTAACGGATGAGGAAAGCACCGCTGGCACCGATCGAGCCCAGTAGTGCCAGGGCCATGTCCTTGTGCGCATCCCAGACGTCGCCCTGTAGGCCGTTGTACATTTCGGCGCTGGCAGGACTGGCTACTGAGTAGAGGCTCCATTCAGCGAGCTCGTACAGCACGCTGGTTGACAGCACCACACCGACAGCCACAAGGAGCACGCCCTGTGCCGCCCTCCGGCCCGAGGAGTGCCAGTGGCCTGCGACAGTACGCGCGAACACCCAGGTAACGGCAACTCCGTACGAGAAGTGGACGAGTCTGTCGAAGTGGTTCCGCTCCCATCCGAGGGCTTCGCCCAGAGGCACACCAGTCAGCGCGCGGCTCCATACCTCGTAGGGGACATGCGAGTACAGCCAGCGCGAGGCAAGAAGATGGAGGGCTAGGAAGCCCAAAGCCCCGGCCCAAGCAGAGGTCGGAATGCTCCGCCTGCGATGAACAAGACCGAGGATCACCAACGCGACCACTGTGATCCCCGCGTGCCATGCCTGCACAAGGGGCCACGGCGGCTGCCACCACGTGGCGGCGGCAACAACTGCGAAGAACAAGAACATCCAGGTGAGGGCCGCTCCCGATGAAGCAGGCGCTGCCGGCACACTGCGGACGATGAGCACGAAGAACCAGCCGAACGCCGCCACGACTATCAAGTGCTGGAACGCACCTCCCAGCACGCCCGCATTGCCTGTCAGCCCCATTGCCCCGGCGACTATCGCCCCCTGCCCCGATACCGCGAGCGCTCCCCAGGACACCGCCCGCAAGCCCCTGTCAGGCGAGTACAAACCCACCAGAAGCATGGCGGCGATCACCGATCCGAAGAGGAGTACCGCCGATGCGACGTGCGCCAGGTCGGTGGCAGTTGGCGGGGGGAAAGGACAACCTGCCGAGCACGGCATCGTTCCTACACCTGTGGCGCCTACTGCGGCCAAGACCAGGCAACCGGGCACCAGTAACATCATCCTCTGCCCGCTGCGCCAACTGCTGGGAAACAAGGCAGCTGCAGTCACCGCGAGTCCCACGGCCAGCGTCGACAGTACGGCGTGGAAGAGACCTGCTGTCGGCCGCCCGGCTATCCCCAGATGGCTCAGATAGAAGGAACCGTGCTCCGTGAGAGTGAGCAGCCCCAACGCTAAGCCGTCCGCTGTCACAACGACCGCGCTACATGCGAACAAGAAGCGCTCCAGACCTGTGGGTATTTGACGCATAGTCATTTTCTGTCCTCATTGGCGTCGGATTCTGCATTATTAGGCCGCATTCACAGACGACACTGAAACCGCACCAGGGATGACTTCCTATACGACTTCAGGACCAGGACGCCAAGATGTAATGCAGCGTACGGCGCAGCCCGCCTACAGTGCTGTGACCTGCAAGGGGAAGATTGTGGGGAGTCACCGGAACAGCCGACTTGCACCCATGATGCAGCGATGGGGTCCCTAGCGGATCCGCTCGGTGAACTACGCCGTATGGCGTCTTCACGGATCCGGTCTCCTCGCCCTGGCCCTTGCGTTCATCGCACCGACCACGTGGTCAATCGCCGCCGCCCTACGCACGGCGATGGCCCGGCCCCGCCCTCAGCCGAGCCCCACACTGGGTCGAAGATGCGCGTAAACCTGTGGCTTCACCTCCGCGCCGCCACCCCGGCAGCGGCATCGCGGCCGGGTCCAGTGCGCCGGCGCGAGGGCGGGAGCCCTGGCCAAGCGGCACCGGGCCACTGACCCGGCGCCAGCGACGCGGGTGGGCGCAGTGCGCACCTCGGGCAGGCCCCGGTGGAGGGCCTCGGCCTTCCTCGAACTGCCCGGATGTGGCCCCGCAGAGGCCGCGACAGCGGCTCGCACTCAGACTGGGCTTCAGGTGGGCAGGTCTTGCAGGTCGGCCTACGCATGGGTGAAGGCGGGCAGCCCATTCGGTAGGCGAGGTGAAAGAGGTCAGTGTCATTTATTCGATATGTCGCCGCGTGGACACCTTGCTGGTACCCGCCATGCAGTCTCCTCGCCGGCTCCCTGCCGGTGCTGCGGCTACTGCCACCTCGCCTAACACGCCGCGGCTCTCGACATCGACATGAAATGCCGCAGGGACGGGGGCGTGAGGTGATCCCCGTGGTGTGGACACGCCTGACAATGGATCTTGGTGATCCTGGAAGGTGTAGATCCACGTGGCAAGGCCCTCGAAGTACAGTGC
>NZ_JBIAJH010000135.1:0-3644 GCF_042871845.1 Streptomyces sp. NPDC005533 | reverse complement strand
CTCCGCCAGATCCAATACCGCAGCGACATCATCGACGGCTGCCTCACCGGAACGGGGCTCACACTGACGACACCACGACTACAAGCTCAGTAGCCCGCCTGGCAGGAGGTTGCTGTCCTGCCGCACATGCTCCACGACCTGAAGGATGCGACGAAGACGGCGAGACCCACATGAACCAACGTGGGACGTTGGCTGCACTACAGGTCGTCACGCTGCTGACGCCGGGGCAGAGAAGCGTCGTGAACCAGCGGACACTCAGGGAGGGAGATTCAGCTGATGAGCTCAAGAACTCCCTTGGGAGAGAGAGCGGCGAACAACTCTGCGGGGCCATGCAGATGGGGGATCGGCCAGCTCGGGCAGAGGTCGCATGTTCACAGCCCTGGTTCCTGCTGGTCTCCATTACGGCGTAATGGAGACCAGCAGGAACCAGGTAACGCGTACCTGATGAAAGAGAGCTTGATTGTTAGTAAGGTGTCCTCATGTCTTCGTCATCCTCAGGGGACCGGGAGAAGATCGTCTCCAAGCTGCCCCCGTCACTCCAGCAACAGTTGAAGGTGCGCACCGCTCAACGGCGCATCGATATCCAACATGCGGTGGAGGAAGGGCTCACGGCCTGGCGGGGCCTCGGGTCCAACCTCTCCCCCATCGACACAACCCGGGCCAAGTCCTTCTCGACCTGGCTGCCCCCCGCACAGTGGGACGAGTTCCGAAAAGACTGCAGCGGTCGCGGTGTGTCGCTCATCCAAGGTCTCGCGCAGTCCGTTTCTCTCTGGCTACAGACCAATCCGGCACCGGGTATCGCGCGCCCTTCGGTTGTGCGCCGCGTCGTTGTCTGCAACCAGAAGGGTGGAGTGGGTAAGACCGCGGTCGCCGCTGGCACAGGGCAGGCTCTGGCCGAGGACGCCGACACGCTGTATCCGGTGGGCGTGTCCAAGCACTTCGCACACGCCCTTGCGGACACACCCTCCGACAATGTGCAGACTCCCCTAGAACAGCTTCCAGGTCTTGGACTGCGGGTGCTCCTTGTCGACTTCGACCCGCAAGGACACCTCACCAAGCAGCTCGGGCTCGAAGTCCTGCCTCTGGACGGCGACAGCCTCACCAAGCACATGTCTGGTGACGCCACCGGCAAGCTCGCAGAACTCATCGTGCCCGTGGAGGACGACCGCTTCGGCGATCGACTCAATCTACTCCCGGCCTGTACCGACGCTTTCCTCCTGGACGTGAAGCTCTCCAGCGTCCGAGCTCGCGAAGCAGCACTGGAACGAGCCCTGGCACCAGTAGAGTCCGACTACGACGTTGTAATCATCGATTGCCCCCCGAGCCTCGGCCTGAGCATGGATGCCGCCGCCTACTACGGCCGCCGTCGCGATGGTGAGACGCCTGGAAACTCCGGCGTGCTTGTCGTTGTCCAGGCGGAAGACAGCTCCGCCGACGCCTACGGCCTCCTCACCACCCAGATCGACGACCTACGCTCCGACATGCATCTCGACCTGGATTACTTGGGGATCGTCGTGAATCACTTCGACGCACGCCGCGGCTACATCGCCACCTCGTCTCTCGATAGCTGGATGGCAATAAGAGACCCACGCGTGGTCGGAATCATCGGCGACCTCAAGGAACAGAAAGAAGCAGTACGGGTGAAGCAGGCTCTGCTCGCCTACGCACCTCAGTGTTCACAGGCCGTCGCCCTGCGAGCACTCGCACGGGAGATCGCATGAGTAGCAAGGCATCCAAACTGGGAACCGGCATGTCATTCGCGCAGACACAGAATGTCAGCGCCCGACGCCAAGCCATCAACGAGGCGACAAACGCCCCCACCGAGGGAGCACTACCTCCCGTCAAGCTGCCGGTGGACGCGATCAGCCTCAACCCGGCCAATCCGCGAAGCTCGCTCGGAGACCTCAGCGATCTAGCTGCAAGTCTTCGTGACCACAAGCAGAAGCAGGCCATCACAGTGATGTCCCGCTTCTCCTATCTCGAAGCCAACCCTGACATGGCGGAGAAACTCGAGGATGGGACGAAGTACGTCGCCATCGACGGCAACTCTCGCCTGGCAGCAGCTCGCGAAGCTGGTCTCACTGAGATCAAGGTGATGATCGATGAGGATCTCGGTGGCACTGCGGACGAAATCCTGGAGTCCGCGCTGGTCGCCAACATTCACCGACAAGATCTGGACCCTCTCGACGAGGCACGCGCGCTGCAGCAACTACTCCGGGTCGTGGGCACGCAGGACGCGCTTGCAGCCCGACTGCATCGCTCGCAAGGCTGGGTCTCCCAACGCCTCGCTCTACTCGGCCTGACCCCCGACCTCCAGGCAAAACTAGTGTCGGGGGAGGAGCCTGCCGAGCTGTTGCGCCGCGTTGGGAACAAGGCGCCTGAAGAGCAGGACGCGCATTTGGAAAGGTTGAAGGTCCAGAAGGCGGCAAGGAAGCGGGTCCCGTCACCGGCCCGGTCTGACGAGGCCGTGACGAATACACTGGCACCTGCGGAGGACGCGGCCCCGGCCGCCAGTCATTACGCCGTAATGAAAGACGCCGCCGACATGGCAGCCCCTCCGCCTCCAACCGACGACGCACTGGTCCAAGACGCGGCCCCTACGGTGCCGCCGCAGGTCAAGATGCCGTGGGCTGACGGTGCAGCGGCAATGGAGATCGCGTTCGGAAAACTCTCGCAGCACGGTCAGCGTCAGGTAGCCCTCAGGCGTTACATTGAGTTGACCGGTGACGTCGAAGCGTTCGCGCAGGAACTGATGGCAAGCACAAGCCCCGAGTACCGAGCCCGCCTACGCCAGCTCCTGGCAGCACCTCCCGCCGTGCCAGGAGGCTTCATTACGCCGCAATAGCCCAGCTGAGCCGCAGCACGCTCTACACACTCAATGTGCAGAGGCTCGGCATCCCCCAGGATGATCTGGGGGATGCCGAGCCCCTTTCATTACGGCGTAATGGTGCCGTTCTTGTCGGGGCCAGGTTCGGTTTCTCCTCGGTTCAAGGCCGCGGAGAAAACGAACCTCTGAATAGCAGGACGGAATGAGGTGTTTCGCTGTCTGGGCGGAACAGGGTGGGGCTGCTTGCCTAGGGTCGCGCTCGCGGCCGCGCTGCAGGTAGATCTGCAGAGACTTAAAGCGACTGCGTACGCCCGCCAGCAGCCGCTGGGCGGCCTGGGGACGGGCCTGCAAGGTCCGCATCCAGGCCGAGTATCGGCGTGCCTCGCACGGGCTTCACCCACCGCGCCTGAGAGACATGTCTCTTAGAGAGAGGACATCCTGCAGAGGCACCTCAGACAAATCCCGGGACTGGCCGGGAGCCCCATCGTCGTAGAGAGACCACTTAGGACCCAACGAATCGGGTGTAACCGCGTGAGCCGAACTCCACTTGTGGTGTGACATCGCTTGTGCATTGGCGAGGCGAGAGAAACCGCTGATTCGTTCGAACGGACGCTAGCCCTGCGCGCATCTCGGGCCAGTTGACCGCTCGCGTCAGGTGTCGTCGGCCTCCGAGTCGCGCCCTTCGGCGGTCCGATCAGGTCATCCACGGCGCTGCGGATGGCGCCTAGTGTGCTGAGTCAGTGGTTGGCTTACAGTTCCTGTATGACTCGTCCTGGTCCGAAGCTTGCGCCGCTGAACCTGACTGATGCTGAACGCG
>NZ_JBIAJH010000134.1:0-3721 GCF_042871845.1 Streptomyces sp. NPDC005533 | reverse complement strand
CCTTCGCCTGGCTCCACCAGTTCAAACGACTCCGCACCCGCTACGAGATACGCGCCGACCTCACCTGAGCCTGCTCCAACTCGCCTGCAGCATCATCTGCTTGAGACGACTCCGAACCTCATTCTGAAATGATCAGTCAGCCTCTTTTCATCCTGGATAGGTACAGGTCGGGAGGGTGTGGTTGGCCCGCGGTGCCGATGCGGTTGGTGGAGCAACGTGCCTGTCGGAGGATCTTCCACGGTCTGAACTGGGTAAGGGCCTGTTCGCCGGGGGTTCTGAGGCGCGCGGCCGCCGGTTGGACTGCTGCCAGCAGGCCAGCTGGATGCAGTGGTGGCGGCAGGAGGTGCGGACGGTGGCGCCGGCCCTCCGGCAGGGCGGCCTACGAGAACGGCGATCTGCCGGGTGAGGCAGGCCTGGACGGTGCCGTGGGCCCGGCCGCTGTCAGGCTGTGGGCCAGGCCCGGCAGAGCGCGGGAGAACCACAGCGGTGTGCCGTCCGGGCAGGCGATGGCCTGCACGTTCATCCCATGGCCGCGGTGCTTATCCGAGCAGTACGCCTCATCAGCGCCGATGTGCGGCCGGGACCGGGGAGAGTGCCGTCAACGATGAAAAAACCGCCCTCACCCAGACGGCCAAAGCCTCACGCCGGCCCGGCATCCCCGCCGCAAGGACGTTGGGAGTCTCGTAGGCGGGACCGCCAAGCCGTCGCCTGCAACGCCCCCAACCCGGCTCCCACCTGCGCGAACGGCCCGTTCTCCGCAGGTGGGCCAGCGTGAGCAGGGCCTGCCTGAAACAACGGGGCCTGCATCAGCGTGACTTCACCGCGCGCCGAGGATCGTGGACGAGCAAGGAGATGTGCTCCACCAGCTCGCATGGAAGTCCGGGCAAGGAAGGATGCGGAACCAACCCCCGCCAACCACCTGTCCAGCCCTCTCACACCTCAGAGCCAGGACGAAAGAGGTTCACCGGTTTTATCAGGGCCCAGCGGGCGTCGGACAGGTCGGGTAGCTAAGACTTGCGGGGCCTGCTGAAAGGTCACGGCCGGCCTGCTGGTACGGGCCGCTGACCGTGGGGTCTACCGCCCGACCGGGCGACATGACGGAAGGAGGTCTGGCTTTTTCGAACCGGACAGGAGGTTTGACTCCAAACATGGACGACCCGGCCGGGCGAAGCCCGGAGCGGTTCCATAAGGAACCGGGGCACTGGAAGAATTATCGCATCTCGGGCTACTGGCAGAGATTCTCACACCGGGCCCAGTGAAGAGATCATCCCCTTTAAAGCACCCCCACCTGGACGACGGGCCACCGACGGCACTCCCGCATGAGCGCATCCGACCGCGGCTCGAAAGCAACGACTGATGGGCCTGTGCCCGCCAGGCAAAGGCTCAGGATATGCGCCAGCCAAGCCACCTGCCCCCGCCCCCAGAACCGGAGCGCACGGGGTCGCGACCGGTGGGACTACCCGGCGCCTCATCACGGGGGACGCGCCGAGGCCGGGCCGGATGCGACAGGCCGTGACCGTTACACCAGGACAGGGGACGGCCCCTCGGCCGACTGGGCCACGTAAAGACTTAGACTCAGGCACTAAGTCGATTTGTCTGATATATACGCTATATATGGTCGGCTGCGATCAGAGCAGCCCACGTTACGAAGGGTTGAGTAGATGCCGGAAATGCCGCACGATCTGCAGGATGCCGCGGAGCAGGTCAGGAAGATCGAGTCGAACATCAAGTCCGCACCCGAGGACTGGAGCAAGAAGCGGGAGACCGCTGAACTCGTGCGCGAGCTCAAGATGACGGTAGAGCAGCAGACCTGCTGACACCGGCCAAAGTCCTGGTGTTCCCTCCGCTGCGCGGGGGGAACACATAGGCGTCCACATTGTCGTCCGGCAAGAGCCCGATGTGTGTAGGCATTCCGCGTGGCACGTGATTGGTGGGCCCAGCTCAACAACCTCACTCTACTGGCGCAGCGGCTGCCGGTTCCGTGCATCGCACTGGCTGGGTGCAGGATCCGGTCGTCCCCGGCTGTCGGCGCGACGTCCGCCTCAGAGGGCCTGACCACGTTCTCGACGGTCACAGGTGCGATGCTCCATTATCGGAGCCATGACTTCTTTGACAGTCCCGTCGTAAGCACCACGCGAAAGATATCGAGGGGCGTCTACACCTGGGGGCTAATCCGAATCTTTCACAAAAGAAGACCCGCGGAACTCCTGAGATCCTCTCAACTCCCTGGGCCAGAAACGTCTTAATCTCCGCTCGAGCCTACCAGTAGCGCTTGTGAGCTGGGGCCGTCGCCTGGTCCTTCCCCGGGGATCACGGGATCACATAAATAGGCCTCTGATCCTGTCAGAGAACAGGCCTTCGCCAGCGCCGCTCCGCGGTGCCCCGCTTGCCCCCAGACACTGCTGATACTCGTGTTTGTGGCCGGACGCAGACGAAACACATTCAGAGCGCGCCTCGCATGTGTGCTCTTACCCCACTCTTTGATGAAATTGCACCTACGGTTCGTGCAATTCGAAGAATTGGCATGAAAGTACCTTTGGACGACTCCCTCGGGAACTGCGGGAACCCCGCTCATGGCCGGTCAAGCCGGGGGCCGCTACCGGGAAGTGCCAAATGTCTGGGTCCAGTAGTTATTCGGCTGGGCAAGACCGACGCCGATCTCCTTAAATGAGCAGTCGAGAATGTTTGCGCGATGGCGCGGGCTGTGCATCCAGGCGTTCATGACCTTTTGGGGTGTGGTGTAGCCGAAGGCAACGTTCTCCCCGTACGCGATCCATCGATAGCCCACGCGGGTGGCACGAGTGGCGGGGTCAGAGCCATCGGAACCAGTGTGCGACATGGTGCGGTGGGCAGCCATGTCTCTACTGTGGTTCAGAGCTGCTGCCATCAGCTGTGCGTTAACAGTCAAACGAGAGCATCCTGCTCTAGCGCGCTCCCGGTTGACTATGGCTACAACCTCGGCGGTGGCACCAGATTTATCAGCCTGAATGCCGGCCATGGCGAGTGGCGGCACGCATGCGACACTCAGAGCGAGAGCGGCAACGGCAACGGCAACGGCAACGGCCATGAGATTGCGGTGCATTTTAATTCGGATACTGTTCAAAGTGATCTCACCTCGCATCTCGAAATGCCGGAGTTCGGGTGGCACTTCGCCCATATAGAGGAGTTTGCGGCCAGAACGTGACGTCCAGGGCCACCAAGACATCCAGCAGGCGGCCCTTACGGCGCAGAACCGTCACGAGCGTCAAGAAGGTAACTGCTAGCGACAATTAGTGACCTGACTCAGAGATTCGGCTGCAGCAGACGGCGCCGTTGTCGAGGGGTTCGCCGGCGCTCTTCGGCCAGACGAAGGGTCGGGGTGCTCGTTCCAGTCCGCGAGCCAGGTCCGGATGTCGCGTTCGACGCCCTGGTCGGAGCGGTGGACCCCGCGCCTGAGCTTCTCTGCGTGAGTTCGGCGAACCACCGCTCGACCAGGTGGAGCCAGGACGAACTGGTGGGCGTGAAGTGCATGTGGAATCGCGGATGCGCCAGCATCCACTCTTGATGTCGGGCGTCTTTGGTTCGATTATCAGGTGCACCTGGAATTCGGCGGGGACTTCCCTGTTGCGCTTGGCCAGGAACTTCTTAGACCGTGTCCTATGTGGTGAGGCGTCGTTGACGTCGGTATGGGGCGGGGCACGTGGAGTTGGATTGTTCCAGACGGGCTGTGGGAGATCGCGGA
>NZ_JBIAJH010000133.1:0-3986 GCF_042871845.1 Streptomyces sp. NPDC005533 | reverse complement strand
GTCCTCCGTAAAGCTCGCCTCAGCCCGAACAGACTCACGTCAATCAGCAGAGCCATCCTCACCCTGGAGACTCACCGCTGAAAAAGCTCACTGGTCCCAGGTGCAACCCTCCACGATCGGAGTTACACCGTTTCTTTTTTACAGTCCCGTAGCTGGGTGGGCGGACTCGGGGAGTTGGCCCACCGTCGTTGCAGGCCGGTCCGGAAGAGCCTTCCCGGAACGCCCGGATCAGCCCTGCAGGGCCTTGTCGATGGCCGCCGTGAACTGCTTCGCGGTCTGCGGGGTGTCGATCCTCTTGCTGTCCATCTTCAGGGTCGGCGTACCCTTCACGCCGGACTTGTCGAAGACCTTCGACATCTCCAGCGCCCACCGGTCGTAGGCGCCGTCCTCGACGGCCTTCTTGAATTCGGCGTTGCCCTTGAGCGCCGGGACGGTGTCCGCGACCTTCAGTAGGTAGTCATCCTTGGCGAAGCTGTCGACGGTCTCCTCGGGGTGCTGCTCCTTGGAGTACAGGGCGCCCTTGAACTCTAGGAAGGCCTCCGGGCTGACGTTCAGCGCCGCGCCCAACGCGCTCAGCGCGTTCTTCGAGCCCTCGCCTTTGACCGCGTTGTCGATGATGGTCGCGCCGACGTACTGGAGCTTGTACTTGCCCGCCTCGACGTCCTTCTTGATCTGCTCGCCGGCCGCCTGCTCGAAGGAGGCACAGGCCGGGCAGCGCGAGTCCTCGTACAACTCCAGGGTCTTCTTCGTGTCGGCCTTGCCGACGACAACCGTGGTGCCGTCCTCGCCGCTGGTGTTCTTCGGCTTGACCAGCTCCGCCTTGGCGGCCTTCTCCCAGTAGTCGGGTTCGTTGGCCTTCAGGACCCCATAGGCGATGCCGCCGGCCAGCGCCAGCGCGGCGACCACGCCGACGCCAACTATGACCTGCCGCCCGATCCGGTCCTTCTTGGCCTGCGCCTCGCGCTCGGCGCGCAGCCGCTCGCGGGCCGCCGCCTTGTTCGCCTGGCTGTTGCGTGAACTCACCGTGATCTCCGTGGTGTGTGACAGGGGGAAGCAGGGCTAATTCATAGTCTGGGTTAATCGCATCCCGGTACAAGGCAGCCCGGTACGGGCGTACCTTCCCCCGCATCGGTCGCTTCGAACCCACCTCTCAGGTGTGCTCTGTGCGGCGTCAAGGACGGACCGAAGCCGTTGAACGTCCGTGAGTGGGCGTGCGGGGCGTGCGGGGCCGTCCGGGACATTAATGCAGCGGTCAACGTCGTCAAGGCCGCCGGACTGGCGGTCACGGCCTGGGGAGCGCGGGTAAGACCGGGACTCGTCCCGGCACAGCGCGAAGAAACGGGAACCCACCGAGACGGTCGACCGACCGTGGTAGGAACCCCTCCCTTGAGGGAGAGGATCGGAAGTCAAAACCCCTCATCCAGGACCGCCGAGCCATAGAGAGTGGGCGCAGGCGCCCGTCCGCGTGCAAGAATCCGGTCCCGGACCACGCCGCCCCGTTATGTTTTTTCGCGGTCCTGCAATGGGGCCGCTGGCCTCCGGGCCCGGCATGACTGGTGTCACTTGTCGAAGGCATGACAATGCCGTTGCTTTTGGGGCGGGGGTTGGGCCGTTCGTGTTGGTGTCGCGTCTGGAGCGGCTGGGGTTGGGGATCTTGACCCGGTCGTCGTGTCCGCCTGAGCTGGTGGACCAGGTCGTTGGTGAGGCGGGGTGCGGGGAGAAGCATCGCCGTCTGTTGTCGGCCCGGGGCGTACTCGAGTGACGCGAGGACCAGGTCGGTGTCGGCTCGGGCGGGAGGTTTCCCAGGCCACCACCCGGCGGGAGAACGCGTCGCGGATCGCCGAGAGCCACAAGGGTCCTTCGGCGGTGTCGATCACGGTCAGGTCGGTGACCCACAGCCGGTCCGGGGCCGGGGCGGTGAAGACCATCGACGCCGAGCTGATGCCCAGTCAGGCAACGTCAGGCAGCGAAGCAACGTTGACCTGTGTAGACGGCGACTTGGTCGCATGTCCGGCTCAACGAGACGAGTCGGCTCGCCACGACTTTGAATCGGCCCTGACCCGATCCGGCGATGTGTGCCCGACATGCTCGGCGATCTGCCACCCGTTCTTGCGCTCGACCGGTGCCACGAGTGCCTTCACATAGGCCATCGCCATCCGGCGCGGCTCGACTCGACCGAAGACCCCGCCAGAGAAGCGAAGAAGTCATCGAACCAGCCCGTCCACACCCGTACCGCCCGCTCCGCACTCACGGAGAAGACAACGCGTCACACAACCACCGGACACGGACACGAGTCACTGCTGTAGTACCTGAAGCCCAAGTTGCATAAAACTTATGGCCTCAGCGTCACAAACGCGAGGCCCCTCTCTCTGTAGGCATGTAGGCGTCCTTCACCAACTCCGGAGAGGCGGAACGGGGCCCCTGCACGATTCTGGATTGCCGCGCGGTGCTCGCTCTTCTGGTGCTGCACGACCGCTACTAGCAGTGGTTTCGCTGGAAAATAGTGGGCCGCGGCCGACATTCATTTCTTTAATACATAAAATCTTCTCGGGAAGGGGAAGGCAGATGTTGAAGTATGTAGTTGCGCCGGTTGCGGGGGTGCTGCTCGCGGTCAGTCTTGGTTCACCGGCTTTAGCGGTGGATCCGAACCCGGTCACGGTGCTGTGGTCAACACGTACGGTGTACCCCAACTTCAGAGAGGGATCGCTGTTTGGGCCGACGTGCCCGACGGGGACGACGATCATTTCAGGCGGGGTAATCAGCAACCCACCCGAAATTGTGAGGTGGTCGAGCGAAGGGCCGAATGCCAACCGATGGATGGTGTCGGTGAGGAACCCCAGTACCCAGAACGTTGAAGTGAGCATGGCCAGCATCTGCCTCAAAGTCCCAGCTTGACGTTGCCCCTCGCTCGTCACCCGACCTGCTGATCCCCAGGACAGCGAGACGGCCATTCCCCATGGCTCTTGCAAAGCAGCCGTGATCTTGTGAACGGGCTGGTCAACCAGGGCTATAAATAACAGCCTCTGTGTTGCAGTTCTAACGCTCGGTGGCCTCAGGGCTGATTCTTATTGAGCTGATTCGAGTTGGCCACCGATCGGGTGATAGGTGAGGGTTCGTAACGGACATGGCTCCCGGACGGTTGAGCGAGAGATCTCACGTCTCAACTCATCTGCCAGGGAGCCGGTCCTAACTCGTCAAGCTGCGGCGGTAAGTTGGCTGGGGTAGGCGGTGGATTCGTCGAACAGGGTGCGGTGCTGGAGGCAGTGAGCTTTTTCAACTCGCCCACCGATCGGGTGATGGGTCTCCGCCATCTCTGCAGGTCATAGCACCCTGGGGTGCTCACCTGAATCCCAAGTTGAAAAAGCTCAGTGGTAGAGCTGGCCGAGCATGCGGTTGAAGAGGTTGCGCTGGGCGGCTGCGTGCCAGTCTCCGTGATCGTCGCGTCGGCGCCGGTAGTGGCTTTTGGCGCCGGGTGATGCGATGAGAGCTGAGAAGGCCCACAGGCAGCCGGCGTGGTTGAGCCTGTCGTTCTTGATCCAGCGGCGGGTGATGCTGGACTTTTTGCCGGAGGCTTGGGTGGTGAGGCGCCGGCGTATGCCTTCAGGCCGGGGCGTCGACGAAGCGATGTCGATCGTCTCCGATCTCCGCAAGGACCCGGGCGCCGAGCTGGGTGCCGAGACCGGGGAAGCTGAGGATGATCTCGGCGTCCGGGTGCTGACGGAATGCCTCTTCGACTGCCTCGGCGAGGCTGTCGGCGGCAGTGCAGGCAGCCTCCAGCTGGAGCAGAAGGGCCAGCATCTGCTTTCCGAGTGCGTCTTCGACCAGCGGTGGCTGGTGGGCCCAATCGGCGCGGAAGACGTCGCGGAGTCGCTCGGCTTTGGCTCCGATGCCGACTCTGCTGCGCAATTCGTGAGGGTCATGCGGTGAGCTGGTAGGCGAGGTGTTCGAGTCGGCTGGTGCGGGTGCGGCGGAGGGGGCTGTCGGTC
>NZ_JBIAJH010000132.1:0-4010 GCF_042871845.1 Streptomyces sp. NPDC005533 | reverse complement strand
GTACGTCCAGTACGAGGGCGCCCCGCCAACACGCCGATGCACGGCACCGGACGACGCGGGCTTGACCGGCAAGATCCGAAAGAGACGACCTAGGCGGGGGTCTGGTTGGAGAGGGCCACCGACAGCTCGGCGGCCACGCCCTGCAGGATCGGCACGAAGGACTCGGCCACGGCCTCGGTGACCCGGCCCGCCGGGCCCGAGATGGAGATCGCGGCGGCGGTCGGGGAGTTCGGCACCGAGACGGCGAGGCAGCGGACTCCTATCTCCTGCTCGTTGTCGTCGACCGCGTAGCCCGCCTTGCGGACCTGCTCCAGCGCGTCGAGGAAGCCCTCGGGCGTGGTGATGGTCTTCTCGGTCGCCGCCGGCATGCCGGTGCGCGCGAGGAGGGCGCGTACCTCGTCGGCGGGGGTGTGGGCCAGGAGCGCCTTGCCCACGCCGGTGGAGTGCGGCAGCACCCGGCGGCCGACCTCGGTGAACATGCGCATGGAGTGCTTGGACGGCACCTGGGCGACGTAGACGATCTCGTCCCCGTCGAGCAGGGCCATGTTCGCCGTCTCGCCGGTCTCCTCGACGAGGCGGGCGAGGTAGGGGCGGGCCCAGGTGCCCAGCAGCCGCGACGCGGACTCGCCGAGGCGGATCAGACGCGGGCCGAGGGAGTACCGTCGGTTGGGCTGCTGGCGGACGTAACCGCACGCCACCAGCGTGCGCATCAGGCGGTGGATCGTGGGCAGGGGCAGGCCACTGGCGGCGGAGAGCTCGCTGAGGCCGACCTCGCCCCCGGCATCGGCCATGCGTTCGAGCAGATCGAAGGCGCGCTCAAGGGACTGGACGCCACCGCTGGCGGCAGGGGTCTTTGAGGAAGCGTCGGTGGTGCTGGCGCTGGACGTCGGCACGGCGCGGTCCTTTCGGTGCTGGCAGGCAAGGGAGCAGCCTACCCGGCGGTCGGCGTCGGTCCCAGTGCTGGGGTGGGGGCCGTCGCCGCCGGTCAGAGGCGGTTTGTCCGGGTGGCGGACCTCCTCGGAAAGTTACCTGCCCAGTTCCCGGTGGTGGTAGCTACATTCTGGATAGTGAAATCCTAATTCCATCCTGTGGAAACATCCAATTGCAGTCCCGGTGTGTCAGTGGTCCGTCCGGGCGCTCTTGACTGGCTCCGGATCGCCGGGAAGACTCCGTCAACAGAACGTTGAATTTCGCTCTGTGGAAGTAGATGGGGAGGTTCCGGTGGCCGACGTGGCTGTGGAACTGGTACTGCGCTCGACGCGCGTCATCACCCCCGAGGGGACGCGCGCCGCCTCGGTGGCCGTCGCCGGCGGGAAGATCACGGCCGTGCTGGCGTACGAGGCCGAGGTACCGGCCGGAGCCCGGCTGGAGGACTTCGGCGACGACGTCCTGCTCCCCGGCCTGGTCGACACCCACGTCCACGTGAACGACCCGGGCCGCACCGAGTGGGAGGGCTTCTGGACGGCCACCCGCGCCGCGGCGGCCGGCGGCATCACCACGATCCTCGACATGCCGCTGAACTCCCTGCCGCCGACCACCACGACCGACAACCTGCGCGTCAAGCAGGACGTCGCCCGCGCCAAGGCGCACGTGGACGTCGGCTTCTGGGGCGGCGCCCTGCCCGACAACGTCAAGGACCTGGCGCCGCTGCACGACGCCGGCGTCTACGGCTTCAAGTGCTTCCTGTCGCCCTCGGGCGTGGACGAGTTCCCCGAGCTCGACCAGGAGCAGCTGGCCACCTCCCTCGCCGAGATCACCGGCTTCGGCGGCCTGCTGATCGTGCACGCCGAGGACCCGCACCACCTCGATGCCGCCCCGGTCGTCCCCGGCCCCAAGTACGCCGACTTCCTCGCGTCCCGTCCGCGCGACGCCGAGAACACCGCGATCGGCAACCTGATCGCCCAGGCGAAGCGGCTGAACGCGCGCGTCCACGTCCTGCACCTGTCGTCCTCCGACGCGCTGCCGCTGATCGCCGCCGCCAAGGCCGAGGGCGTCAAGATCACCGTCGAGTCCTGCCCGCACTACCTCACCCTCACGGCCGAGGAAGTGCCGGACGGCGCCAGTGAGTTCAAGTGCTGCCCGCCCATCCGCGAGGCCGCCAACCAGGACCTCCTGTGGGACGCCCTCGCGGACGGCACCATCGACTGCATCGTCTCCGACCACTCGCCCTCCACCGCGGACCTGAAGACCAGCGACTTCTCCACCGCATGGGGCGGCATCTCCTCCCTCCAGCTCGGCCTGCCCGCCATCTGGACCGAGGCGCGCCGCCGCGGCCGGACCCTGGAGGACGTCGTCCGCTGGATGTCCGCGGCCCCCGCCGCGCTGGCCGGCCTGACGCAGAAGGGCGCGATCGAGGTCGGCCGCGACGCCGACTTCGCCGTGCTCGCCCCCGAAGAAACGTTCACTGTGGACCCGGCCGAACTCCACCACCGCAACCAGGTCACGGCGTACGCGGGCAAGACCCTGCACGGCGTCGTGAAGTCCACCTGGCTGCGCGGTACGCAGATCGCCGACCACGGCACCCCGACCGAGCCCACGGGCCTCCTCCTCGAAAGGCAGAACTGACAGTGGCGATTGACTCCTTCACCGGCAACGCGAACCCGTACGGAGGCGGCGACCCGTACGCGGACTACCGCACCGCGGACTTCCCGTTCACCCAGTACGCGAACCTCGCCGCCCGTGAGCTGGGCGCCGGCGTCATCGCTGCCAACGACGAGTTCTTCGCCCAGCGCGAGAACCTCCTCATCGCCGAGGCCGCGCACTTCGACCCCGAGCACTTCGGCCACAAGGGCAAGATCATGGACGGCTGGGAGACCCGCCGCCGCCGTGGCGTCTCCGCCACCCAGCCCTGGCCGACCGCCGACGACCACGACTGGGCGCTCGTCCGCCTGGGCGCCCCCGGCGTCATCCGCGGCATCGTCGTCGACACCGCCCACTTCCGCGGCAACATGCCGCAGGCCGTCTCCATCGAGGGCACCTCGGTCGACGGCGCGCCGACCCCCGAGGAACTCCTCGGCGACGACGTGAAGTGGACCACCCTGGTCCCGCGCACCGCGGTCGGCGGCCACGCGGCCAACGGCTTCGAGGTGAACGCCGAGCAGCGCTTCACGCACCTGCGCGTCAACCAGCACCCGGACGGCGGCATCGCCCGCCTGCGCGTCTACGGCGAGGTCCTGCCCGACCCGAAGTGGCTCGCCGCGCTCGGCTCCTTCGACGTGGTGGCCCTGGAGAACGGCGGCTCCGTCCAGGACGCCTCCAACCGCTTCTACTCCCCGCCGACCAACACCATCAACCCGGGTCGCTCCCGCAAGATGGACGACGGCTGGGAGACCGCCCGCCGCCGCGACAACGGCAACGACTGGATCCGCTACCAGCTCGTCACCGAGTCCGAGATCCGCGCCGTCGAGATCGACACCGCGTACCTCAAGGGCAACTCGGCCGGCTGGGCCTCCCTCTCCATCAAGACGGGCGAGGAGGGCGAGTGGACGGAGTTCCTGCCGCGCACCCGCCTGCAGCCCGACACCAACCACCGGTTCGTCCTCGACGCCCCGGCAGTCGGCACCCACGTACGGATCGACATCTTCCCGGACGGCGGCTTCTCCCGCCTGCGCCTGTACGGCTCCCTGACGGAGACCGGCGAGGCCGCGCTGACCGCCCGCCACCAGGAACTGGGCGGCTGACGCCACCCCGCACGACCGCCCCGGGAGCCGACACTCCCGGGGCGGGCTCGGTTGGGGTGGGGCTCGGTCGGGGGTGGGGGCCGGTTGGGGTGGGGGCGGGCGCGCGCCGGGGCGTCTCCTCGGGCGCCGAATGTGACGAGAGGTCGGATACCTCGGCGGCAGTGCGTTCGGCACCCTGCGGGGATCACCCCGACACACACCCACCCCCCCCCCCACCCACCCCCCCCCCCCCCCCCAGCCCCAAAACACCCCCCCCCCCCCAAAACACCCCCCCCCCCCCCCCACGCGCCGGGGGCGGGGCGGAGCCCCGCGCCGGCACCCCCCCCCGCC
>NZ_JBIAJH010000131.1:0-4037 GCF_042871845.1 Streptomyces sp. NPDC005533 | reverse complement strand
CCGGTGCCTGGGCCACGCGATGGACGCACACCACGACACGGCCCTGGTCAGCGCGTCTTTGCAGATGGCTGCCGCGACCCGCGGCGGCGTGGACGGAGTGATCTTCCATTCGGACCGCGGCAGCGCATACACGTCCGCGGCGTACAACAGCCTGTGTGACCGCCTGGGCGTGGTGCAGTCCATGGGACGCGTGGGTTCGTGCTTCGACAACGCGGCCGCCGAGGCGTTCAACTCGCTGATCAAGGTCGAGTACATCCACCGGCACCGTTTCCGTACCCGGGCCGAGGCCCGCCTGAAGATCGCTACGTGGATCGCGGACTTCTACAACACCAGGCGCCGGCACAGCCGGGCCGACGGACTCCCGCCCGTGAAGTTCGAGGAGATGATCCATCAGCAACGTGAAGCCGCCCGCGAGAAGCGCGAAGCGGCGTGAGACAGGACTCTACGTTCGCAGGGGATTGACATAGACGAGCCAGGAGACATGCTCAACGAGCTCGTGCGGGATGCCGGGCATGGAAGGATACGGAACCAACAGGGCCCCGGGCAGTCGGCAGTGCTGAGTGGAATCAACACCGCCAACGACCGGGGGCTCTGTCACGTCACTACTCCCCTGACCAGCCCTTTCACCCTTCAGCAACAAGATGAAAGAGGTTCAGTAACGTGACGGGGCCCTTTTCAGGAAGCGTTGATACCCGGTCAATGACACGGCCGGAGACCAGGTCGTATGGTCTCCGGCCGTGGTGCGGTACCGGGCTGCCGTGTCTGTCGGCCGACGGGTACGGCTGAGGGACCGGGGTCAGCTCATATCAGCGTGCCCGATTCGGAAAGCGTTGTCGTTATCCCGTCGTTGTAGTTCAGCTTCACTTTCCAGGTCGTGTCCTTAGCCGGCCACGTCGTACGTGCCGCGTTGAACACCTTTTCTACGGTGGTGTGCAGCGCGCCGTCACAGACCACCGCACTGGCCCCATCGGCTGCGGACCCGTTCGGTCCCGTCAGTTCGTAAGAGATGGAATTGGCGTTGCCGCATCTGTAGGCGACGTAGAACGTGACCTGTTTCCGGTCGGCGCTGGGGGTCACCCAGATGATCCTCAGGAAGGGGGTGACGTAGGGGGTGAAGGTCCACACCTGCGTGGCATCATTCGGAATGCAGTCTGCGGACGCCAGAAGGGCGTCCCCGGTCGGCTTGCTGTTTTCTGCGGTGAGGCAGTAGCCGGTGTCTGTGCCGGGGCTGCTGGTGGTGCCGGAGTAGAGGCGGATGGTTCCGTCCGCCTGTTTCCTCCACTGCATGTTGTCGTTCCTGATGCAGGGCATCATGTTGACGCCGCCGATGGCGGTGGTGGAGGCGGCGTGGAGGCACATCATCGTACCGGTGTCGCCTTCGTCGTGGTGTGCCTGCAGCTGGCCGTCGGCCGTGAAGTACCACCTCTCCGAGGTGTTGTTGTTGTTCTTGTCGCCGTCGCAGTACCAGTTCTGGAGCTTCGGTATGGTTATGGGTATCTTTCCGACGGTCGCCGCCAATTGCCACACCCCGTTAGGAGCGGCGTTCAGGCAGTAGCTCGCGTCGTTGGACGTGTTGAGCGCACTGGTGAGTTTGATCTTGTAGGGTGTCGTGCCGATCCAGGGATAGTCCTGCTTCTTGTCCCACCAGGACACAAGGTCGGCAGTGGAGGATTGCGACATTCCTGCGGTGCCGCCGTAGGTTATTGCCAGAAGGTCGATCGTTTTGAACGCCTCCTGCAGGTTGCCCTTCGCGTTGGCGAGAACGGCAGCGGCGATCTGCACGTACGGACTCGCGGTTCCAGCCGTCGTGTCCGGTACCGAACTGGCCCAGACGCCGGTCGTTCCGAAATTGAAATTGTTTGCCATGCGCTGCAGGACCTGCTGCGCGTGCCGGAAGGTGGGCCCGTACCACACGGCGCTGGTAACCGCGTCGTACATGTCCGAAGCCTCCTGGTTCCACACCGGTGGGCCGTTCGTGAAACCGCCTGCGTTACCGCCCGCTTTCAGGCCGTCCCGCGCTGCGGTCTCCAGCGTGGAGATGACAGAGGCGGGGCTTTTCTTCCATGTCGTGTTCGTCGCGGGTACCTTTGCGGAGGCATCCCTCACCGCCCACCCCGCCGAGGCGTAGGGCGTGGAGTTGTAGCCCGGCTGGCTCTGATTGGCGGTGTACTCCATCCACAGGAGCTTGCGGAAATTGGGCTGAAGCACCAGTTTGGCGGCGTCCGCCTGGGTGGCTGTCTTGTTAAAATCCTTGAGGCTGGTCAGAATTCCCTTGATGGCGTCGCTGGAGCCGGCCGCGTCCCACCCGCTCGACTCGAGTGCGTTGAACGCCGAACTGAAGAGGGTCTGGTTGCCTGAAGTGCGGGGCGTGGTCAGGTCGCGCCACGTGTAGTGCCCGATGCCCTCCTGCGGCGCGATGTTGCCGCTGAGGGTGGACGAGGCGGGTTTGATCTTGTCGTGGTAGGCGACCCACGAGATATGGCCGGGCGTGGTCATGTACGTACCGAACTTGTCGGCCCGGATGGCGTACATGCCGACGGTGGGGAAGCCGAGCTGGCTCAGCCAGCCGGAGACACCCTTGACGTTGAGGACGCCCAGTATGCCGCTCAGCTTGTTGATGAACTTGGCCCCGACGGTGGTTTTGTTTTGCTGGGCCTGTTTGTTGGCCTGGGCGAACGTGGCGTTGGTTCCGGCGAAGGCGGCCAGACTGATCTTGTAGTCGTCGTTTCTGACGGACTTCGTTTCACCCGGTGCGATCGTGACGGCCTCGGCCTTGAACTTCTCGAACAGGAGGTCGTTCAGGCCGCTCATGCCCCCCGTCTGGAGAGCGGTCGCGGCACTGCCGTTCTGCGGCAGCCTGGCCAAGAGGTCCTCCGCGCCCTCCCAGAGGGTCTTCGCGTCCCCGTTCAGCTGGGAGAGACACTTCCCCAGCGACAGCGCCGCATCCTTCGCATCGCTGGCGATCCGGAGCTCGGATATCGACTGGGTCTTGTATGCGGTCAGCTTCTCATTGGCACTTTTCACGAGACCCCAGGCACATGTCTGGTAGTCCCCCAGCGCGCCTCGTATCGCCGCTTCCGATGCCAGGCCGGTCCAGTTCCCCGACGCCACGTTGATTGTCAGGCTGGCGGCCGCCGCGGCCATGTCCGCGAATACGAACGCCAGCCTCGTCTGCTGGAGGACGTAGATGTTCTGAGCGGTGGCCGCCGTGCCGGTGGCCCCCGTGCCGGTGGGGGCGTTCTGACCGGTGGAGTTCTGCACTTGCACGTTCTGTGTGGCGCCGATACGCGCCCAGTCCAGGAAGGTCGTGCCCTTCCAGAAGTCCTTCAGGATCGGTATCTGCGTCTGGCCCGGGACCCAGGTGTCCTCCTCGGCAGTGGTGTACGGGATAAAGTTGATGGCGCTGGCCGTGGGGGCTCCGACAACACCGGACCCGAGGACGACGGCCAGGGTGAGGGCGGCCGCGGCGGACTGTCTCGCCACCACCGCCCGCGTTCCGCGCTTCTTCTTCTCTTGTATCGACATCTGTTGCTTCTTTCTCTGTCATGGCTGCTCTGCTGTCCGGTATCCGCGGACCGGAGCGGTCCGCGGATACCGGCCGGGACACCGGTACCACAGCCCCAGATCTTCGTTGTCGTGATCGAAGCCGATTGCTTCGATGCCCGCGGGGTGGCCGTCCCCTGGCCGCGCCGGCTGTCGCAGGAGCCGGCCGGGAGCCGGCCAGTGGTTCGAGGACCGAGGCTGACCGGTTCCGAACCCCGGTTCAAGATCCGCGGTGGTGCACGAGGCGGGCCGGGTGTTCTTCTCGTGTCCGATGGCCGGTGCGGCGTCTGTCGGGTGACGGCGGCCTTGACCCGCCGTCCGCGATGTGGGGGATCGGGCCCGGCCGGTTCCGGACGGTCCGGTCCGGGGCCCGCGAGGACGGGGCCCGGCGGGCGGGGCGGGGCCCGTCCCGTGGGGAGGCGCCTGCGGGCCGATGGCGTCGGGAAGGGGTCGGCCGGGGGTGTATCCCGGGGCCGGGGCGGTGACACGCGTGC
>NZ_JBIAJH010000130.1:0-4076 GCF_042871845.1 Streptomyces sp. NPDC005533 | reverse complement strand
AGCCAGCAACTCCCACTCGAAATCGGTCAGTTCATGGCGACGGATCACGAAAAACATGATCCACCATCGAACGATCTTTTGAAGACGGACCCTAGATCCCACCCGCCGCGGACGCCGGCGCTGGAGTAACCGCTGGAAGGCCTCAACGAATTCGACGTCCCCTTCGCCAGCCGCCTTACCGCCAATCAGGTATAGGCCACGCAGCCCAGACGAACCACACCTAATCCGTGATAGACCGCTGCTGGAGAACTATTGCTTGATTCCTCAAGTAGTGGGAATAACCCCATGTTGGGTGGTGGCTGGTGGGGGGTTATGCGTGCGTGGCTGTGTGCCCGGACTCCTTCGGGGCCGGAGGAGGAGAAGGCGGTCGCCAGGCTGACGGGTGCCCGGAAGGCGCCGGCCGATCTTGTGATGAGAGCGCGGATCATCGCTCTGAGCTGGGAAGGTTTGCGGGTGGCGGCGATTGCGGCGGAGCGGCAGTGTCGCGCGGAGACGGTGCGGTGGTGGCTGCGCCGTTCAACGAGTGCGGGCTGGAGGGGCTGGGGACCGGCCGGTCAGTGGTCGTCCCCGGCGGCTCCCGGAAGCGGAACGTTCCAGGATCGTAGCTCTGGTCCGGCAGGCCCCTCCGGGCTGTCTGACCAGGGGTGAGGACGGTGGACCGGCGGCGGACGACGAGGCGGACGCGCGTGAGTGGACGCTTGAATCGCTGGCACAGGCCGCCCGGCAGGCCGGCATGACAGTGGGGAGGTCGCAGGTCCGCCGGTTTCTGCTGGCCGAGGGTGTCAGATGGCCCGCTCGGGGTGCGATCGAAGGACAACGATGTCGAGGGAAAAGGACGCGGATCATCGGTCTCTACACCGATCCGCCCGCCGGTGCGACAGTCGTCTGCGCCGATGAACTCGGGCCGGTGATTCCGCGTACCTTCCCTCCCGGACCGGACTGGTCCCCTGACGACCGCCGCATCAAGAACAAGACCGACTACAGTCGCGGGCTGGAGAAGACCTGGGTCTACCGCGGCCTGCGAGTGAGGGACGGACAACAGGTCACCATGAGTGCCACCTCCCGTAACAGTGTCCTGCTGCCAGCAGTTTCTCCAGAGGCTGGAGGAAGCAAACCCTGTCGGCGACATCTTGATCCCCGACATTCTGTCCTCCCACAACAGCATCTCCACCCGGACCTGGCTCGAGGACCATCACAGGATCAAGCACGTCTTCATCCCCGTCGGCGCGTGCTGGCTCACCTCCAGGAAGCCTGGTGGCGCATCTTCCGCAAAGCCGCCCTGGCCGGCCAGTCCTTCGCCAGACCTGACGAGATCACCCAGGCCACCGAGCTCGCAACCGCCCAGCTCAACCGGCGGGCACGGACACGGGTCTGGGGCAGACCCGCCCCACCCACCTGACACCTACACCACCGCTATGTCTATTGCCTTTAAGGAATGCTGCACGCTAACCGCGGTAGGCAGCCCAGCCAGGAGGAGCCCAGCGTGTTGGTGACGAGGCTCCGCCTCCGGTCCACGATCTTCCTGAGCGCGCCGATGCCCGGGTCACCGGCAGGGACACTGGAGGAGATCTTGACGCTCTGAGAGACAATCACACACGCCTACGGTTCGCCGTCCCGTCGCTCCTTCTTCCACAGCAGCTGCCGAAGGAGTCCGTTGTGTTGGGCGTACACCTCCTCGTGCACCCGTGAGGCGGTAGCCGTAGACCGTGTCCCAGCGCGGGAGGTCATGCGCGAGGTAGCGCCGTCGTACCCCGGTCCCCTCGACATACAAGATCGCGCCCATGATGTCCCGCAGATTGTGCCCGGGCGGCCGACCGAAGTCCAGGGCCCCTCCCGGCGCTCGAACCAGGCCGCATGCAGCGGCTCCATCCACTTCCAGCGGGCATCGAACAGTCACCCGGATACGGACATCGCTTTGGCATGCTTCCGGTCTACCGCCCAGCCAGACGGTGCCAAAGGCAGCGACACGCGAAGTGCCCGTGCCTCCCGCACCAACCTAACCAATCGGCGAGCTGCAGCCCGACCCGAATAGCTCAAGGGCCAGCCAAGACTATCCAACACAGTAAAGAGGGTCCGGGTGCCTTCGTTTGCCATCCATTCGCCGTAATCCACTCGGTCGTCGCACTAGGTAACCGGCGCGTTGTGAGGCGACAGAAAAAGACTCGTCTCTCATGGACTGTCAGATGTAATTTCATGAGAGGAAAGCATTGTGTCCCAGCACCGCCCCCTTGGTAGGCGCTCCTTCGTACGTACCGGCCTTCTGACGGCGGGAGCCTTATTTCTTCCCGCAAAGACTACAACCTCGGCATCCGCTGCTACGAACTCGGGCCTCTCGATTCACGACAGAGCCTCCTGGGGCGCAGCCAAGCCGCTGCGCAGGGTACAGTATTCAGGCCAGCCACCCAGGAAGATCATCGTTCATCACACCGCGACTCCCAACACGCAGGAGCTGGACCTAGGACGAGCGTACGCTCTGGCTCGCGCGATGCAGCACTATCACCAGCAGGCTCTGGGTTGGAGCGATTCCGGGCAGCACTTCACTGTCAGCCGAGGGGGTCATCTACTTGAAGGCCGCGAACACAGCCTTCGCGAACTCAGGCGCGGCGAGGTCTTCATCATCGGCTCCCATTGTGCCAACCAGAACACTGTCTCGATCGGCATCGAAACAGAAGGGAACTACTGCAGCTCGGCCCCCTCTCAAACGCAGTACGCAGCACTCGTGGAGATGTGTGCAGAAATCTGCCGACAGTACGAAATCGCACCTGGCGAGATTTTCGGCCACCGCGACTTCAATGCCACGGCCTGTCCCGGCGACGTCCTGTACGCCATGCTTCCGGGCCTCCGAAGTGACGTGGCCCAGGCAATTGTCACCCCGTGCGGCGCCTGGCAGGCGATCGGCGGGCCCACGCCGCTTGAAGAGCTCGTGCAATCGGCGGGGCCAGCCCAGGGCCGGTGGCCAAGTATCTACTAACTGATCTTTTCAGAATGCGGTTCGGAGTCGGGCAAGCAGGTGATACTGCAGGCGTGTTGGGTTGGTCCGAGGTGGTGGTCGGCTCGTATCTCGTAGTGGGTCCGGAGCCGTTTGAACTGGTGGAGCCAGGCGAAGGTCCGCTCCGCGTCCCGGCGAGCTTGCCCGGCCCGGAACCGTGGACAGTGTCCTTGCGGGCGCACTTCGAGGTGATGCCCCAGGCCCTCAAGAAGCGGCGCTACTTGTCGTAGCCGTACCTCTGGCCGGCGAACAGCCGGCCAGGGCGGTGCAGTGGCTGACCACGGACCCCGCGGATGCGGGGTATTGCGTCGGGCAGGCGCATCAGCTGAGTGACGTCCTGGCGGTTTCCGCTGGTTGGCGAGACGGCGAGTGGTGTGCCGTGTCGAGCGGTGATCAGGTGGTGTCTGCTTTCCGGCGGACGTGGCCGACCGGCGAAGGTCCGGTGAACCCCTCCTTTGAGGGCCCTGGCGTGTAGCCGTCGATCGCGGCGCAGTCCATGTCCAGCCGCTCTTCGGCGAAGCCGTGTACTGCCGGGTTCCTCCTGAGCCCGGTGAACTGGGCGCCGGTGACGACCGGGGAGTTCGTCGGCCCCCGTGGAGGGGAGAATGACTCGCTGCCGCCTGCGTGCCAGGCATGGCGCCAGCCTTGCATCAACCGCACACTCACCCGCGGGTCCTTCGTGCTCACCGCAGTCTTCTCTCCCGCCTCGAACCACTCGCCGTCCTGAAGCCGGATCCCCTCACGAAACGCCCGACTCGGTCAGGTACCCGCCCTCCGGACAACGCATACCCCCGGCATACCGCGAGGATCACACACCGTCACCGCCGACGACAACCCGAAAACCGCAATAGGGGTGCGGCGCTGGGGCCAGCCTTCAGCTCCCCCTGAGCCTCCGAGCAGGGGCCGCAGACGGCATGGCTGATTCCAAGGATCGCCGTGCTCCCAGAGGCGTGGTCGCCGGAGGTGGAGGATCTCATCGTTGTGGCTTCTCCTAAGGGTTGTCCCGTAACTGCTGGTCACGGGTGAGATGATCTTGGTGTGGCTGGTGTGATCACGGCGTCGGAGCCGTCCTGGCCGAGCCCGCGTT
>NZ_JBIAJH010000129.1:0-4087 GCF_042871845.1 Streptomyces sp. NPDC005533 | reverse complement strand
CGCACGTAGTTCTGCCAGGAGGACTTCATGCAGCCGGGGCCAGACGCCCGCCTCGGTCCAGTCCCGAAGACGCCGCCAGGACGTCACCCCGCTGCTGAGCACGTAAACGATCCCACGCAAGGCCGCCCGGTCGTCGGCGGGCAGCCGACCGGGATACCTCCGGCGCCGCGGCGGACGAGGAGGCAGCAGAGGAGCGACGCGTTCCCACAGGTCATCAGGCACAAGATCATCCGACACCCACAGCACTCTGCCGCCCTCAAGCCCAACTGCCAAGCCCCTACATCAAACCCATACTGAAATGATCAGTTACAGCCCGTCGATTGGGCGTCGAGGACGGTCTGTGAACGGGGCCGTTTCCAGCCGCCGCGATCCCCGTCGGCCTCGTGCAAGCGGGCCATCCGGCGGTGCTGGTGACGGTGGCGGCCGCTTCTCGGTGGATCACCGCCCGAATGCTGCCCGTGAGAGACGTAGCCGATCTGGTCACTGGCCGCTGGCTGCCGCTGAGGGATTGGGTTCCGTTCCCACAGCTCAGCTCTGAGACAACGGTGGAGCCATCGGCCCTGACAGCCCAGCAGGCCCGGGCTTCAGTTCGCAGCGTTCGCCTGCCTGCTGGCAGCAAATTCGTCCTCTGTAAGCGCAGAGGTCCGGAAGTGAAGAGGCTGACCGAACACACGAACGGCTATCTGGAAACCGCGTCCGTGCCAGGCCGGGTCTTCTCCAGTCGGCGGATTTGAGCTTCCAGCTGGCCGACTGACTCACCAACTCCAACGGCGGATCAACCAGACTTGCAGGCGAGGCCATCGGTCGGGCTGGAGGCCGGCCGGTCCCGGATGCTGCAGCTGCCTCTGATCTCCCCGTCGACTTGAAGGCGCCTTTGCGGCTCCCGCGGGATCCCTACGTCCGCCTCCACCCCTGCGACTGCTCCGTGCAGTCGGCGCCGCTCGCCTGGAGCGTCAGGACCGCTGGCCGTTCTCCTCGCAGCAGGCCACCTGCCTCGTCTCGCCCAGCTTGGCCACCGGAGCCGTGAGTGCGCCCGATCAACGCACACCTGTTTGACGGTGAGGTCATTCCCGGGCTAACAGCCGGGCCGACCACCCGGGAAAACATCGTCGGCACGGAATAAACCTGCAGGTCATCACGGCCCCTGACAGGAACCTGGTGTGGCTCTCGCCTGCTCTGGCGGGCCGCACGCACGACACTCGGCAAGAGCCCCGTCGAGGAGGACATAACGGGCGCCGGCGGATCTCAGGGGCGCGGTCAGACCCGGAGCCCGGCGGCCCAGGACCTCGATCACGCAGTGGACGTAGCTGTGGGCCACCCCCACGCTGATCCCGAAGCCGACGGCGATCCGGGTGAAGGCGCCGTTCCTCTTGAGGTACACCAGCACGGCCAGGACCCTGCTCGAAGCCGGCAGTCTGCATCGTCTGTCACCCTCACGGGTGGCGATGAGCATCGTGACCCACTCCACAAGGGCATGCGGAACATCGAATACGGCACGAGAGGAAACCAAAAAAGCTACCAGGCTGAGGAGTTGAGCGGTGATACCTCCCTCAACAACCCAGAGGCCCTACCCAATTCAGACGCACCGCCCCGTCACCCAATCGGTAGCCACTCTGAAAATGCTCACTGTCCTGAGTGGCCTTGGTGGGTCCCTGGCAACGGCAGGGGCGATGACGGGCAGTAGCGGGCCGTTCCAATCGCGGGTGGTCTTCGGTCCAGCCGTCTCTCCGGCCAAGCGGTGGCCTGCGCTGGAGTGCAGCAAGAGCACCAGAGCAAGTGCATGGCACTTACCCGTTGCGCATACGAGCGGCGGTGAGGTCGGGACAGACCCAGTGTCCGTCGAGGGTCTGCAGGACCAGCCGGTGCCTCGCCAGGCCGGCCAGGTGGCGCAGAACAGTCTGAGGCGTGTATCCCACGGCCTGACACAGACCCTCCAGAGTGGCTCCCGACGGGCCAGCCGCAGCAAGCAGACGGTAGGTACGCTCGGCGTTTCGCCCGAGTCCGCCATCCCGAGCAGAGCGGAAGGTATCCACAGAAGAGGCCGTATCAGCAGGCTTCTCCGAACACGGAGTGAGGGACTTCTGGCCGGGTAGGCGCTCGTAACCCAAGCGGGCCAGGACACGGTCCCAATTAGGCAGTTGAGGATCGGGCATGGCCGGAGCCGGCAGACGAGCGCGGGTTGCAGCGGGCCCAGGACGCGGAATCATATTCACCTTGCGACGCTTTCGGCCTTTCTGGGATTTGCTCACTTTAGAGGACCTTTCACCGTTATCTGACGAGGCCGCACGTTACACCGCAGCCAAGACCGGAGAAGAACCGAAACGCCGTCACGATGAAGTTCCCTGGACCGCTCTACACCATCGACCAATAAGAAGCACGCGCAATGGCCCAAAGCGGCCTCGACAGAAGGCTTACTCGTGAGGCCATGCCTGGCGGGGCAAGGGCGGCCGGCGGAGCGGCGAGATGGGAAGGGCCTGACCGCGCTAAAAGCCCCGCTGACGCCCATAGGCGCTCGGCCGTCGTGCGGGCCGGTACTGCTACGCCTAGGCAGGTTCCCTCCTTCAGGATCTTCTTCGCTCCCTCGTGCAGCCTGTAGAGGATCGAGGCCGGATCACCGTCTGCAGACCGGTCTCCGCCGGCCCTGGGCTGGGAGCAAAGCGGGGGAGTCAGGGAGTAGGCCCCCGATCCTGTCCCAGGACGCCTCGCACCGGTCCAGCCGAGCAACTGGCGCTCGCCACCGAAGCGGCGCAATGGCGCGCGCCTTGCCGATCGCGATGATGCAGAGCGAGCGGCAGTAGATTTCCAGGCACGGGCTTGCCTACGGGCTTGGCGGCTGGTCGGGCAGAGGTTAGCTCATGACTCCATCCAGGCGTCAACGAGGTGCGTTCAGCCTCATTCGATCGGCGGATTTGCCGCCCTGTCACTCTCCGGCTGAGCTAGGAGATGCTAAACAGCGGCTTCACCCACAGCACGACGAAGGAGTTATGCGTGGATCAGTCGCCGGCCACGGACGATCCCACTGAGCCTGCCGCCACTGGCGGGGGCCCAGATAATACGACCACTTGGGCCGCCATTGCGCGGGCGACTGGCGTGGTGATGGCTTGGACGCCCTGCACATCCGACTCCGCTCGCCGCATCCTCGCCAACACTGCCCGCGCCGCAGGGACCACTACGCAACATCTCGCCGAGAATGTCATCGCCACCCACGCCCGCACCCTGGCCAACCCACGGCTCGAAGCACTGCTACGCGCCGAAGTCAGCCGGGCTCAGACCCCACCTGCCAAAGCTTTTATCGGCCTGCGCCCACCACCGGGGGTCCTGCGTGAACACATCAATGAACTCCGGTCTGCCCGCCGCCGCACCCTCGCTGCGCCGCATGACCCCGGCCAACGTAGTGAACTCGACGCCGCTGCCTATACTCTGTGCGTGCTCATGGGACAACGCAACGCCTACGCTGCACTCGTAGCCGCCGAGGAAGAGGTAGCCACACACCGCCTGCCGCCGGCCCCTGCAGACCCCCCACCGCTCCCGACAGGCTGACCCGCAATAGTCGCAACCGACGTCGACACGCAATGTTGCCCGGCCCCGCATCGTCACATACTGTCCAACTCAGCTCTGTCAGGGACCGGGTCAGCGCCCATATCGAGGGTTCCTGGCACTTACTGAGGTTCGAGGGCAAGGTCGAAAGTGCGTTCATCAGGTCGGTTGGCTGAGACAGCCCTGATCCGACGCGGTCGGGGGTTGATCCTCTTGTAACTCGCCGCGGAGTTTGCGCTCAATAGCGTCGAGTCGGCCGCAGTCGCTGTTGGCCATGCCATTCTGCGCGCGAGTAAGCCAGACGACCTCGACGGAGTCCAGTTCGGTTGCATCCGGAGGCAGGCGCATGGTGGTGGGCCAGAAGTGCGCGGCCTCATTTTGCTTCAGTCAGAAGTCTGGTGTAGGCGATGACCAGCGGCTGTGCCTGGCGGCATTTGCCGCCGCCGCTCGCATCACCCCCGTTATCTTTTTCGCGGTCCTGCAATGGGGCCGCTGGCCTCCGGGCCCGGTATGACTGTGTCCCCTCTGTCGAACGGATGACCTGGGGGGT
>NZ_JBIAJH010000128.1:0-4115 GCF_042871845.1 Streptomyces sp. NPDC005533 | reverse complement strand
TCGGGCGCCGAACGTGTCGGGAGGTCGGATAGCTCGGCGGCAGTGCGTTCGGCACCCTGCGGGGATCACCCCGACACACACCCACCCCCACCCCAACCGACCCGCCTGCTCCCCAGCGCCGACACACCATCCAGCCCAGCCGCACCCACCCAGCTACGCCGCACAAACTCAGCCCCGCCGGCGTTTGAGGCGCGGGGTCCGGGGCGGAGCCCCGATCTGTGAGCCGCACCCTCCCGCTCTGCCGCTCCATCCGGCCTCGCCGTACCGTCTGGCGGGGCCGCACAAATCCAGCCCCTCCGGCGATTGAGGAGCGGGGTCCGGGGCGGAGCCCCGATCATTGAGCCGCACCCTCCAGCAGCGCCGCACCCCCTGGCGCACCAATTTGGGTCTGCCGCACTACTCCAGCCCCTCCGGCGATTGAGGAGCGGGGTCCGGGGCGGAGCCCCGATCATTGAGCCGCACACTCCAACCCCACCGCACCCTCCGGGCTGGGCCGCACAAAATTCAGCCCCGCCGGCGTTTGAGGCGCACCGTCCAGGCCTGCTGGGGGAGCGGGTCGGGGATCGGGACCCGCCGGTCCGTTCCCCTGTGACGGACCGGCAGGTCCGCGTCTTTCAACAGCCTACGAGCGGCCCGCGCCCCCGCATGTGCATCGCGTGCAGACCCTGTTGATCTTCCGTGCAGAAGGTTTGAGCCGCCCGACCGCGCGCCGCGCGCCGGTCGGCCCCGCCCGCTGGCGCCGCGCGGAGCGGTGCGGTCCGCTGGAGGGGTGAGCATCCCTCCCGGCAGCGGCTGGTGGACCGGGCTCCCGCCCGCGGCGGGAGCCGCCGCCATGGCGCCGGGCATCATCTCCGTCGGCCTGCACCTGACCGGGCACGAGCCGTCCTCGATCCTCGCCCTCGTCCTCGCCGTCGCCCTGTGGCTCGTGCTCGCCGCCGACTTCACGGCCCGGCTGCTGGGCGACCGTGGGCGGTTCCGCGCCGAGGCCGACACCCCGGCCGCGCTGACGGCCGTCGCCGCCACCGCCGTCATCGGCACCCGGTTGTCCATGCTGGGATGGCAGACCGTGGCGGCCGCCCTGCTCGCGCTCGCCGCGGCGCTCTGGCCCGGGCTGCTGCTGAACGTCGTACGGCACTGGGGGCGGCGGATGCCCGGGGTGGCGTTCCTCGGCTGCGTGGCCACCCAGGGCCTGGCCGTCCTCGCGGCGACCCTCGCCGATGCCGCCGACGGCCACGACTGGCTGGCCCGGGCGGCGCTGGCCGCGTTCTGCCTCGGGCTGGTGCTCTACGTGGCCGCCCTCCTGCGCTTCGACCTGCGCGAGGTGGTGGGCGGCGCGGGCGACCACTGGGTCGCCGGCGGGGCGCTCTCCATCTGCGCCCTGGCCGGATCCAAGCTCACGGCTTCACCCGTCTGGACGGGTTCGGCGCACACGGCGCTCCTCGACGTCACCCTGGCCGTGCTCGCCCTGTCCCTCGCCTGGTACGTCGTCCTCCTCACCGCCGAACTGCGCCACCCGCGGCCGCGCTACGACATCCGGCGCTGGGCCACCGTCTTCCCGCTCGGCATGACATCCGTGGCCTGCCTCTCGGTGGCCGACCCGGCCGGGATCGCCTGGCTGCGCCCGCTGGGCGAGGTGCTCCTCTGGATCGCCGTGGGAGCCTGGCTGCTGACCTTCGCCGCGCTGCTCGCCTCCCACCTCAACGCCCGCCCGGGCTCCCGGCGCCCGCCCGGCCCGGGGACGACGGCCCGATGACGACACCTCACCTCCAACCCGTTCCGGTGGCGGCCGGGTTGCCCCCTCAGTAGGGTCCCGGCATGGCATACACATTCCAGGTCACCATCGACTCGGCCCACCCGCACGAGCTCGCCGACTGGTGGGCGGACGCTCTGGGGTGGGAAGTGGAGCCCAGCGACGAGAAGTTCATCCGCCGCATGGTCGAAGAGGGCCAGGCGACCGAGGCGGACACCACCACCCACCACGGCGTCCTCGTCTGGAAGGCGGGCACGGGCATCCGCCACCCGGAGGGCCTGCAGCGCGCCCCCCGCATCCTCTTCCAGTTCATCCCCGAACCCAAGACGGTCAAGAACCGGGTCCACCTCGACGTCCGTACCGGCGAAGACGATCCGCGCGCCGTCGTCGAACGCCTCGTCGCCAAGGGCGCCCGCCACCTCCACGAGGGCAACCAGGGCCCCAGCACCTGGACGACACTCGCCGACCCCGAGGGCAACGAGCTCTGCGTCTCGCACTAAGGCCTGTCCGGCGGATCATTTCGGGCTCGTGCAGGCATGCCCGGTACGGCTAAGTTGTCGTGGGCCGCAGCAGTCATGCGAACGACGGCCACCGGTCGGCGGCCCACTCCCGCCAGTCGACCCAGCCGGGCGGCGGCCCAGCGTCCCTGCGGCCCTCCAGCTCCGCCGCGTCGGGCTCCTCAAAATGCGCGCGCCCGTGCAGGATGTCGGCCTCGGACATCGGCAATGTCTCCTCGGGGGTGGTCGCCCAGCGGTGGGCGATACGGGCGCGTTGGGTCTCCTCGTCCACCGGCAGGTAGACCATGCGGAAGCACGCCTCCTCGGCCTCCACCAGCCAGCGGATCGCAGACCGTTCGTTCCGTGACCAGCAGCCGTAGTCCACGACGACGTTGGTGCCCAGTTTGACCGCCTCCATGGCGAGCCAGAGCATGCGCCCCTCCAGCACGTCGCGCTTCCCGTCCGCCTCCGCCTCGCCGAACAGGGGAATCATCCAGTCGTCGGGCGTCAGGCGCAGCGCGCCGTGCTCCGCGGCGAGTTGTCGAGCCCGCGTGGTTTTTCCGGCCCCGGGCAGGCCGACTATCAGGAACAACGTGGTCATACCCAGATCGTGGCAGGGAAGCCAATCAGGCGACCACCGTTATATCTGCCCGATCATGGTCTGAGCCACAGCCGGATGGAGGCCACGGTGACAGTGCCGTGGAAGACGAAGGCGCGCTTGTCGTAGCGCGTCGGTGCGCCACGAGGCGCCATGGAGTCGAGTGAGGTGAGAGACCTTCACCATCGGGTTGTCGTAGCAATCCGGTTGAAGCTGGGGGCAGTTCGGTTCCGGGGGATGCCGAGCCGAGCGGTAAGCAGCCCCGACAACGCCGGGACGGGTCGGTACTGCCAGGCGACCCGGGTCCGGCTAGCGAGACAGGAAGGTGCACGCGAGAAATCAGTGCCTGACGCCCCGTAATTACGACACCGGCTCGAACCTGGCGGATCTGGGCCGGACGCAGTGCACGACCACCAGCGCTCGTCGGTGGTCGACTCCGAAGCCGACTCTACTCATCGGTGGGGAGGCCACGCTGAAAGTCTGCGGCGGAAGCGGGGCGATGCTGCCGGGGTAGAGCTGGGCACCTCACCTGTCGATCGATTCGTGGTGAACGTGGGAACTGTCCGCGGTCGCCCCTATATCGGACATCCAGTCCGATCGGGGGCAGGCCCATCGCCGGCTGATGGCCGTTGGGCAGGACGGAGGCTCCGTAGTACTCCGAGGCCGGGAAAGCCGGTCACATGGGGAAGGGGGCCAGCAAGTCGGCAGTAAGGAGACTGGCCGAGCCCGTCGTCGGAGCGGTGCTGCCGAGGTGTTGATCTCCGCTTCGGAACTCGCGGCGTCCTGCGCGGAGCTCCGGCAGCGTGTTGATGGGCTCGGCCGAGGTCGAGTCCACGCTCACCATGCTCCAATCGATGTGCCCCTGAGAGTTGGCATCAGCCTGGACTGTCTGAAGGAGCCCCTCCCATGTGCCGTCTGCTGACCAGCGGCGATGGCGCTCATACACGGTTTTCCAGCTACCGAATCGCTCCGGCAGGTCACGCCACGGGACGTCCGTGCGGATCCGGAACAGGATTCCGTTGATCACCATTCGGTGATCAACCCAGCGTCCACCCCGGCACCCGGCCCTTGGTAGATGTGGTGCAAGTTGCACCCACTCGTCGTTCGTAAGATCGCCCCGCCCCACCACCGACACAGTGGTTCATACGAGGCAGTCATGTGATCCGTCGGACAGAACCTAGTGTGCTGAGTCAGTAATTCGCCGGCAGTACGAGGCGAGGGACTCAAGGATCTGGTCGGCTGTCTTCGTCCAGACGAAAGGCTTGGGGTC
>NZ_JBIAJH010000127.1:0-4115 GCF_042871845.1 Streptomyces sp. NPDC005533 | reverse complement strand
TTCGTTGCATCCGGCGTGGCCGTACTGAAGGTCTTGTCACATGGCTGTGACCTGCTGCTTCTCCCAGCAGCCAGGACTATGAATCAGCCCTGCTCCCGCGTCGCCCCCATCCGATCTGCAACCGCGGCGGCGGAAACGGGGAACCCGTCCTCACCCCCCGCTCCACACGCCAGGACCACGCAGGCCCGAAAGCCATGTCCTGGGCCTCCTTTCGCCCCCGCACCCACCGCTCCAACTCGGCGCGCTCATCATCAGTCAGGTTCAGGGGGCGCTAGCTTTGGACCAGGACGAGTCATATGAGAACTGTAAGCCAACTACTGACTCAGGACACTAGGGGTAAAATCGTCGGACCTTGTCGCTGCACTCCGAGGAAGTCACCAGGAATGTCGCTGACATGCCGGTACTACGGGACCGGCCGCACCTGCTTCTGCAAATGGCAACACCGCTACCAGAAGAAGGCGTCGAGGGCCTGCGGGCCCCTCCAGCAGGCCGCATCACTGCTCTCACGCCACCGGGGCCGATGTCGTCCACAAGATCGTCTGGCTGCGAGGGAACTACCACTCCGGCCCGATGAAGATCAAGATGTACCTCACGCTGTACGCACGACATCGCCGGCTCAGCCGTCTGCCGCATCCTGAAGAAGTTTGGATCGGGCTGGCTGGCCGCCTCCCAGCGCTGCACCCGCTACGAGAACCAGCTGCCGGCAACCGGGTCCAGATCGACGTGACGTTCACCGAACCGACAAGATTCCCGGAGCAGGCCCCGGCCGCGGTGCTGATCACCGGGACCCTAGCGAACGGCGGCGGGCGAAGTCCTACCAGTTCGTCGTCATCGACGACTGCACCCGGCTGCGGGCGCTGCGGATCTGCTCGCGGTGCGACCGAAGACCGCCGTTCAGTTCCTCGACTGCGTTCTGGAACGGTTGCCATTCCCGTCTAGATGGTCCGCACCGACCGCGGATCCGAATTCCAGTCCGCCTTTTGCTGGGTCGTGCTCTACAAGGGCGTCGCCCATACCTACATTAAACTCGCATCACCGCACCTCGAGGCAAGGTAGAACGCTCCCGCCGCATCGACGACGAAGGATTTCTACCGCATGCGCGACGGCACCGTCATCGACGACGCGGGCATCCTCAACGATAGGATGCGCGAGTATGATTACTCAACTGCTACCGCCCCACGGTGCCCTCGACGGCCAGACCCCTACGAACGCCGCGAGCAAAAAAACCTAGCCCCGGTGTAAACCAAGCTCTGGCAGATGCGAACGTCTCCTTTGGCGCGCTGGCTTGTTTTGCTGAGCATAGCGAGCCTCTCTGAGCGGATGGTGTCGGATGAGTGTGGGACTCGTTCCGGCGGGTGGTGCTCGAGTCGGTAGTGATACGTCCCAATGAGGGGTCAAAGGCAGGCCGGGGGCGGAAGTGTCTGGCGCGTATCGTGTTCGTGGCTACGTCGGGCAAATGCGGCTTCCTCTGGTGTTCGGGCCAGCCTGGCGACATATACCGGCGCGTCGCGCGCTGGAGCAAGGACCGGGTTTGGGCCGCCTGCACCGGGCGGCCCTGGAGGCATTCGGGGCTAAGGGCGACACTTGTCCCGCTTCGACATCGACTCGGTCAGCGTCCCGGCGCTCAAGGACGACCCTAGCGGGCCGGAATACAACCGACCGAGCAAGAACGATCCGAAGACCCACCTCGTCGTGACCGGTGCGAACTCAAGTGAGCTATCCGATCAGTTGGACGAAACGAAAAACTTACGTTGATTTATGGCAACCTTAGATTTCTTGTTACTCAGTAAAGAGGCCAGCAAGATCGCCGAATAGTCCTGTCCCACTCCTCATCGTGACCGCCTGGGGTCAGGCGTCCAGCTCTCTTCCACCGGCCGACGAGCTCGGTGAAGATCGGCTCCGCGTTGGCGGGAACCATTTCACCAGAATCACGGTCGCGAAGATACTGTCTTACCGTCATGTTACGTTCCGGAAGCATGCATAACCTCACCATCGTTGGGTTAGGGAAAGGCTCAGGAGTAACTGACGAGGGCCTGTCTAGCGGTCACCGGGGGGGGCGAAAGCAGCGTGAGTCAGATACCCCAGACGTTCCACAGCGGGCTAGTGGAAGCATTTTCTGAACGAGCTGCATCCTATCTTGTTTGGTTTCGCTGGGTTGAACCATTGGGGCGCGTCAGATAGATCAACTATGCCGGTGATCGAGACACCTGTAAGGCTGACTACGTACCAATGCGATCGGCAGGTTTCCGCGGCCAATGTGCTGGGTTGAGCCTTAACGTGTGTTGGGTAGGGCTGGCGTACCCGGTCCGTCTGTGAGCAGCCTCTATGTGCAAGGGTGGGCTCCTGACGTGAATACGGGCTTTGCTCAAGTAGCGGGTCGGTTCGCCAGGGCGGATCTGCGGTGTCGGATGCGGGATTACAGACGAGCACATTGAGCCCGTCGCCTGGAGAGAAGGTCGGCAGCTAATCGGGTACGCAGGTCACCGCACCTGGACGGGTTTCAGAGCTACCGGGCCTTGGTGCTTCAGCAGTGGACTGTGTTCCTGAGGTGGTGGTTGTCGTTGTCAGGGCGTGGTGGGGATGGTGGAGGCCCGGGAGTGGGCTGTGGAGTGGGATGGGGTGTTCGCTGGAGTTGCGGGCCGGTTCGCCAGGGCGGATTTGCGGTGGCGGATGCGGGGTTACCTGCGTGGGCTGCTGGCTCCGGTGGTCCGGAAGAATGGCTGCCGGCTGGTCGAGTACGCGGGTCACCGCACCCCGGACGGGTTCCAGCGGGTGCTGAACTCCAGTGTGTGGGACGTGGATGCACTGCGTGATGACGTCCGGGAGTATGTCGCCGGCAAGCTCGGGCCCAGTGGTGTGCTGATCATCGTCGACACCGGTTTCATCAAGAGGGGCACCGTCTCGGCCGGGGTGGGCCGGCTGTACACCGGCACCTCGGGGAAGACCGACAACTGTCAGATCGGGGTGTTCGCTGCTTACGCCACCAGCCGTGGAGTGGCTGTGGTGGACCGGGAGTTGTATCTGTCCAGGGCGTGGACAGCCGAGCGGGAACGCTGCCGGGTCGCCAAGATTCCCGGCGAGCGGGAGTTCGCGACCAAGGGCGACCTCGCGAAGGTCATCGTGACTCGCTGCCCGGCCGCGGGTTTGCCGGCCTCGTGGGTGACGGCGGAGGAGGCCTACGGCCATGAATGGAAGTTCCGGCGCCTGCTCGAGGAACTCGGCGCCGGCCATGTGGTGGGCAGTACCGACGTCACAGCAGGTCAAGAGCCTGCAGGGGGTGTGGAGGATCGACGAGCTGATGGCCGGGGCGCCGGAAGGTGCCTGGCAGAGGATCTCCCGCGGTAACGGAGCGAAAGGGCCGTGGGTCCACGACTGGGCCAGCGCCACGCTGCCATCGATCGGCTTCTTCGATGGTGACGCGCGGGCCCAAGACCCGCTCCAGGGACGGTTGGATCTGCGTCAGCAGGCTGCGGAGCCGGCTGGCGGTCCGGGTGTACTCGCCCCCGAGATCGTCGTCGACCCCGGCACCTGTCTCATCAGAGGGATCAATCGTCCGCAGGCTATGGGGCATCGCTCTGGCGGCTTCGGCGATGACGAACGCGTTGCGGGCATCGGTCTTGGCCTCATCGGGGTAGAGATCGGCAACCCGCCGCATCGTCAGGCCGGGCAGGTAGGCGACCTGGCAGCCCGCATCCCGTGCAACCGTCAGGGGCAGAGTGCCGGTCGAGGCCGGCTGCTCGCCGGCCACCAGCAGGGTCCCGTGCTTGGCCCGGAGCTTTTCGAACAGCTCCCGCAGCTTCGGTTCGCTGTTGGGCAGCGGCTTGTTGAACACTTTCTTCCCGGCAGGGCTGACGGCGGTGGCGTGATGTTCGCCCTTGCCGACATCAGCCCCAGATAGACCCCGATGTCAGTGTCGTCCGAATGCCCTTCGCTCCCGTGCTCGCATTCTCCCCGGGCCCGCCGGCATAGCCGCAGCCCTCATCTGTCCCCGCCGCTTCGCCAAATGAAACTACGTCTTACACCGTGTCCTATGTGGTGAGGCGTCGTTGACGTCGGTATGGGGCGGGGCACGTGGAGTTGGATTGTTCCAGACGGGCTGTGGGAGATCGCGGAGC
>NZ_JBIAJH010000126.1:0-4143 GCF_042871845.1 Streptomyces sp. NPDC005533 | reverse complement strand
CAGACCCCCCTCGCGACATGGGCCGGCGTCTGCCCCACCTGTCACCGCGGCATACCCACACCAACCCAACCACACCAACCCCTACTAGGGATCGGTTGAAACCTTGCAGGACTCCGAGCGTTGTGCCTGAAGGCCGAACGTCCTCCAGATCCTTGAGATGGAGGACTGGGAAAGGCCCATTTCCTTTCGCCATCGATCGCGTCGACCAGTGCGTCGCAGCCTTCGGCTTGGACTCCATTGTCCTGGTAACCACCGCGACCACCTGCTCGTCCGTCACCGTCCTGGGGCCGCCGGAGCGCGGCATGTCGGCCAGGCCAGCGATCCGGTACTGCACGAAACGGGCCCGCCACCGCCCGACTGCCTGAGGCGTCGATCTGAGACGGGTCGCCACACCCTTGTTCGAGACGCCCTCAGTGCAGGCCAGGATGATCCGGCACCGCATAGCCCATGCCTGCGGGGTGGAGCGACGCCGCACCCACCCCGCCAACGTGGCCCGTTCTTCTTCCCGTCAGCATCAGCTCAGCCATCGGCCGCCCCATCCGCGCCATAGGCCAAGCGTACACATCTGAATAGAACTCAAGACACTCAGAAGTACTAGCTACATGGCTGGTCATATGCATCAGTCTTGATCGTCTAAAGTGGTGCGTAACCGGTCCGGTGGTGCCTCCCCCGTCACCATCGGACCGGCTTTCGTGCACACCAGTAGGATGCGATGCCCTTAAGCGCAGATCGCTTCTTCTTAGACGCCACAGAGATGGTTCCACATTCACGTACCTGATCAGGTAGTTGAGCTTCATGCCTGAAGCTGACGGGTCACAGGAAGCCTCGGTGACAGCCCACTGGAGCGAATACTCTCCAAATCCGTTGCCATGGCCGGAAAGGCCTGCTCACGCTCTCCGGCCTCGCGTGTCTGGCGTGCGGGCGTGGACCGCCACCAGGAATCGCTTTGCAGCCCGGGTAGTGAGATTCTTCAACCTTCTCAAAGCCCGGGCGGCATCTGGGTAGTGAACCATTTTCGGCCCTGCTGTGATGGAGTGAACGTGCTGGCCAGAGGGGTGGCCGTGACGGGGCAGGGCGCCTGATCGTTGGAGTGGTGACGTCATCTCATTTGGGCCGGTTGGGTAGGGCGTCGTTCGTAGTGGGGATTGTTGAGCGGCTGGTGCCGGATGGGTGGTGGGACATGTTCCAGCGGTGCCTGAGGCGCCGCCGCGGCCTTCGAGCGGTGGCCGACGTCGGCACGGTGCTGGTAGGCGACTTTCGGCCTTCAACCGTTCGTCTGTTCCTGTTTGCGCGGGGGCTCAAACAGGCTCGCCGGGGGCGAGTCCCGCGGTTGATCCCTGGAGGCCGAGTTGCATGCACATCCGAGACAAGGATGATCCTGAGGACCGCCCCACGGCCACACTCGGATCTGGACGATGCACGTACAGATTGGGAACAACCGGTGGTCGCTTGACTACCCTGTGCGATTCGCAGTGCCAGATGCCACCACAAAACCTTGACCGGCAGGGATTGCGGCCCAGGGGGAAGAACGCCGACCCGCCCCGGTGCGGGTGTTGAATCGCTACTGTTGTACCGATATGGCAGATTTTCCGGATGATTTCCGCAGGGTCAGGGACATTGGTTGGGCGGCACGCCAGTCGGCTGGTTCATCCCCGTATATGTTCCGATAGCTACGAGACGGCCATACAATGCTTCCATGGCTCAGAAAATAGTGACTATCTACACCGACGACCTGACTGGTGAAGAGTCCCACGAAGCGTCGGCCCACACCCTCGTGCTCGACGGCGTCGCATACGAGATTGACCTCGCACCGGAGAGCTACGACAAGCTGCTCGAAGCAGTGGCCCCGTTCATCAGCGTAGGGCGGAGGGCAAAGCGGCGTGCAAAGCCTGCGAAGCCGCACACGGCGGGAGACTCTAATGACACTGCCGAGATCCGGGCGTGGGCAAAGGAAAAGGGCCTCACAGTGAATGACCGCGGGCGAGTGCCGAAGAAGGTCCGCGAGGCCTACGACGCCGCTCACTGAGGATGCCTGTGAGCTGGTTGACCGGGGCATCCTCTGCGAGGGCCGCTTTGGGCGACGTCCGGGGGGGGAGCACCGCGCGGAGCCGTTCGGTTTCCGCGTCGCCACTGCGGATACCGCCGGCTCGTTTGAGGGTGCACCCGCAGTTGGGTCCGCGACAGGATCGCGGGGCCGATCGAGGTTGGTGCTGGTGCGAGTGCGAACGGGCGTGAATGATCTGGATCTGCAACGGATCGCAGCCTGTTACACCGGCTGCCGAGCCGCCTCCTGCCTGGCCTGACGATGCGATAAATGGCCGATTTCTACCCACCGAGGCAACAGGGGCACCATGCTATGGAGCGGGGGGCGCCCCGCTCTTCCCAGAGCTCGCTTCTCGACGACTCGGTGCTCCTCCCTGCGTGTGCTGCCCCCCGGATATCTCTCGGTTGACCCGGCTGGGCCCCATTTCGCGGGAGCCGTGGCGTCGGGTACGTTTCGCGGTACGGGGTACGGCTCTGGCCACCAGAGGCCGCGACGGGGGCCGCGCCCCGGCCTTCGAAGGCTTTCCCCATCTCGGACTTTCCGGCCTCGACAGGCTGCACCTGTCCCCGAGCCAGCGCACCGGTGGCGAGGAGGCAGAGGCGTCCCTCCGCTCTGCCTCCAGAGCCAGGGGCACTCCCTCCCCTGACCGAAGCTCGGGATACCCACGCCAGAGAACGATTTGCCATGTGGCGCACATAATGGCGAATGGTCGCAGGGCTTCACCACTCACGGGCGTCGTTCGCCGCAGCTGCCAGGGCATCGGGCGGATCGTCAGGTGTTCCCTTTAACGCGCGTGTCCGAGTGAGCACGGGCGTGGTTGCGGACATTGGACAAATTCCGCGCGGCCAGCCCTGACGGAAGCCGGAGCACAGCACTCCCGACGGTACCGACCAGGGGCCGGTCCGGCGGGCGGGGCTCCGTGTCTCCCAAGGAGTCGGTGGTCATGCCCATCATCAGTGGTCTCTCCAGAGGCGCGCGATTGCCGAGAGTTCGCTGCGGCTCCTGGTTGGCGGCACCGCAATCGCCCGCACAGTCGGATACCTCCAGCCGTGGCCTAAGCGGAACGCTTTGCACGGCTCGGGCCGCGTTCAGACGGCACCGACAACGTGATGCGCTTCGGCCTTGACATTGGACCTGGCTCGATCGGAAGTGGTGTTGGCATTTCCCATGACTTCACGAAATCGCGCGTAATGCGCGAGCCCGGATATATCATCTTGCCTGCGGTCGCGTGCCGCCCAGCTGCCCCATATTGACGCGCCTATCGCAGCGCACAGCGGAATCAACAGCCACACCAAAGGCGCCATGGACATGCCTTCCTAACTCGAAGTAGGTTCCGTTGATGCTCCAACGCTCCTGCCCCTCAGGGGAGTATGCAAATCGAGCGCTTTGCCTCTCCTGGCTACGAACCCACCTCGGACCTCGGGGGCACCGGAGGTTCCGTGACTCGTTCCTCATCGCGGACGTGACCCCGCGCCATGCTGCACACGATCCGCTCGGTCGATCTCGAGGACGAGACCATCGCCGAGCTGGAGATGCTCGTGGTTTCGATGAAGGCCTGGCCGGCGAGGCCACCGCATCAGCAATTCCCTGCGTGGCCTGCTCACACAGATCCACCCGGCGCTGGAGCAAGCCCTGGGCCCGAGAGTGCAGCATCCGGCCGGGCTCAGGCTCCTCAATCAGTTCGGTTCCCGCTCGGATCCAGGGCCGGACGCTGTCGGCTCGTGACGCTGAGCATTTTCAACTCGGCCATCGATCGGGTGAGGAGGGGGTGGCCCTGAAACGGGCGGAGCCCTCGGGCTGTTGAGCAAGGCGCGAAGGTCAACTCTTCAGTCATGCTCCACGACAGCACCCTCTACGAATCCCGAACCCCCACCGCCACCCTCGCGGCACGACCACCCCAAACCACACACCACGTCCTTGACGAAGACATAGAGACACCCCCCGGCTGTCAGGCGAGTTGGAACGCTCCGCGCCCTTGACTTTGCGGCCCTGCTTTAAGGCCGGCTAAGACCGTGTCCTATGTGGTGAGGCGTCGTTGACGTCGGTATGGGGCGGGGCACGTGGAGTTGGATTGTTCCAGACGGGCTGTGGGAGATCGC
>NZ_JBIAJH010000125.1:0-4335 GCF_042871845.1 Streptomyces sp. NPDC005533 | reverse complement strand
TTCGTTGCATCCGGCGTGGCCGTACTGAAGGTCTTGTCACATGGCTGTGACCTGCTGCTTCTCCCAGCAGCCAGGACTATGAATCAGCCCTGCTCGATGAACTTCCACTGGAAATTGTTGAGTTGCCTGCGTGTCACGACAACAGCCCTACCCCGTTCCACCCCACGAGGAGGGCAAAACTCAGGACCTGATCACAGCACCACACAGGCCCTAGGAGGTGGAGCGGCCCTCGGCGTGCTTCGAGGAAGCCATCAAGCCAGCTGGGTCATTTTCCATGGGTTCGGCTTCGAGGAGCATGGACTCGCCATGATCCTCGAAGCCGTCTGGGGAGTCTGCTGCACCGATGCGGATCGAGGTCTCACCTGGGAGGAAAAGGAACGCATCGCGCAGCGTGCACACACGGGGAGTGCGCTTAATCGTGTCAACCATGGGCAGAGGCTACGGCCGTGACAGACGGGGGTCGGTTCAGCCGCGCCGAAAACCGAAGGTGCCGGTGTCCCGCAGCAGCAGATCATCCACGATTTTGCCAAGGCCCCCGCGAAGGCGGTCAATGGCATCAGGGACTGGCTACCGCAGAAAGAAAACGTCGAAGTCGTTGTGGAGTCAAACTCTGCTCTCGCAGGCGGTCTGGGGGATAAGCGGCGCCTAGTGCCGTATCAGGCAGCGCTTGCCCTGTCGACGACGGCGCGTAGGCGCGCCGTCGTCCGCGCGGCGGTTTCGCCAGACGACGTAGCGTCGGATCATGCTGCACTGCTCTTTGTGGTCGGCGTGGTCGGTGCCGTCGAGAACGAAGTAGCGCAGGGCCTGAACTGGGCCTCGATTCGGTTGCGCCAGGTGGTCTAGTTCGGGGTGTAGGCCATCGACGTTGTTCGCCGCAGCCCAGGTGCCGACGCGTTGGCATTTCTTCGTCGTCAGCTGCGGGGAGAAGTTGTCACTGACGATCGAGGTGCGGACTTCGGGCGGGTAGAGCGTCCGCAGATAGCGGCAGAATTTCAGGAACTGCGTCCGCCGCTGGACCCGCTTGATGTGGCGCAGACCTTGTCCTTGGCCAGGTCCAGGGCAGCGAAGAGGTGTCGTACTCCGCCCTAGTGGTTTGTAGGTCGCCCGGCGCCGCCGACGGGGCTTCACGGTCGGGGGTGTGTGCTTGCCGCCGCGTTCGGCCCGTTGCTTCCCCGGGGTGGGCCACCCCGGCAGGGCCGCACGCCATCCGGCACAGCACCCGGACCGCGCGTCACATCACGACAGGGCAAACGTTCCCTAATACGGCACTAACGCTCCACGGTCCGCTGCCGTCCCCCGCACTCCAGCGTTTCCCGGATCTCCGCCTGAGGCAAGACCGTCGAACCCTAGAGTACGGCGTAACACGGAGCCCTATCAGCAACATGGGGTACCTCTGCGCAAGAATACCGGCACCATCCTTACTGGGAGTTCGGCTCGCCGATGAGACCGCTGGTGGGTGGAGATAGACGGTCGCGAGAAATAGCGTTGCCAAATCTGCCGCTCCTGCCCTCACATTGCAGCCCATGCCCCCGCTGCCAGAGGCCTCTTGAGTTCAAGACGAGATGCATGCCATAGCATCCTAGGCGCGCCCTACCTCGCCAGTATGGGATGGCATACCTAGCTTTGAGCGATGATTCGATTTGCCCCCGACATTCCACGCTGGCGGCAGGTGGCCGAGGTACTGCGAGGACGTATCGCTGATGGCACCTACCTGCCACGCTCCCGGGTACCGTCAGTAGTACAGCTGACCGAAGAGTTCGGGATTGCCGCAGCCACAGCGCAGAAGGCCTTACGAGCGCTTCGGGAGGAGGGACTGACGTACACCGAGCCGGGGTTGGGTTCGTTTGTCGAGGAAGAGCCGTGGTCTATCCCTGTCAACTGAGACCGTGGCTTCGGCAGGGAGCGCGGAGCGAGTGCTGTCTGGTTCCGGGGAATCACGGAGCCCCGAAAAATGCACCGCTGCAGGGCTCGCTGCCGGGGAGGGTGTCCTGGGGTGGCAGGTCAAGGCCCGCCTGATGAGACGCTGTCGCGGTCATCGCCGAGGTACGCTCAGGGCTGAACCCGACGGGATCTGCGGCATCATGCTGGACTTGAAGTCGACGGCTGCCCAAGGCGCTGGAGACGAGGCTCACGGCCACATGGCCGGCAGCAAAGTCGCCATTGCCAATAGCCGTGGGGGCGGTGATCCTGACCCGAGCCGGAAGTCGAGATCAGGATCTGTGGTGGCATGGTTGGGCACGACCAGTGCGGCTGCGTCGATGCCTGGGGCGGCGGCGGTCTGTTCGTCGAGTGCGGCAAAGATGTCCTCGCCCAGCCAGTCGGCCATCCGCGGTGCCTTGGGCAGTATCAGTGTGCCCAGCCGTCGCCTTCCGGCCCTTGCGGATCTGGGCCGGGGGGACCGAACTGGTCCAGCAGCCTGAGCACGGCCGGGTGCTGGATACGCGGGCCCAGGACCCGTTCCAGGGACGGGTGGATCTGCGTGAGGAGGCCGAAGAACCGGTTGGCGATCCAGGTGGACTCGCCCGCGAGATGTTCATGGAACCCGGGCGATCATCGCGAGCTCGGCAGCCGTCTCGTCGGCGGGATCGATCGTCCGCAGGGTGTGGGGCATCGCTCTGGCGGCGTCGGCGATGATGAACGCGTCGCGGGCAGCGGCCCGTGCCTCACCATGGTAGAGATCGGCGATCCACCGCATCGTCGGCCCGGGCAGGCGGCCGCCCTGGCAGCCCGCATCATCCCGGGCGACCGCCAGAGGCAGAACGCCTATGAACGCCGGATGGTCGAGGACCACGAGCACGGTCCCGTGCCTGGCCCGGAGCCTTTCGGAGAGCTCCCGCAGCTTGGGATCGCTGTTGGGTAGCGGCTTGTCGAACACCTTCTTCCCCGCCCGGTTCACGGCGGTGGCGTGATGACCATCCTTGCCGACGTCCAAGCCCACCTAGACGTCGATGCCAGCCTCGTCCGACATGCCGTTCGCTCCCGTGCTCGCATTCTCCCCGGCCCCACCTGTGGTATCAGCGTGCCGGCATCCACGTCGCGAAGAGACTGCCAAAAGGCACTCGTGGCTCTATCAGCGGTCTGCCCATGCCTCCGGCACCGGCGACACCACCCTTTCGATCATCCTGACTGGGAGCTCACGTCATACCGGCGCCGAAGGCCAGAAGCCCCATTGCGAGACCACAAGGACGGTAACAGGGCCAGGACGCGAGGAGCCCGTCGATCGCTCACGCGGCCGCTCCCACGGAGGCTCGAGCACCGACGGCCGAACCCGATCCCTGGCATTCACCGTCCGTCACTGCAGGCCAAGCCGGTGAGGGCATCTGTCTTCGAGACGGTGATGGCCTTCGAGACGGTGATGGCCCTCATACGCGTGCCCCAGATCGGACGCGGGCCCAACCGACGGCGGTCTGGCCGACCACTCATACCTCACGCGCCATTCGGGCCCATCCACGACGCCAGGGAATCCGCGCGGTCATCCCACAGCCGTCCGAACAGACCGGCCACCGCCAACGACGAGGCCGCCACGGCGGGCGCCCACCCGGCTTCAACCGTGAGGCAGATAAGCAACGGAACACCTTCGAACGCTGCATCAACCGCCTCGAGCAGTGGCGCGGCCTGGCCACACGAACCGACATTGCCATCGCCTATCACGCCGCACTCCCCCTCGTTGGCACCCTCATCTGCACCCAACCGCCGACCAAAGAGAGAACCTAGACGTGTGAGCCGAACTATGACCCAATCCGAGCGAGCAGGCCGTGGACTTGGATAACGAGGCCGTGTCTCGGTTCTCGATTCGAGGCGCCTGGTTGGCGAAGCCATTGCCGACTCAAATGATCACCCAATGACTGAGACCACGTTTCACGGCTGGAGGCGAGTGCAGACTAATCCACCGCTAAGATCTCCGCACCTGCAATCACCAAGGCTTCCGGGTCTCGCAACAACCTTGGTCTTGCACACCTCGTTCCTGCACGGCCCAAGGCATGGTCTTTGTCGGACGAGCTGCGGGGTTATCCGCCAGCTTCGAATGGCCTATGAGGTGTTCTCCGGGCAAGCCATTCATGACGTGGGATGCCTAACGTCTCTGTTAAGCACACCGATTCAGCGAAGCACGGGAGATGTCATGTCCAGTCCGCGCCGCAGACTAGCCCGCAACTGCATAGCTACGGTCACGGCAGGAGCGCTGGTCACTGCAGCTGCGCTCGCGACGCCCCAGAAGCACACGCCGCCTGGCGCAGATACTGCCATGGGCGCCTACCTCGACTTCGGGCCGCCGGGAGTGGCCCGGATCCCGCACCTGTCGAACTGGCTGGGCGGCAGGGAGATCCGGGTCGGACA
>NZ_JBIAJH010000124.1:0-4571 GCF_042871845.1 Streptomyces sp. NPDC005533 | reverse complement strand
TACGCCGCCGCCAACACCTACCTCGACGCACTCGCCCACCACCGCCACCACCACAACCTCCCCGCCACCAGCCTCGCCTGGGGACTCTGGGACACCCCGAGCACGATGACGAGCGGGCTCAGTGAGCTCGACGTCAAGCGGTGGGCCCGCAAGGGCGTGCTGCCGATCTCCGCCGAGCGCGGCATGGAGATCTTCGACGCGGCCCTCGTCTCGCCCGAGCCGCTGCTCGCCGCGGCCGATCTGGACCTGCCGACCCTGCGCTCCCCCGACCAGTCCGCGCCCGCCCTGCTGCGCACCCTGGTCCGCGCCCCGCGCCGGCGCGCCGCCGCGGCCACCGCCCTCTCCGGTACGGGCGGTTCCCCGTGGGCCGAGCGCACCGCCGCGCTCCCCGCGGCCGACCGCCGGCGTACCGTCGGTGAGCTGGTGCGCACCACCGTCGCCGCCGTGCTGGGCCTCGCCGGTGCCGACGCCGTCGACGAGGACACGGCGTTCAAGACCCTCGGCATGGACTCGCTGACCGGCCTGGAGCTGCGCCGCCGGGTCGTGGCGGTCACCGGGGTCACGCTGGCGGCGACGGCCGTCTTCGACCACCCCACCCCGGCCGCGCTCGCCGAGTTCCTGACGGGCGAGCTGTCCAAGCTGGCCGGTGAGACCGAGGTGGTCCGTCCCGGCGGGCAGACAGCGGTGCGCAGCACCTCCGATCACACGGACCCGATCGTGATCGTCGGCATGGCCTGCCGCTACCCCGGCGGGACCCGCTCCCCCGAGGACCTGTGGCGGCTCGTCGCCGACGGCACCGACGCCATCGGCCCCTTCCCCACCAACCGCGGCTGGGCCCTGGACCGGCTCTTCGACGGCGATCCGGACCGCGCGGGCCACTCGTACGCCCGCCACGGCGGGTTCCTCTACGACGCCGACCGCTTCGACGCCGAGTTCTTCGGGATCAGCCCGCGCGAGGCCGCGGCCATGGACCCGCAACAGCGCCTGCTGCTGGAGGCGAGCTGGGAGGCGGTGGAGAACGCGGGCATGGCCCCGGCGGCCCTGCGGGGCACCCGTACCGGTGTGTTCAGCGGCGCCATGTACAGCGAGTACGCCTCCCACCTGCGCAACGCGCCGGAAGCCGTGGAGGCCTACCGTACGACGGGCAACACGCTCAGCGTGGCGTCGGGCCGGGTCTCGTACACGCTGGGCCTGCAGGGCCCGGCGATCACCGTCGACACGGCCTGCTCCTCCTCCCTCGTCGCCCTGCACCTGGCCTCGCAGGCCCTGCGCCAGGGCGAGTGCACCCTCGCCCTGGCGGGCGGCGTGACCGTGATGGCGGTGCCCGATCTGTTCGTGGAGTTCAGCCGCCAGCGCGGGCTGGCGGCGGACGGGCGGTGCAAGTCCTTCGCGGACGCGGCGGACGGCACCGCCTGGAGTGAGGGCGTCGGCGTCCTGCTCCTGGAGCGGCTCTCCGACGCCCGCCGCAACGGCCACGAGGTCCTCGCGGTCATCCGCGGCTCCGCCGTCAACCAGGACGGCGCCAGCAACGGACTCACCGCACCCAACGGCCCCTCCCAGGAACGCGTCATCCGCGAGGCACTCGCCGCCGCCGGACTCTCACCCGCCGACGTCGACGCCGTCGAGGCACACGGCACCGGCACCACCCTCGGCGACCCCATCGAAGCCCAGGCCATCCTCGCCACCTACGGCCAGGACCGCGACGCCGAACGTCCGCTGCACCTCGGCTCGCTCAAGTCGAACATCGGCCACTCCCAGGCCGCCGCCGGCGTCGGCGGCGTCATCAAAATGGTCATGGCCATGCACCACGGGGTGCTCCCCCGCACCCTGCACGTGGACCGGCCGACCTCGCACGTGGACTGGAGCACGGGAGCGGTGTCGCTCCTCACCGAGGAGACCCCGTGGCCGGAGACCGACCGGCCGCGCCGGGCCGGTGTGTCCTCCTTCGGCATCAGCGGCACCAACGCCCACGTCGTCCTCGAACAGGCTCCCACCGCCGAGCCGAAGCCCGTCACCGAGGCGCAGGCGCCCCTGCCCCTGGCGCCCTGGCTGCTGTCGGGGCACACCGAGGGCGCGCTGCGGGCCCAGGCGGGCCGGCTGCTGGCCTTCGTCTCCGAGCGCGCGGAGCAGCCGGGACCGGCCGGTCAGCCGTCGGTCTCCCTGGCCGACATCGGCCGGTCGCTGGCGGACGGTCCCGCGCCGGCGGCGCACTCCGCGGCCGTCGTCGCGGAGGACCGGGACGGAGTCCTGCGGGCGCTCGCCGCGCTGGGCGCCGGTGAGGAAGCGCCGGAGCTGATCGCGGGTCCGCCGGCGGGTCGTGGCGGCGGCAAGACCGCGTTCCTCTTCACGGGGCAGGGCAGTCAGCGTCCCGGCATGGGCCGCGAACTGTACGAGACCCACCCCGTCTACGCCCGCACGCTGGACGAGGTCTGCGCGCACCTCGACGAGCACCTCCGGCAGAACGTCCCCCTCAAGTCCCTCCTCTTCAGCGACGAGGACCCCACCACCTCGCCGCTGCACCAGACGATGTGGACGCAGGCGGCGCTCTTCGCCACGGAGGTCGCCCTCTACCGCACCCTCGAACACCACGGCCTCACCCCCGACTACCTGCTCGGCCACTCCCTCGGGGAACTCACCGCCGCGCACGTCTCCGGTGTCCTCAGCCTGGGCGACGCGGCCCTCCTCGTCGCCGTCCGCGGCCGGCTGATGCAGTCCGCGCCCACCGGCGGCGCGATGATCGCCATCGAGGCCACCGAAGCCGAGATCCTCACCACCCTCCCCACCCACCACGGCCACCTCGACATCGCCGCCGTCAACGGACCCCGCTCCACCGTCATCACCGGCGACCACGACGCAGCCCACCAACTCGCCACCACCTGGCGCAACAACGGCCGACGCACCACACAACTCAACGTCAGCCACGCCTTCCACTCACCCCACATGGACGGCATCCTCAACGACTTCCACACCACCGCCGCCACCCTCACCTACCACACCCCCACCATCCCCATCATCTCCAACCTCACCGGACAACCCGCCACCACCGAACAACTCACCAACCCCCACTACTGGGTCCAACACCTCCGCCACACCGTCCGCTTCAACGACGCCATCCAGCACCTCCACCACCACCACGTCACCAGTTACATCGAGATCGGCCCCGATCCGGTGCTCACCGCCATGACCCGGGGCTGCCTGGGCGAGGAGATCGCCCAGGGCGCGGTGTCGACCGTCGGCGTCCTGCGCAAGGGCCGCCCCGAGGCGCGGACCCTCGCGGTCGCCCTCGGCCACGCGGCCGTGCGGGGTGCGGCGCTGGACGTCGAGAGCCTCTTCCCCGGAGCGCGACGGGTGCCACTGCCGACGTACGCCTTCCAGGGCGCCCGGTTCTGGCTGAACAGCCCGGCCACCCCCGAGGACGTGGCGAGTCTGGGCCTGACGTCGGCGGAGCACCCGCTGCTCGGCGCGGTGACCAGCCTCGCCGGCGGGGAGGGCCTGCTGTTCACGGGCCGCGTCTCGCGGAGCACCCACCCGTGGATCGCCGACCACGCCGTCTCCGGAACGGTGCTGCTCCCGGGCACCGCCCTGGTCGAGATGGCCGTGGCGGCAGGCGAGCGCTTCGGCTACGACCGGCTCCGGGAGCTCGTCCTGGAGGCGCCGCTGATCGTTCCCGAGGACACCCGCACCCACCTCCAGGTGGCGCTGGGCGCCGAGGAGTCGGGGACCCGCTCGGTCACCGTCCACTCCCGGGTCGAGGGCCGGACGGAGGAGGAGTGGATCCGGCACGCCTCGGGTGTGCTCGCCGAGGCGGGCCCGGGCCCGGTGTCCGCGGCCGGCCCGGCCGTCTGGCCGCCGGAGGGAGCCACCGGGATACCCGTGGGCGACCTCTACGCCCGCCTCGCCGAGCGCGGATACGCGTACGGTCCCGCGTTCCAGGGCCTGCGGAACGCGTGGAGACGGGGCAAGGACCTGTACGCGGAGATCGCGCTGCCGGACGGCATCGACGGGGACGGGTTCGCCCTCCACCCGGCCGCGCTGGACGCCGCCCTCCACACGCTGCTGATCGAGGACTCCGACGAGCTGACCATCCCGTTCTCGTTCAACGGGGTCACCGTGCACGCCGCCGGTGCGACCGCCCTGCGGGTGCACCTAGCACCGAGCGGTGCGAACGCCGCCTCGCTCACGGCCACGGACGCCGACGGCCGGCCCGTCCTGACCGTCGACGAGATCGCCCTGCGCCCGGCCGGTGACCTACAGGACCGCAGCGGCCGTATCGACGGGCTCTACCGCCTGGTGTGGAAGCCCGTCCCGCAGAGCACCGAGCCGGCCGCCGGGCCGTGGGCCGTCCTGGGCTCGGACCCGCACGGTCTGGCCGCGGCCGTCTCCGGCGAGGCGTACGCGGACGCCGCAGCGCTGCGGACCGCGCTCGCCTCGGGCGGGCCGGTGCCCGGTGTCATCGCGCTGACCGAACCGAGCTCGGAGGTGCATGCGGCGGTTCAGGGGACCCTGGCCACCCTCCAGGAACTCCTCACCGACACCACCCTCGACTCCACCCGCATCCTCCTCCTCACCCA
>NZ_JBIAJH010000123.1:0-4730 GCF_042871845.1 Streptomyces sp. NPDC005533 | reverse complement strand
GCGTGTCCTCCGTAAAGCTCGCCTCAGCCCGAACAGACTCACGTCAATCAGCAGAGCCATCCTCACCCTGGAGACTCACCGCTGAAAAAGCTCACAGACCCGCGAACATGGCCACTTCACGGAACCTCGCGATCAACACCCTCCGCGATGCCGGCCACCACAACATCGCCGCCGGACTCCGAGAGGTCTCCTACACACCCTTTACCCGCCCGCTCGACCTCCTCGGACTATCCCTGACCTGCGACGCAGCGTGATCAACACGACAATGAATTAGCCCTGACCCGCGACCGAAGAGACCACAATCGCGACTCACAGCTGTAGTACCAGACGTCCATGACCGCGTGAGCGTGGGCGGGACTGATGCCGAAACCGGCTGCGAGCTGCCGTCGGGGGCCGTTCTTCCACCTACACCGGCTCTCTTTCCGGACCGCGCCCGTTGCATTTCGCATGTGAGGCCCAAGAACAGCGTCCTTGGGTGACGACAGGCGTGATTTTGATTCTGATTCCGGCTCAGTAACCAGTTTTCCTCGGGCGGTCGCAGAAAGAACAGTGACGGCCATAGCCGACGGCCGTCTGAGGCGGGTATTCTATCGGCCTCTCAGGTTCAGTGGGGCGAAAGATCCACAGCGATCAAGTCGATCATATGGTGCAGGCGGCACGCCAGGCCGCCCGCCGAGGCAGGAGGGCGACATGGCCGATATGTGTCAGATTGAAGCGTCGGGTAATGCCGAATTAGAGGCAGATACTGCCGCCGCACCAGTGAAGAAATCTGTTTCCGTGCGCCTCAGGCGGGCCCGTTTCGTGGTGGCCGCGTCCGTGGTGGCCATGGCTACCTTCGCGGCTCAGGGAACGGCAACCGCTGATTCTCCCGTCGACGTTGCCACAGGCGTTGTGACGAAAACCCAGATGATGAATCAGCTCGCTCAAATTATCACCCCCGCTCCTCCAGCCAACACCTCAATGTCGGGCTGGCCCGCCGCCAACGGCACGCCAAGGCCATTCACTACGGCACAGAAGGATAGGCTCGAAGCATGGGTTTCCGGGTTCGGGATCCGTACTGCATGGCGCGACTCGCTTGCCGACAAATGCACCGAGGGCGCGCAATGCGGTTGGGCGGGATTCCTCGACTCGGACGGATATGCCCCCGTTCTGTACACAGGGACAACCGGCAGCGTCGCCACCCGGACGTTGGCGACGACTACGACGATCAGCAAATCGACCACCTCCTCATCCGGCTGGAAATTCTCCCTGAACCTCGGGGGAAGCGCCGGCGCAGGGACCGGCGCGGTGACAGTCGACTACAACACCGTGACCGAAAACAACATCACCACCGGCTCGGGCATGACAGAAACGGTTACCTGGCAACCGAACTACGTCACCTCCTACCCCCAGCTGAGACTCAACGGCGCCGCCTACACGGGCTACGCCGTGGTCCGCTGGTGGTCAAGCGGGATAGGCATCAACCCCGACCCCTACGGATGGAACTACGCGGTAAAGACCGTGAGAACGCTCATCATGTGCCCCGGACAAGACAGCCCCGCCACCTGGTTCCTCGTCAAACCCTGACCCATGGAACTCACCAACATGGTAAGGAGCCCTTTCGGTGAGCGTTTTCAGCGGTGAGTCTCCAGGGCGAGAGGGTCTTGGCGGTTGATGTGAGCTTGTTGGGGCTGAGGCGGGCTTTTCGGAGGATGCGCCGGGTCTTGATTCGGGCAATGAGCCTTTTCAACTTGGCCACTGATCGGGTGACGTGGAGGTCGCTGTGAAACGGGCGAAGCCCCAGGGCTGTTGAGCAAGTTGTCACGCTCAACTCTTCAGCCTTGGGGCTCCGTTGGTTCCCTATCCAGCCGTACTCGATGTCCCGCATGCCCAGGGCTAATTCATTGAGCATTTTCAGAGTGGCCCCTGATCGGGTGACACCCGTGCCGGTATTCGTCCAGCTCAGGCCGGTCTGAGGTGTGGTTCCCCTCGTAGCGTAGAGCCGTGACCAGATGGGGAGTTGGGGGTCATGGTGGGGAAGCGACAGAAGTACGATCCGGAGATGCGTGAGGGTGCGGTCCGGATCGTGTTGGAGACGGGCAAGCCGGCCGCGGAGGTCGCGCGGGATCTGGGGATCCACGAGGCCACGCTGCAGAACTGGGTCAGCAAGGCCCGGGCCCAGGGCTAATTCAAAGTCACCGGCTGGCCGCATCGTCGCAGGTCAAGACGTTGAGCCCAGACGCACCCTCGACGCCGAGTTGATGCCCAGTCAGGCAACGTCATGCAGCGAAGCAACGTTGACCTGCACAGACGGCGACTTGGCCGCGTGTCCGGCTCAACGAGACGAGTCGGCTTGCCACGACTTTGAATCGGCCCTGGGCCCGGGCCGCCCAGGAATTGGGGGACGGGCCGCTGCGGGAGTCGGAGCGTGAGGAGCTGATCCGGCTGCGTTCGAACGCGAAGGAGCAGGCCAAGCGCATCGTCGAGCTGGAAATGGAGCGTGAGGTCCTCAAACGCTGCATGGTCTTGTGGGTGAAGTAGCCGAGGCGGACCCGGCGCAGGTGGTCGGGGTGATCAGCGACTGCAGGACCGAGGAGAAGATCCCGCACACCGTGGCCTGCCGCGTGCTCGGCGTGTCACCGGCCTGGTACTACAAATGGCGCAGAAGACCCGCCAACCCGACGAAGCGCGAGGTCAGACGGGCTGCGCTGACCGAGCGGATCAGGCACTTCTTCACCGCCTCGGGGGGCACCTACGGATCGCCCGGGATCACGCTCGATTTGTGGGCGGAGGGCCGGCAGGTGTCCGTGAACACGGTCGCCGAGGTCGTGGCCGAGCAGGGCTGGTACGGCCGGGAGCCGAAGAAGCGCAGGTCGTTGACCCGGCCGGGCAAGCGCAAGGCTGCCCGCGACCTGGTGGGACGGCACTTCGACGCCGTCGCTCCGGACGTGCTGTGGGTGGGCGACATGACCGAGATCGACACCGGGGAGGGAAAACTGTACCTGGCGACCACGCTGGATCTGTTCTCCGGCCGGTGCCTGGGCCACGCGATGGACGCACACCACGACACGGCCCTGGTCAGCGCGTCTTTGCAGATGGCTGCCGCGACCCGCGGCGGCGTGGACGAAGTGATCTTCCATTCGGACCGCGGCAGCGAAGGTGGATTCAACTGGTCGTCGCAACACCCTGACCTCGGAGGTGTGCGACGTGGCCACGGCGGACTGGAGCTTGAAGACCAGCGATGTTCCGGAGGGGCGGCGTCGGCAGTGGCGCGCTGACCGTGCGTTGCGGCCGGCGATGCGCTCGCCGGGGCGGCCTGATCCGTCTCGGGTCGTGCAACGCCAGTTCTGGCGACTGATCGCCATGGGGGTCACGACGGCCGAGGCGTCGCTGGCGGTCGGCGTGTCGTGGCCGGTGGGTGCGAGGTGGTTTCGTCACGCTGGCGGCATGTCTCCGATCTCGTTGGCCGAGCCCTCGGGCCGGTACCTCACGTTCGAGGAGCGCGAGGAGATCGCGATTCTCAGGGCGATGCGCAAGGGTGTGCGCGAGATCGCCCGCGCCCTGGGGCGTGACCCCGGGACAATCTCTCGCGAACTGCGCCGCAACGCCGCCACGCGCAGCGGCAAGCAGGAGTACCGCGCGACGGTCGCCCAGTGGAAGGCTCAGCAGGCAGCCAAGCGCCCGAAGAGCGCGAAGCTCCTGGGCAACGACCGGTTGCGTGAGTACGTTCAGGAGAGGTTGTCGGGCAACGTTCACCGCTCTGACGGGACGGTCGCCGCAGGACCGCAGACGCCTCCGTGGAAAGGGCTGAACAAGCCGCATCGGCAAGACAGGCGGTGGGCGACAGCATGGAGCCCGGAACAGATCTCGCACCGGTTGAAGGCCGACTTCCCCGAGGATGAGTCCATGCGCATCAGCCACGAGGCGATCTACCACTCGCTGTTCATCGAGGGCCGTGGTGCGCTCAAGCGTGAGCTGGTCGCCTGCCTGCGCACCGGGCGGGCGCTTCGAGAGCCTCGGTCGAGGTCACGGAACAAGCCGCAAGGGCATGTCACCGCGGATGTCGTCCTCAGTGAACGTCCTGCAGAGGCCGCAGACCGCGCGGTTCCGGGGCATTGGGAAGGCGAGCTGATCATCGGGACGGGCCGGTCCGCGATCGGCACGCTCGTCGAGCGCAGCAGCCGATCCACCCTCCTGGTGCATCTGCCGAGGATGGAGGGCTGGGGCGAGGTGCCGCCAGTGAAGAACGGCCCGGCGTTGGGCGGTTACGGCGCCGTCGCGATGAACACCGCCCTGACGGTGTCGATGACGAAGCTACCTCAGCAACTCCGTAAGACGCTGACCTGGGACCGTGGGAAGGAACTCTCCGGGCATGCCCAGTTCGCGCTCGAGACCGGGACGAAGGTGTTCTTCGCCGATCCGCACTCGCCCTGGCAGCGACCCACGAACGAGAACACGAACGGGCTGCTGCGTCAGTACTTCCCGAAGGGCACCGACCTGTCCCGGTGGTCCGCCGAGGACCTCGAAGCCGTCGCCCTGGCGATCAATAACCGCCCCCGCAAGATCCTCGGCTGGAAGGCCCCGGCCGAGGTCTTCGAGGAGCAACTACGCTCACTACAGCAGCCCGGTGTTGCAACGACCGGTTGAACTCGCCGAATACACGTCCGCGGCGTACAACAGCCTGTGTGACCGCCTGGGCGTGGTGCAGTCCATGGGACGCGTGGGTTCGTGCTTCGACAACGCGGCCGCCG
>NZ_JBIAJH010000122.1:0-4812 GCF_042871845.1 Streptomyces sp. NPDC005533 | reverse complement strand
CGCGATCTCCCACAGCCCGTCTGGAACAATCCAACTCCACGTGCCCCGCCCCATACCGACGTCAACGACGCCTCACCACATAGGACACGGTCTTATGCCTTCGAGCCGCAGATGTTGGGTGAAGCGCACGCTCGTATTTTGCGACCCGGCGTCGGACTGACATATGAGCTGGTCCCGGCCGACCGGGGGTGCCCTTCGCGGCCGCGGCGCCACAGCGCCGTTCTGATTGGAACGTCGACCCGTTCCACGTCTCGCCTCACGAAAGCGTGCCAGCCCACGAACTTCTGGGAGAAGCAGTCCACGACGAACGCGACGTAGGTGAAGGACTGGTAGGTGCGGACGTAGGTGGTGAAGTCCGTGATCCACTTCGGGTCGGGAGCCGGAGCGGTGAAGTCCCTGTTCAAAAGTCTGCCGCCCGGGTGCCGGCCGGGTTGGAGACGGTTGTTTTGGGTCTGTTGCCCCTCATGACGCCAGCAGGCTGAGTGAGCGTATGTCCCGGTCGACGGCCCCGAAACCGGCCTCGGGAACGCGGGTTCGGCGGATGAGAGCCAGCATCTTGCGCCGGCCATAGATTCCTTCTGGAGCCAGCGCACGCTGCCCGGCGGCGTTGGTGGCGAAGGCCAACGCGCGGACTGCGTCCTCGACCAGGGCATCGCTCACGGCCCGGGCCGCGCGTCCGTTCGCCGGCCCGGCCGGGACACACCAGGCTCGTAAGGTGCGTGCCGCGATCTTCAGTCCCGCGGTTTTCACGGCGACGAGGATCGACTCGACGGCATGATCGACCTTCTTCATCTGGTCGACGAAGGCCACGATCAGCGGTTTCGGGGGTCGAGCTCCCCCGCGAAGAAAATCGTCGCCGACTTCAGCACCTCGTTGACCTCGCGCAGCCGCTTGTTCTCGGCCCACACCGCTTGAGTTCCTCGCGTTCGTCGCTGGTCACGCCCGCTGCAGCACCGGTGTCGATCTCGTGCTGAGACACCCAGCGGCCCACGGACTCGCTAGAGACGCCGAGCGATTCGGCGGCCTGAACTTGGATAGCACGCTCGGTGGAGCACTCCGAGCGGTCATGCGTCACCAGACGTTACAACCTGGCTACGAAGTGCGAGGTCTTCTTCTTGGGCACGTGTTCCGATCCTCGCTGATGGCTCACAACGGGGCCCGTAGAGAAGGAAGTCAGAACGGTTCAAGCCGGTGATGAAGGCGTTTGAGCCGGTTGCGGACGGGCTTATGCCTTCGGTGTCGGGCATCGCACCCTCAGGCAGGTGTCGACTGTGCCGGACTCGGCGGTTGCACCGTGCTCACGCGTCCACGTTATGCCGCCTGCGAACTGACCGGCATTGCACGGACCGGACGGTGGCCGGGTCTCTCATCAGCGTCTGTGACGGCACCCGGGCCCGGCGACACTGCCCCCCAGGTCATTCGTTCGGCAGAAGGGGAAACAGCCATACTGGGGCCGCAGGACAGCGGCCCCATTGCAGGACCGCGAAAAACATGACTGTGAGAGCTCCTCTGCGGCCCGGGATGGGTTGATGTCAGGCGCGACGCCGATGGTTCGTGACTCGAAACATGACCGGCGCCCCGTCAGGGCTGTCTGTCGTTCCCCTGAGATGTCTGCCGGACCTCGGCCACGCCGCCCTGGCCCACCTGTTGGCTTGATCAGCAGCTTGTCCGCCTTGCGGCGTGACTCATCACACTTCCGCCACGCGGTTACGCCATCCTGACCGGCGCCGGCGCCGACGACAGCCGTCCGCCCAGCAAGGAGAACGACCACGTGGCCATCTTCGCAGGACAAGTCGCCAGTGTCATCCACGTCGATACTCACCGAGACACCCTCGCGGCGGCAGCCGTAAGTCCTATCGATGCTGCAGTCCTGAACAGCCCCGATGCCGCTGCGAACGCCCGCGGGTACCGCGCCTGCTGGACTTCGCCCGCCAGCACATCCCGGCCGCCGCTGCTGGGCCCCAGAAGGTGTCGGCAGCAGCTATGGCGCCGAGCTCGCCTCGTTCCTGGACCAGGGCCGGCGAGCAGGTCGTCGAGGGCTGTCGGCCCAAGCGGACAGCCAACCGGGGCGGACGTAAGAGCTCCAACGCCGTTTCTCCATCGCAGCCCCGTCCTGCAGCAAACCCGGGATGCGCACCCGCCTGGGCTACCGGCCCAACGGCACACCCACCACAAGAGCTGCGCCGAGACCGAGCGCCGTGGCCTCCTGATCGCTGCTCACCAGCAGCTCGGCAAACCGATCGTCCTCATCTGGGACAACTTTGACGTCTAGAACGACTGCCAGATGAAAGCTTTCATCGACTCCCACGATTGGTTAACCGCCTACCGCTTCGCGTACAACACCAGACGATCTGAGCCCATTGGAAAGGCTGTGTACACCACCCCGGTCGCGAGGAATGTCGCTACCTCAACACCTGAAACCGGCTACCCGCGGAGGTGTTATTCCAGTCATTCCCAGCGTAGCGTGAGCTCAGGGCGTGCCCACCGCTGATGACACGGTCAGTTTGAGAGGTGTGGCTCCCCAGGGAGCCCCGCCGTGCTTTCCCCCGCGCGACGGGGCCCTTCTGCACCTGGGCGTAGAATCGCTCGGCGCACCCCGCCCCGTTGCCCGCGGGTGCTCGCCGCACTTCCGGCGCCCCGCGGCCCCATCCAGGGAGCGAATGCAACGGGTCCTAACACACTGCTGGTCAGGCGGCTATCTTACTCGCCAAGTGAGTGCTTGGCTGGTGAACCCAGTCGAGCGTTGTGTGTGTGGGCTGCCGCTTTGGTCGGTGGACACCGTCCAAACATATGCGGCGGTGCGGGGGAGGCCCTGGGCGCCACTATTGAGTTACTCATGATCTGACACAGGACTGATCGATACAGCATCAGAGAGTCAGACCGGGTGGGCGGCAGGTAGTAGGTACTTATTTCGCCGCCAGGGGCTGGATGGTGCCGGCAGCGTCTGAATTTTGGGCTAGTGGGAGCCGTTTAGTCGTGGGCCATGGCGGGTTCTCGTTCGGTTGTGTTAGTTGGCGTTGTTGGCGGCCGGGAGGCCGCAGAGGTCGCTGCGGCCGCGCGTACGGTAGGAATCGCCTGTGAGGGAGTGGACCTCGGCGTGGCTGCGGACCATGGAGAACTGGTCGTGCGTAGCCATCGCAGACTGATCCGCCAATGAACGGCGTGGACAGAATTGAAGTGTGCTGTGTGTGGATCAGTTCGCTACGACAGGAGATACATGCGATGGCCTCCACGGTGGTGCTGGCTCAGGCCCTCGCCAGGCCGGAGCGGCCTGGCATTAGCGGCGCTATCCGGTGGTCGCATGATATCGGCACTGACTCGGAAGAGGCACTATTCCGATCACCTGATCAACCTTCAACGAGGCAGGTCTCGGCTGGGTCCGCCGACTCGACTTTGGTGAAAATTTTCTCAATCTTCGCCTTCAGGTCGGATGCGGTGAGGGGCTTAGTGATGAAGTGATTAGCGTCCGCCTGCTCAACCGGGACCAGCTGCTCTCTCTTCACCTCGGCAACTGTCATGAGGAATGGCAGCGCACCCAACTGATCATGAGCCCGGACCTTCTGGAGGAGGTCAATGCTCATACTTGGCTTGTTCAAGTCCGTGATAACAAAGTCGTAACGGCCACGTTCGAGGATGGGCAGTGCGGTGGCACCGCCGTCCGCCTCTTCTGTATTCGAGTAGCCAGCGTCTCTCAGGAGGCTTTTGGTGGTCCGCCGCCCGGTAGGGGAGTCACCAATGATCAGGATCTTCAAATCCTTGTTCACACCTTGGGCCTTCCTTCTGCAATCTACCCCGCTTTGAGCTCCGCGCGTTGGGAGCCCTGACTGCGGGGACTGCGTGGACATATGAGGTTGCGAACGCCGGTGCAGCTGCCTTCGTGATCGCTCTCTGTAATCTTTCGCGCGCATCTCGCGAGTTCAAGATTGCGGCCTCAGTGTCCATCTGTGATTGTCGAGGGCCAAGGAGACACGCCTAGACCAGGCGCAGGGTGCCAGCCCCGGCTCCTGTGGTGTAGCGAGCCAGGAGCACGCCATGTGCTGCGAGAGCCTCCTGGCAGCGGGGACACGGCCGCGCCAGCGCCGGAGCCCCGGCCCGGCTGAGACGCGCGACGTAAAGGGTCGCACCGCCCGGCGTCTTGCTGCGTCGCAGAACAGCCTCTTCGGCATGCAGGGTGGCATGCCTGAAGTCGATCTGAGCACAGTTGCGGCGGCGGTTGAATGAGTGCCCGAGAACCCGCCCGCCTTTGACTAGAACGGCTCCGACCCGGTAGCGGCACGTCGAGCGAGCCGCCTGCTTGAGAGCCAGATTCAGGAACGGGAGCACAGCAGCCTTCCAAGGGATGACATCAGTGGGCTCGAGCGATTTGTTTCCGCAGGAGCAGGCTTTTCGAACAAATGGGCGAGAGTGATCGTCGATGGGTAAGGTGAGGTTCGAACCCAGGCCCTTCGGAGGGGCGGCTTGATGCGAGACTGTTTGCGCTTTCCAGATTCCGCCCCTCCGGCCCGGCTGGCCGCGCTCTCACGCAATGGTGGTCTATCTCACGATTTCCATGTGCCGCGGGCCTGGCCAGCGAGCGAGATTTTATACCTCCGCTTGCCTCGAGCGCACCGAGGCAAGGCAACTCCCCGTCGTGACCAGTTCAAGAGACTTTCATCACGAAGGCAACCTGCGATGTTTCCTGTGGGGGCGAGAATGTATTCCGTGGTCAGGGGCGGATTTAGACCGTGTCCTATGTGGTGAGGCGTCGTTGACGTCGGTATGGGGCGGGGCACGTGGAGTTGGATTGTTCCAGACGGGCTGTGGGAGATCGCG
>NZ_JBIAJH010000121.1:0-4869 GCF_042871845.1 Streptomyces sp. NPDC005533 | reverse complement strand
GTCATGGTTCCCGGCACGGACCCGGCCGCACTGATCGTCCCCAGCCTCGCCAGCTCCCTCCGACCAGTCCTTCACCACCAAAACCCCTCCCCGCAAGGATCGAGGAACTGGTGGAGGCACACCCTCTTTTTAAGGTCCTGATCTCCAGGTCGGGGATCGGCGTCAGGAACCGGAGCCCCCATCCTCGCCAGCTTGCTATCCACCGCCCAACCTCGCCGCCTACGCAGACCTCTCCCCCAACGACCCGCAGCCCGGGCTCCTCCATCCGCGGCGTACAACCGCCCGGAGAGGAAACAAGCAGCTCGAACGGGCCTTCTCCCCCTCCGCGTTCGCTGCCCTGGCCGACCCGGCATCCCACACCTATTACGACAAGAGGACCGCCCAGGGAAAAGCACCACACCCAAGCCCTCCTCTGCCTCGCCGGACGCCGAGCCAACGTGCTCTTCGCAATGCTCCCCGACGGCACCTTCTACGAACCCCAACCCGCCCCCACGGGTTGACGAAACCCGTAGGGGTACCCCCCTGGCTCCCACCCCGGCATCCGGCGGTCTGCCGGGGTGGGAGCTGGACTCACCTATACCCACCGAATTGCAGCAGGCATAATTGGCAGGATGCTTTTCCGCTCGCGCTAAAGAATCTTGAGCTGCTGAGGTTCGGAATCCGGGTCCTCCGTTACGGAGACGGCACCCCCAGCGCTCCAAACTTCTTCCATGTAGGCGTAGACCTGGATGGCCCGGATAATCGAGTCGGTTTTGCTATAGCCGGTTAGTTCCACGATCCGTTCCAGTGCCAGTGCAGCTCGGGGGGGAAGGTTCGCGGTTACGCGATCCGCCGGGCTCGTCCTACTGCGGCCGACTCTGTCGTTGGCCTCTTCAACGGTCTCCGGCATCTGCTCCTCCTTGAGTGCACTCGGTTCACAGACGGAGCGGGACAGATCCCGTCAGCCTTGGATCTGCCCAATCCTCTCTGGCGCTCTCTGCCCAGAGAGCGCCCCCAACCATACGCTTACATGCGTACCTGGAGCAATATATCCTCATAATTGCACGCAAGGTGTACGCTATTTATTAGCCCTCTTGCGTAATGAGGGTCTGCGAGCCGGGAGAGGAGGCGCATCTCGTGGCGAAAGACAAGGGCCACATGCCCTTACAAGGCGGCACTCCGCAAGAGCCCGTCTTCGAAGTCGGGGCGCGCCGGGCCTGTTATCCGGAGATCGTCGATCACTTAAAGGAGCCCCACTCCATCGAAACCCAGGATGCGCGTGACGGCATTAGGATGATCATCAAGGCCCATCCCTTAGCTCCCGCCCGCGTCGCCGTTACTTTCCTGGGGCTAGCATTCGGAGGTATTAGGGTCGGCGACTGGGTGACAGGCCTCATCAATGGCATCGGCCCTCCCTGGCTGGCTCCAATGTGCGGGCTAGTGACCGGAGCAGGCACGTTCCTCCTCGGGCTTGGGGTGGGACGGCGACATCTACACCGCATCTCCGGTGCTCCCGCCAAGCCCTGCCGGGCCGACGAAAGCTAAGGAGCTTGTGCACCGCTACTGATTCCCAGTGAGCACTTTCCATCTTGATCTGTGCAGGTGGGAGGGTGGACAGCACCCGGTGCGGTCCGAGGCGACTGACCGGCGGCCAAGATCACAACGAAAGATCGTCTGTCAGCGGGTGATCTCGAGGCGGGACAGAACCAGAGGAGCCCGCAGGAGGATGCGGCAGGGCAGGTAACTACTGATATGGAAGTGGGTTGTCGTAGGGGCTGATGATCGTTGATCGTCGCGGTATGCCGTGGGTATGGGGTATCCGCAGGGTGGGGGACCGCGGAGAGGCAGGCCTTCCGCGGGCGGGTGCGGATGGAAGCGGTCGCGATGTTCGCCAAAGGGCGGGGCAGTAGCGAGGTCGCGAAGGAGTGACAGGTCCGCTTCCGCTCGGTCCAGCGGTGGCGGCAGGCCTGGAGTGCCGCCGGTCAGGACGGGGTCCGTTCCCCCGGCCCGGCGTCCAGTCCAAGCCGAGCGACGCCCTGTTCGCCCTGCTCGAGGAGGAGCCGGCCAGGGACCCTGTCGCGCATGGCTGGCCGGACCAGCGGTTGACGCTGGCCAGGATCAAGTCCTTGATCGGCCGCAGGTTCCAGAAGTCGATGACGCTGTCGAGGATCTCGCAGATGCTGAGGCCACAACGCTGGAGTCATCAGGTTCCAACCCGTCGTGCGGTCGAGCGTGACGAGGCGGCGGTGGTCGGCTGGGTGAAGCAGGTGTGGCCGCACGTGGAACCATCGCGGCAGCGTACGGGGCATGGACTGTCTTCGAAGACACAGCCGGAATCTCGATGACGCCGCCGCCCTCCCGCACCTGGAGCAGACGCGGCAGCACACCGGTCGTCCGGGTCCGCGGACGCTCCCAGTGCCGCTTATCCCTCGCCGCCCTGTGCTACTACAAGCCCGGCGAACGCGCCCGCCTCACCTACCAGCCCAAACGGCATGCCACTCGCAAGGCCGGTGGCGCAAGAGCTTCGCCTGAACCGAGTACCACGACCTCCTCATCGCCGCCCACCGCCAGCCCGGCACACCCACCGTCGGCCGTCGCGTATGAGTGCCCACAGGATGTTCAGGCGACGCCGTGGGAGGGCGATGAAGGCCTGCCTGTGGTTCTTCCGCTCGGCTCTTGGCGCTCGTAGAGCCCCTTCGAGGTGGGTCAGTATCGGGCTGCTGCTATGGCGGACATGTAGAAGACCTGCAGACGTGGCGTCGGCAGCAGCGTCGCGGCCCACGCGTGCTGCCGCTGATCCGCCCCGAGTCCTTCGGGAGTGGGGCAAGGCCCTCGGTACTGACGGCGGCGGCCAGCTCATCTCCGGGAACGGCAGTGCGGCTCGACCGCGGTTGGCTACGACGAGGGTCGAGTTGCGGACCTTGCGATTCTTCAGCCAGACCGCATGCTGGTTCCGGCCGATCCGCCGTAGAGCGCCGGGAGTCTGGTAGCCAGTCAGGATCACCAGGGAGCCCTTGGACGTGCTGTAGTGGAAAGCTCGCTCCAGGGCGGGAACGTACTCCAGCATCTGCGCCCACAGGCGGTTGGCTGTCCTGCTGCGGTCGGCTGCCAGGTTCAGGCGCCGCGAAGTGGGGACGCGCAGGTCGACTGCGATGCCGTCACCGCGGTGCATGCTCGGGAGGTGGCGGCGCATGCGGGCCTACTCGGCGACTTGTTGGCGAAGTGATTCCAGCCACAATCCGGCAACCCGCTGATAGACACACCCGTTCCCTGACTGTCCCCACGCGCTACGAATGGGCGGACTGACCGAGCAAGAACGTAAAGCCCTCTGACCTAGGTGGCCTACACCATCCAGCCGTTAACACAGGCCGTTTGAGGATCTGCAGGAGCTTCCCGGCACTTCTGCAAGGGATATACTGCCGCAATTTTGGACTCTCGGGACTCCCGTCACGACCACACTCAGGCCGTTGACCGGCGTGAGGTTTCCCAGGTGGCTGCGTCTTAGAGGAGAGATGCCACCGGGGTCGGCCGTACTGGTGGCCCCGGGCGACTGGAGGTCGTTGTTGTGGAACCCGTGATCGAACACTCTGTATCGCTGCTGACAGGGCACATTCTTTTCCCGGAGGGGTCCCGCTTTGCTCCGGCTGGAGATCAATGCATCCAGCTCGTCAGTCGCAGACTGGCGGCCGGAGCTGGGGCCGACACGGGAGCGTATCCGGACCGCGGTTGAGTGGTTGGGCAGGAGCTCCGGACCGCTGTGCTGCCGGGATCGGTCACCAAACGATGTGAGGGCAAGAGCAACTCATACCTTCGCACTCCTCTCACCCTGCTCCCTGACGGGCTGTCTCTGGATCCTTACCTCCATTAGCGAATGGTGATCTCCGAGACCCCAAGAAGCAGGACCCTCCGCAGCGGCAGGCCGCCGATAGTCCGGCCGCGCAGCGAAGCGCACCTCCGCTCCCAGCGTTGGTGTGCACTCCGGAGGAGAGGGGTCTTCCTATTTTCACTGCCGGCTCCCGGCTATGGGGGCCCTACACGTCCGCCCGCCAACCTCGCTACGCAGGAGAAGAGGTCGACCGCCGAAACGTGAAAGTGCAAGTCCACGAAGGGCGAGTGGCGAAATCAGGCAAACGCAGCGGTCTTAAAAACCGCCACCTAAGGGTCTGTGGGTTCGAATCCCACCTCGCCCACCTACGTCGATGCCCGAAGCTTCTGGGGGGGGAGGACCCTACATCGATCCTTCACCTGACGTCTCGGGACTGTGGAGCGGTGCAACTCCGGTCATGGAGGATTACACCTGTTACCGGCGGGAGCACCGCGATAACGTCTGAGGCGGAGGCGTTCGCCCACGGCTGTCGATGACCCGTTCCTGAACGGGCTCGTGGCCCGGGCTCGGGCCGAGGACTGCAGCTTGGGGACGAGGGCGGACTGCTCCTGCAGCTGACGAGACGGCTGCTGGAGTCCGCCCTTGAGGGCGAGAGGACGGATCATTACGGCTACGACCGGCACCCCGAGGGAAAGAACGGCGGCAGATCGGGTAAGTGTGCAAGCTCCAGGACCGTCATCACGGATGTCGGTCCGGTTGAGATCGATATGCCGCAGTACCGGCAGGGGGTTCGGACCACGGATCGTGAAGAAGCGTCAGCGCCGGCTGACCGGCGTCGATGAGAGGGTGCTGCCGCTGTCGGCGAAGGACCTGGCCCACGGGGGAGGTCTCGGCGCATCTGACCGAGGTCTGTGGAGCTGAGGTATCCAGGGGCAGATCCCTGTCCACGATCACCGGCCTGGGTACTACTACTACAAGTGGCGCAAGTGGCCCGCGAACCCGACAAAGCGTGAGGTCAGACGCGCCGCGCTGACCGAACGGATCGAACATTTCTTCCGAGTCCG
>NZ_JBIAJH010000120.1:0-4940 GCF_042871845.1 Streptomyces sp. NPDC005533 | reverse complement strand
CACCGAACTCCACGACGCCTTCGTCTCCCTCGCCTGCAGCCTCATCTGCTGGCGACGCCTCGGGAAACGCCAATCATGATCGTGTTACGAGCTCTTAGACTCGAGCGCAATCAACTGGGTCACCTGCAGCTACCACTAGCTTGGAGCGCCGACCGGCCAGTTCTCTGCGACACGGCACGCCACGGCGCAGTGTGTCGGTATCCGACACGGATGAACTTTGGTGTTCACAAAGGGAAGGGCACGCCGTGGAGCGGGGTATTTGGGTACCCCGGCTGCGGTCTACTATCGGACTATCGTCCAGGGTTCGCGTGACCGCGCCAACACATCTTCCCGAATAGACGGAAAAGCAGCAGCGTCGGCGTGTACGACCGCAGAATGCCGCGCTAGCAATCAACCCACCGCACAGCCGCGAATCAACCGGTCAGGTATCTCACTGGACTGATCATCATTCCCGGCAAGACCAGCATCCGTCGCGATGCGATGTTTAGACCTGGCAACGTGGCCGCCGTCTGACTTTCGTCCTCTGGCGACCCGGCGCCTGGGCACCGTCTTCGATCGCATGCGTAAGATCGACCATCGGCGCGGGCAGCTCTCGGAATTTTCCCCTTCCTGGGAAGGGAGCTTGAGCCTGGCCAAACAGGGTCCTCTCACCCGACCGACCGGAAGCCAAAGGTTGGCAGCCCCCGGTGTCTGGGTCCCACGCGGGTGGAGAGGCGGCTGAGGAACCAGTAGGGCGTCGGTGCTGCCGCCCTTGCCTGCACGGAGATAGAAGCCGTTCCGGCCCAGCTGGCCGCACAGCTCGGTAAGGTTTCGGCGGACGAGTTCGTAGCCCCAGGCGAACACGCGGCTCGCCCACCATGAGGAGGCCCTGGACACTCGGATCGAGGTCAGGTACCGCCAGCATTGGGACGCCGAATTGATCCCCATCCTGACCAACACGAGTCTCACTCTCGGGGCAGGTTTCATCGCCGAAACCGGGGAATAGCGAGCGGTTGTAGTTGCACCAACCGCCTGGCCGCTTTGGACAGTGTGGCCCCGTCCCCGTCGACACTGGCGGCATCAGCGGCTGGCGCAGGCCAGGCCACGCCCACGCCCACGCCGACCGCCGGTTGGATGGGCCCGTGCAGGCGGATACGTGCTTCCGCCACAATCTCAGAGACGTATCGAGACGGGAAACTTACCGAAGGCGAGACACGCAAAGCGACCGCGATTACCCTCGCCTGCCGACGAACCAGCGTCTTGTGCGCCATGATCCAGAACATTACGCCCTTCAACCTGCACCTCCTCGGCGGAGCGGACTGACTCGATCTTGGGTTCTCCAGGCAGCTACCACCTAGGCTCTCGCACGTCCCCGTACTTGAAAGGGCCCTGTGAATGGTCTTCGAAGTGCAGGTGCGGACCGATTGCCCGTCCAGTCGCGCCCACAGTTCCGAGCTTGTCTCCGGCTGATACAGCATCGCCGCTACGTACCGAGATCCGGAAAAGGTGTGCGTAAACGTAGAGCCGTCCGTTGTCTGCTCGAAGTCCTACCCACTTCCCGAAACCGTGCGGGTCATCTTGCGAGACTTCGACCCTTCCGGAGCGGATCGCGTAAACGCTGGACCCTGAAGGGGCTGCATAGTCGATCCCGGTGTGGAAACCAGCAGAATAACGCGTGTGCAGCATCCCGTACCTATATGAAATCGTCCCCTTCTCCACTGGTGAAGCCAGACGAACGGTTCGGAGTGACCCGGCCGGCTGAAGCCCGAGAGCATATAGACCCGCCTTCCAGGAAAAGCCCTCCGACATCTTTCGTTCCTTCAGAAATCTGCTGTACGCGTTCTGCGTTTGCTTGTCGAAAACACCAGTCGCTCCAGCAGGGATATAACTTCCGTGGCTAATTAAGGCGCGCTGAAACAATCGGATACTCTCATTCTGTTCGCCGTATCTGATATCGGCGAAACAGGCTGCCTTAATCGACCCTTCATCCGGGTTTAGGGAGAGAAAAATTGATCCACCCCTTCGAATCGGCAACGGAATTCTCGCGAGTCGCCCCGCCTCTCTCGCACCCACGGCGCGCAATTCAGAGGGATTAGCCAATTCTAACGTAGCTGAGGCTTGCAGATTACAGCGATTGCTATGCACCGCCGCGATCTCGCGATCAGAATCCATTGCGGACCCTCTCCCATTTGAGCGCATACTGCGCTCATTGACTGTAATGTCGCGCCCCGTGGGAGCGACATGAGATTCCGTCGGAGCTAGCGCTTGTGAAACGCGAGTGACGGAATTCCAGGGGTTTATGGGCATGAGATTTGCGGCCAGTACTAGGCAGGAAACCATTGCGATGACTACAAGGTGAGTCGCGCGGCCAGAGATGTCGTCGCCAGACCTCGCGGTGAACCGCGCGTTCTGTTCACGGCGAACCTGCAGGGGAACGCCTGTCTTTCGATGCCTTCCAGTCGGCTTCAGGAACGTGGACTGCGACAACTAGGCCTCCTTCATCTTTCATACTCCAGCAGCATCAGCGGCTCCAGTGCGAAAGACTGATAATGACTCGCCGCCGAGGCACAGATAAGTGAACTGTAGGCAAGTGCCTAAAGGCATTTGCCTAAGGAGGAGGCGGGGAAAACCGGGACAGTCGGGGCGACCGGGTTCTCCCTGGTGACGTCTGCACCGACTGGATCAGTAAACTTAATTCCTGGGGGCCCCAGGCGGGGGAGCAGTGCGACTGTGATCACGGGGTGATTCTGCGGGCACCCACTGCCTCTCGGCAGCTAGGATGGCGATCAGGCATGCCATGCCATGCCATGCCTGAAATCGTCGCTATGGAGATGGGCAGGTGCCCCGTGGTAGCTGACGGTAGGGGTCGTGCATTCCTGTGTAGCAGCTATCGCATCGCACACGATGAGGATGCGCCTCCGTCCCGTCCGCCTAAGAATGGCGAGTTCGGCACTGTCCTGTTGAAGCGTGAGATCTCTGATTGCTGTCGGGGTCAGATCAGTGCTCGTGTTCCTTTTCGCGTGCGAGCAATAACAAAAAATATTCGCGGCGGGATAGCTTCTGCCCCTTGTCCGCACCGCCATCAGGAGGAGTCAGCAAGGCCGAGGCTCATCCTGGCTCACATTCAATAAGACTCAACTAGCACGTCGATATCAGCGGCTGCGAGCACGTAACCCCCACCGGAAAGGACGAGTCGGAGATCGCCCGTTGGATCGCACGAGTCGCCGCGGATCAAAAAATGAGCCGTGAACACACCGTCGTGGATCGTGTTCCGCGGCTAATCAGGCGTCCCGTTACTTCCTCGGGTTCCTCGCACCTACTCTCCGCGGGGCCAGACGCCTCTCCTGCGGCATCGGTTGAACTGGAAGCGTGCATCGATGGTCGGAGCCCTGGGCTACCACTCCACCGAACCTGATCGACGGGCCCGCCTGTGCTTCCACCTCAAGCCCGACAGCTACGACACTGCCGCCCTCATCGAGGTCCTGAAACAGATGAAGCTGCCCTACCGCGGGGAGCGGGTCGTCGTGGCCTGGGACGGCCTGTTAACACCTCAATCGTCGGTTCTCCCGCCGGAGCTCGGCCCCCTCACAGCTAGACACTTTCGTCCTATAACTCCCACCAACGGGCGGCAGGAATCTCTCCGACTCTCCGTAATGACATTGCCCATCTTTACAGAAGATCATGATTCTAATGCCCGTCGAAGCGGCTCATCCCTACAACCGGTGGTGACGGGCTTAACGCACGTTCGAGGCCCCACGGCGCTGGCGTGCCGCCCAGTGAAAATTACCCTCTTGATAACTGAGGGAAGTTCCCGTATTACATAGAGCCATGATTGCTCAGCGCCTTGCGCGTCCTCTTGCCGTGGCTGCCGCTGTCGCCACAACTACTCTCCTCTTGCAGGCCGCTCCCCTGGCTGTGGCGGAGCCTGTACCGGCCATGGCCGAGCCCTCGCCACGGGAACTCAAGGACCAGACTCTCGCCGCGGTGAATGCCGCCAGGGCCAAGTACGGCGCCGGCCCACTGACATGGAGCGACGATCTCCACCCCGGCGCCGAAGAACACGCCATTAAATGCAAGTACGAACACTCGGCTTCAGAGGGCAAGTACGGCGAGGCCATGTATGGGAGCAGCGCGTACACCGCTAACGTCGGCGACGCAGTCAAGGCATGGATCGAGCAGGGATCCGCGTACGACTACAGCAAGCCCGGTCTCCAGTCGGAGACGCGCTACTTCAGCCAGCTGGTATGGAAGAGCACCTCCAAGATCTCCATTGCAGTCGCCACCTGCCCGGCAGGTAGCATCCTCCCCAAGCCAATGCGCTTCTTCGTGGCGCGTTTCACCGAAGCCGGAAACATGCCGGGACAATTCGAGGAGAACGTAGGCCGTCCGGTCACCTGACCGGACTGTCTAAAGAGGACGTCTGGTTCATGTAGTTCGGGGTGATTGTGGTTTATGCGTCTCGCCAGGTTGGGATGGTTTCGCCGGTTGCGCGTTTGGCAAGGGTGGGAGATTGCGGCGAGACGGATCATGCTTTCGGAGTGTTCGGGTTTGGTTTCGTAGTCGCGGGCGGCGGCGATGCATCATGATCCAGCCAGGCTGCGTTTCACGACCCAGCGACTCGGTAACACTGAGAAGCCTTTGACCTGGGTGTTTCTTGAACGACGTCGACTTCGATTTCTAACGAGCTCGTGCATGGTTGGCGGTGGCACGTCGAAAGGTGCAGGTCGGCGCGGTGGTCACCGTGGCTGACGCACCCCGCGGGTGGCGGTCTGCTGGTGTGAGAGCAGTCCGGCGATAGCTTGGATCGTGTCGCTCATGTGCTCGCGTCGTGGTGGCGGGCGAGTGCTCGCCAGTTCTTGAGGTGTACGATGCCGTGCTCGACCCGGATCCGGCGTGAGGAGTGCGCCTTGCGTTGGCGTTCGTGGATCTCCTCGTACCAGTCCGGCGGGTTCTTCTTGAAC
>NZ_JBIAJH010000119.1:0-5090 GCF_042871845.1 Streptomyces sp. NPDC005533 | reverse complement strand
GCGATCTCCCACAGCCCGTCTGGAACAATCCAACTCCACGTGCCCCGCCCCATACCGACGTCAACGACGCCTCACCACATAGGACACGGTCTAAGGCTGGAGAAGCCCGTCGAACTCGTCACCACGGACCAGCCCGACACCGTTGTCGCCCGCCTGCTGGAACGGCCTGTGAAGGCCACTCTCCGACGGTAGCCGACTCCCTGGTTCGGGCTTCGGTGGACGACGCTCACGGTGAAGACATTTGTGATCATGCCCAGGAGACCCGCGGGGTGCAGCAAGAAGCGCAGGTGGCGGTCACGCAGGAGCGCGGCGCTCTGTTCACGCGACAGAGAAACACGTTCAGTTCGGGCGTCGAGGCCTTGCCGACCTCTTAGGTCGGGAATCCCTCGGTATGAGCCAGGACGACGATGTCGTCGACGAGATGCTCTCGCGGGAAGTACCCCCGGCCCATCAAGACGACAATGTCGAAGTGGCGCCGGCCAGTCTCGACTGCCTCGCGCAGCGGGGCATCGTTGCCGCAAGAGTTGCCCGGCTCGCGCTCGCTCCAGGGCGTGCGCTGCTCGACGAGTTGGCCCTGGCCCTTCGTTGCATCGTGAGGCAGGAGGATGGTGCTGGTTGCCTGCTGCGTCCTGCGGGCTCGGCTCTTGGCCCCGCTGGCACCGGCCTTCGGCATGATCGATCTCCGCTCCAGGCCCCCACACGCCCCGCAGAGTCGATGACGCGGATGGACTGATCCAGCGACGGGACCGCCCCTCAGGCACGATGGCCCGGGTGTCCTTCACCTGAAGCATGACCGTCGTGGGGTACGGCCGTCAGGCTCGCGGCGTGCGCTTCCTGCCGCAGCGCGGACAGTACCAGGGCCCAGCCGCCTGCGCGGGCAAGGTCGCCAGCGGCGCGTCGGTGGCCGAGCGGCCGGTCCGGGCCGAGGAGCCCTGCTCGGGCCTTGCGCAGCGGCCTCATCCAGGCGCGACGTGGTCGCGACCTGGGCAGGCCTCCGATTCCACGTCCGTCCCCGGCGCTGCATCCGCCCGCGTCGGGGCTCCGCTGCGTACATAAGCACCTGCACTTCTGCTTCCCAGGGGCGCTGCAGGACCTCCCACGCTCTTCGGAGTTGCCGGATGCAACGTGGCAGCCGGAACAGGGATTGCATCGCACATATGGCCAATAAATGATATTCAGCCCCTTATTCGGATTGGCGTGATGCTGACCTTGATTACCCAAAGGGCTCATGCCCGGGAGCGAGGCACGCCCCGGTTACCCGGGCCGCTTGAACGCTCCGGGCGCCCAAGGGCCACCCGGGGAAACGGCCGGCGGGCAGTAGCCGCAGGCGGGCCTCTGGCTGGAAACCTCGCGCCTGACGTGCCCATGATTGACTTAATCTTCACTACACATCCAGAAGTCGGATCGCGATTATGAATACATGCGAACCGTGCGAAAAATATTGACTGCCAGTCTGGTGGCCGCCGCTTCAGCAGCCGCGACAATCGGGACAGTTCCCGCTGCTCACGCAGACGATTTCAGAGGCTGCAAAACGCCGCACTTCTGCTTTTATGAAACGTATGAGGACTACAGTCAGGCGACCCCGACGGCGAAGTATCGGACAATCACCAACCGCTACCAGAAACTGGGTCCCGGCGCCTACGGAGCCCGCGTCGGTCGGAATGCGAGCAACCGTAACCGCGCATACATCCGCTTCACCTTCGGCGGGAAAGTTTACGATCAATGTGTTAACCCAAATTCATGGTTCTGGCTTGGCGCGCCTTCGATGACCGTGACCCACATCAGGATCGATAGAGAGGCAGCCTGCCCGGCCCCCGGCGCCGCTGCCGTTAGCTGATCCAGGCGCACCCGTCCCGTCGGCCAGGGGCGCCCCCCATGCCGACGGCAGAGAGGGGCGCCGGCATGCCCATCTGCCCCTGCCCTGCTTTGCGTTAGAAGGTGCTCGGGGCGGTCCGGGATGGCGGACTGCGAGCGTATTTGTCCAAGTGTGGCGAAGACGCAGCCGCCGGTCACTGCCTCCCCGGCGAGACCGGGTCGGCGAACAAGCGGGTCTCTCCGACGACAAGGAAAGGATTTCACGTGGCTATTCGCCTGCTTTCCGGCACACGCAGCACAGCCGTGGCCGCAGCAGCACTGACTGCGATATCAGTTCTGCTCACAGCAGCACCGGCGCAGGCCCGAGCAGCTTCTGAACCCTGTGGGACAGAGGTTAAGCAACGTATTGACGGATTCCAGGGGAGCGCCACCGTCGGCGGTGTCACCATGACCGTTGCTTTCCGTGAAGGATTCCCCGAACCCTCCGTCTCCAGTGAGGAGACCGGCCACCGCCCCGTGCGCCGGTATACCTACGTCCTCAGCGATACCGGCACCTCCGGAGGAGACGGCTACACCATCAAATGGGGAGCAATATTTCCGATCACCTGGTACAACGCCTATCAGAGCACGATGGTGCTGTGTGAGGGATCGGGTGATTCGCGCTTTGTCGTGCAGATGAGGGTCCACAGCGACGTGACCGGGAACACCTACATCATCGACAGGAATACCTGACCCGGCCTGTAATCCTAAACGGGGGTGCCAGCGAATCCGGAGTAGGGTGGAGGCAACAGGACCCCGGCCGCTAGCGGTGTTGATTCCAATCGACGCTGCCGGAGGCCCGGGGCCCTGCTGGTTGCTTGACTTCCGCTCCCCTTCCTAAAGGACTTCGTTGGGAAATCTGCGATTCGGGCGGGATGAGTAGTTGATCTCCCTGTTGCAGTGCTTGCAGGAGGGTGGGGCTGGTGTCGTAGGAGCCGCGGCCGGTGGGTGGGGTGCCGGAGCTGACTGCGTGGGTGGTGCGGGCGGCGTTCTTGAAGGCAACGCTGGCCGTTCGGGGTCGGGAGGTGCTGGGGCCGGTGTTCGAGGATGAGGCCTTCGCCGCGGCGTTCACGCCGCGTGGCCGCCCGGCAGTGTCGCCCGGCGCGCTGGGGCTGGTGTTGCATTACGCCGAGAGGGCTTGTCGGACCGGCAGGCAGCCGACCAGGTCAGGGCCAGGAGGAACTGGAAACCCTGCTCGGCGTCCAGCTGGATGATCCGGGGTTCAACTTCACCGCCTGGGAGACTTCCGCTCGCGTCTGCTCGCCCATGGCCTGGAGAAACAGCTCCGGGACACGGTGCTGGAGCGCAGGCGGGGCTGATGCGCGCGGGCGGGCACCTATGCACGGACTCACGCTTGTGCTGGCCTCCGTGAGGTCGCTGAACCGGATGGAGTTCGTCGGCGAGACCCTGCGGGTGGCTCTGGAAGCCCGGCTGTCCCACAGCGAAGCAGACTCTCTATAGAACTCCCGGGCACGGCGTGCCCGGCGAACCATCATCGTCCTCGCAGTAACAGCGCACCACCTGGGTGCACGCGACCAAGCAGGGCCCCGACAGATCCTGGCGGGTGACGTCCTCGCCACCCACGCCGCCGGCAGCGCCGAACCGGGGCCGTACGGGCGACAGTGTCCGCGTGCGACAACTGCGCGGCGGACATCTGGAGACTGGGCAGCCCTGTCGGATCACTCGATGCTGTCGGACAGACGCAGGTCCCCAAAACCAGGCCGCCTCGACGGAAGGCAATGATCCGGGAAGCCCCACCACCGTCGGCACCGTCACCCCAGGGTTCCGCATAATTCGCTGTGCTATCGACCCGATTGCTAGTCTGACCTGGGGAAACGTGGCGCACTCGGCTTGGAGGCGTTTCCCAATGTGAGGGTAGGGCTGCTGGGCAGGGGGGATGGGGGCTGCCCTAGACGACCTTCTTCGGGGTGAGAATCCTCAGCTTGGCGAGTACGTCGAGCTGTGCCCGGAAAGAACGGTGAACTGGCCGAGGGTGCCGGCTGGGCCTGTGAAGACGCCCAGGTGGAGGGGCCGAGTTCGCTGCGGATCTGGGGCTACCCGCCGGCGACGATCGCATGTGCGGACCCCAGGCACTCGCCCCGGTACGGCTGAGCCGAGAGGCGGCGCGGGCTGCGTCTTCGCCGGGTTTGTCCGGAAAGCTGAGGCCGCTGCACATGGCCTGTCACAATGGGCTGGTGAACGATGAAGAACTCCTTGACCGGGTCCGGGAGATGCATGAGCGTGGCAGCTCGCCCAAGCGAATCGCCAAAGCGCTCGGGCTGCGGCCGTCCGCCGTCGCCCCACTGGTACGCCAGATCGCCTCGCTTCAGCAGACCCACGCCGACCCGGCCAGCCGGGCCCTGCTGGGATGCTGGATCAGCCCAGGCTGGAGTGCTGGCCTGGGCCTGGACGACGCCCCGCCCCAGTGGGCCGCCGCCGACCCGATGGGGGCGACCGATCCCGCCACCGGGGGCCTGGCCAAGGTTCTGATCGCCCGCCAGGAACGGGCCAGCCGCGCGAGCGTGTGCGGATTCCTGGTCGACCTGTACTGCCTGGGCGTCAAGGACGCTCTTGGCCCGGTCGTCATGGGCTCCGGCTCCCTCACCACCTACAGCCGCGACTACTTCGCCGCGTTCGACGCCCCGGCCCTCCCCGCCCCGATCGACCTCGCCCAGAACCTCGTCCACGGCGCGGTCGCCTACGCCCACGCTCTCGGCTTCGAGCCCGCCCCCGACTACGCAGACGTCGCCCCGTACCTCGGCACCCCGGACATTCCTGCGCCGATCCGCTTCGGACGCGACGGCACACCGTTTTACTTCGCCGGGCCCCACGACAATCCGAGCGCCGTCGTCCGGACTCTGGAAGCCACTGTTGGCCCCGGCAACTACCATTACGTCGCCGCTTTGTAGGCATTTGCCCCCGCGGCGCAACTACCCTCTGCGCGCACCGGCACGATTCACCCCCCCCTGATCTTCGCTGGGTACCCCCGGCTTCTCCCAGGGGTGAAAGCGATCTTTGGCCCGGAGGTGCGGAGCGCCGGAGTTCGCCGCGGGCTTCCGCCGGGTCATGAATGCCTGGACAGCGGCGGTGGCGGCCTGTTCGGCGAGTCCTCGCTGGCGGGGAAGGGACACGGCGTTCTCCTTAAGACCGTGTCCTATGTGGTGAGGCGTCGTTGACGTCGGTATGGGGCGGGGCACGTGGAGTTGGATTGTTCCAGACGGGCTGTGGGAGATCGC
>NZ_JBIAJH010000118.1:0-5194 GCF_042871845.1 Streptomyces sp. NPDC005533 | reverse complement strand
CCTCCGCCAGATCCAATACCGCAGCGACATCATCGACGGCTGCCTCACCGGAACGGGGCTCACACTGACGACACCACGACTACAAGCTCAGTAGCGGTCGAGTCGTCGCGGGGCTCCGGGCGGCCAAGTCATTTGAGCCATCGGACGGCGACAAGCTCATAGCCATACCCGGAACCCCCGGGCCCCGACGATCCTACGAATGACCGCCTCAGACAGACCCACGCTTGAAAGGTAGGACAAGCTGAGCGTTGGGGGCGGGGTGCAAGTCCTGCTTCGCACCGGGCGGAACTCGATCTCACGGGCTGAACCCGACGTGCTCGATGTGCAACGTGCGCTGCACATCGTCGATGCGGTACAGGATGCGCCAGCGCCCGACCCGCAGCCGCCGGTGACTCGTCCCCCAAGGGGTGCTCCCTGCCGGCTTGGGATCTGCGGCGAGCATGTCGCTCGCCGCGAAGACCTCTGGGAGTGTGCCGGGGTGTTCCTCCAGGAAGCGAACCGTGGCGTTGACCGCGGCAGGCTCCCACGTAACCGCCCAGGTCATCGGCCGGCGTCACCCGCGGCGGCGGCCCGCTCGAACAGGGCACGCGCGTCCGTGTCAGCAACAGGCGTGGTCTCGGCGCCGAGAGCCCGGTCTCGCTCCAGGCGAGCCAGAGCCAGGGCGTCCTCCATGTCCTCCAGCTCAGCGGGGGAGATCAGGACGGCCGCGGGCTGGCCGCGGTCGGTAAGAACGACACGTTCATGCTGGGCTGCGCGCCGGGCAAGCTCACCGAGCTGGCCGCGAGCCTCCGTGATCGGATATGAGACTGTCATGAATCTACTGTACAGCTAGTGCGCACTTCGGAAGGTCGCCGAGGCCGCCCAAGAGAAAGGTGGCTCACGGGGGCGGATGGGTCCGGCAGGCTGCTGCTCGTGTCGGATCCGGAGTGGGGGATCGGGAAGGGGTTCTCGCCGCCTACCCTTGACCAGTTCCGCGAGTATCCCAAGGTCGTATCCGCTGAGGTCCCGCGCCTGCTGGAGCGGCTGGCCGAGGTACCTGACCCGCGAGACCCACGCGGCGTACGGCACGCTCTGGTTGCCGTGCTCGCGCTGACCGCGTGCGCGGTTCTGGCGGGGGCGACCTCTGTGCTGGCAGTCAGCGAGTGGATCGCCGACGCCCCGCCGCACGTCCTGGAACGCCTCGGCATACGCCTCGACCCGCTGTTCCCGAAGCGGTTCCTGCCTGCGGAAACGACGGTCCGGCGGCTGCTGGCCCGCGTCGACGGCGATGCGCTGGACCGGGCGGTCGGACGCTGGCTCGCCGACCGACGCCCGAAAGCGACAGGGCTGTGTGGCCTCGCAGCGGACGGCAAAAGCCTGCGCGCGGCCAGAGCGAAAGGCCGCAAGATCCACCTGCTCGCCGCACTGGATCACACCACCGGCTGGTCCTGGCCCAGCTGGACGTCGGCGAGAAGACGAACGAGATCACCTGCTTCCAGCCGCTACTGGACACCCTCGCCGACCTGGCAGGAGTCGTCGTCACCAGCGACGCGATGCACACCCAGCGCGAGCACGCCGGCTACCTCCTCGGCCGGGGCGCCCACTACATCGTGATCGTCAAGGGCAACCAGAAGAAGCTGCGCCGGCAGCTCAAGTCCCTTCCCTGGAAAGACATCCCGCTTCAGGGACGCACCCGGGGCATCGGCCACGGCCGCTCGGAGATCCGTCGGATCAAGGTCGCCACCGTGAACAGCCTCCTCTTTCCTGGGGCTCGCCAGGCTGTCCAGATCAAGCGTCGGCGCACCGACCGCAGCACCTGGCACGACCACCGTCAAGACGGTCTACGCCGTCACCAGTCTGACCGCTGAACAGGCCACCGCGGACCGGCTCGCCGAACTCGTCCGCGACCATTGGAAGATCGAGGCCCTGCACCATGTCCGCGACACCACCTTCGCCGAGGACGCCTCCCAGCTGCGGACCGGCAACGCACCCGTGCGATGGCCACCTGGCGCAACTTTGCCATCGCAGCCCTACGCACGGCCGGAGTGAAGAACATCGCAGCCGGCCTCCGCCGCAACGCCCGCGACCCTCGCCGCCCCCTCGCACTCCTCGGCCTCGGATGAACACAAACCGGGCGTCGTGCGACTACGCCGAAGCCCTGGGTAACGCCCAAGTGCCTGCCCGAGGCGAAGAGGCGGTCTGGCCCGCGGCGATCACGCGGACACGAATCCCGACACTTGCGGCGCTCCAGACCATTGTGCTTCCCGGTCCACCGCCCATAGCATCTGTCTCCACCGGACAACCGTGCGGTATGCGGAGGAAGAAAAACACCGCCTCGCCCCGGTACACGGGACCGGCCCCCGCGACACCAAAACCCGGGGTCCACACACATGCGCCCCCATCCGGCGGCCCCAAGGACCAAACCCGCATCGGCCCGACCCACCGTCAACACCCAAGCCCCCACCCGGGCTGCGTGGACCACACCTCCCGCCGGAAAGCCCCGCCCACCACGGGCGACGGGCCCGGAACGACCCGCCCCCGCCCGCACCCAGCCGCCGCCCCGCACCACTACCACCGGCGACCCTCCCCACCAGACCACCAGACCACCAGACCACCAGACCACCAGACCACCAGAAGGCCCCCCGCTGCCCGCCAGCCGGGCCCGCTCACGGCCGCAACACCCACCGCAACGACACAAGGAAGGCACGAACCCGCAACGACACGTGGAAGGCACGCACCCACGATGAACAGCGCCAGAAACGCCAGAATCACCAGAATCATCGGAATCCGGTTACGGCTCACCGCCGCCCTCACCGCCGCCGCCACCCTTGCCGGCACCGGGATCCTCCTCACCGCCACCGCCCACGCGACGGGCGCCCCCAGCGGCGGCGCCACCGGCACCGTGAGCTTCTCGAGTCCGGGCCAGTTCAACAGCGGCCTGAAATGGGACAACAACGACGGATGCAAGCAGGCACTGCCGGGCTCGATATTCCCCCCAACGCCGATCAGCGTGGCCGTCCACAACGACCTGGACGGGGACGTGGAAGTCTACGCAAACACCGTCTGCTCGGGCATGCCCGTGGCCACCGTCCAAGCCGGCGGCGAGAACCTGAATCTGAAGATAACGGGCGGGCTCTCCTTCATGCCCGTGAGCCCCCTCATCACTCGGGACAAGCTCCTGCCACGGCTGCGCAGCGACGCCCCCCTCCCCACCACGACCATCGTCGACCACGCCAGCGGGGCTACAGGCATCGCCCCATACAGCGCCACCGAGAACGCCAGCAGCGAAAGATCCGCCTCACAAAACAATTTCCTTAACACGACGCTGGCAATAAACGGAACCACCGCGACTTACAACGGCGTAAAATACAACATATACAAACCCTTCAAATCATACACCTGGCAGGACAACTTCGTTTATGCCCCAGACGAGAAGGAAACCAACCTGGGGAACCTCTGCAAGGAGGTCAACTGCAAGTTCTATGGCGTGCTGCTGAGCGACAACCCCGCATTCACGACCACCAACCCCACACTCGGAGCAGCGGCAACGAAATACTCGGACTACCCCACGCTGTACCGCTCGGCCACCACGACCGGACATCCGATCAAGGTGACCGAAACGACCACCATCACCAACACCGACACCATCACGACGGGCTTCAAGATCGGCGCCACGCTGGACAGCGGCACCTTGGGGACAGCGAAGGTCGCAGCGACCGGCGAGTACAACTGGTCGGATGCAAAGGCACGCTCGGAGGCGGTCGCCAGCTCGCACGAGGCCGACTACATGAACTCCGCCGGCAGGCAGATCACCGTCGAGTCACACGCGAACGTCGGATGGTACTCCGGCTACCTCCTCATCCCCACGGCGAACCAGCCAGAAAAAGCGAGGTGGTCGACAGAGGCACAGGCCATCCCGGTCCGGATGGCGGTGACAAGCCCGACCGCCCCAAGCCCCTCGGTCTGGCACGCGGTGACCCCCGCCATCACACCCGTCACCACACCCCTCGCACCCACCCCGCTCACCACGAGCCACATCAGCTACAAAATCCACTCCCTGCCCTCAGCCACCACGGCCAACAAATGGCACTGGTTGTGCATGGATGTTCCCAACGGAAATATCACGGCCGGCCAGACTCTCGAAATCGTTGACTACCTCTGCGACGGCCTCGACAACTCCCGCACCAATCCCTCGCAGCGGTTCGTCTTCGCGGACGACGGCACGCTGAAGGTGAATACGAAGGTGGACCGCACCGGCACGTCGTACTGCGTCGACAACGGACTGAGCGTCGGTACGACGACGACGACGACGTCCGACAGCCCTCCCCCCCTCTACCTGTCGACCTGCAACGGCTCCAGCGGACAGAAGTGGAAGCGGTACTCCGACGGAACCATCCGCCCGGACATAATCGCCTTCTCCACCAAGTGCGTCGCCCCACCCACCGTCGCGAGCGGCCAGCCCCTGACCCTCAAGACCTGCAACACACAAGACACCACCCAGAAGTGGCAGTTCGTCCCGGACCAAAACGCGATCACCCTGATCAGCTCCACCCCGAACCCGGACGGCACGACGACTGTCAAGGCACAGTACGTATGCGGCGACCCCTCCATCCGGAAACTGGGCGTGTCTGTGAATTCGGACCACTCCGGGGTGGGCACGCTCGCACCACTGACCTGTGACGGCTGGTTGCGCTCCGCCACTATCCAAGTCACCCCCAACGGAACAAGCATTCCCAGCGGTCTGCGAGCGACGGCAGGGTTCCTGGACCCCAACGAGTACATGGTAGGCAGTTATACGGTGACCGTCGTGTCCAGCTCCCGCACGTACCCCTCCTAATAGACGGACCCAGGCCCGGTACCACGTACACCAACATGACGCGGTACGGGGCCTGAAGTCCTCCCATTACCTAATGGGCGTTGAAGCCGGTGGATCGCTACCCGTTACCCCGCCCTTGAGGCCTTCAAAAAGAGGGCGGCCTCCGGCTTCGACACCTGCGGCGAGGAGGTGTGTTGGGTTAGCTTCCGTGCCCGCCCTACTGCCCGCGCGGTCTGCTACGAGCTGTTCAGTGAGCCTTTTCAGCTGGGCCACCGATCGGGTGACGGCGGAGTGACCGTGGAATGGGCAGAGCCCCAGGGCTGTTGAGCAAGGTGTCTACGCTCAACTCTTCAGCCTTGGGGCTCTGTTGGTTCCCTATCGTGCCGCACTCGATGTCCC
>NZ_JBIAJH010000117.1:0-5424 GCF_042871845.1 Streptomyces sp. NPDC005533 | reverse complement strand
CAGCACCGCCCGCTGGGCATCGGTGACCGACAACGGCGGAATCTTCGGGCCTGGACGACTCATGCCCGACTAACAGTGAATCTCTGACTCAGGTCGCTAGCGCGTGTCTCTTTGATGGGTTGGTCAGTTGATCGGATGTGTCTGTCCGATTAGTGATCACTGATGCGATGTGGGACCGGATCGAGCCGCTGATGCCGGCCGATCCGGTCCGTGGACGACGATGGGCCGACCACCGGCGCACCCTGGAAGCCATCGCCTGGAAGTACCGCACCAACTCGCCCTGGCGGGACCTGCCCGACGAGCTCGGGTCGTTCCGGACCGCTCACAAAAACGGCTGGTCAGATGGGCCGTCGATGGAACCTGGGAACGGATCCTGGCCTCGGTCCTGGCCGCGGCGGACGCCGCCGACGACATCGACTGGACCGTCTCCGTCGATTCGACCGTCGTCCGAGCGCACCAGCACGCCGCCGGAGCACTCAAAAAGGGGCGGCGGGACGCCGGGAGCCGGCCGATCACGCACTCGGACGCTCCCGCGGAGGCCTGAGCACCAAGGTCCACCTGGCGGCCGACGGCCGGGCCCGACCCTTGGCCTTCACCGTCACGGCAGGCCAGGCCGGTGACGCACCTGCCTTCGAGACGGTGCTGGACCGTATCCGCGTGCCCCGCACCGGTCCGGGCAGGCCCCGAACCAGGCCCGCGGTCGTCCTGGCCGACCGCGCCTACTCCTCCCGCGCGATCCGGGCCCCTCTGCGGCGCCGGGGAATCCGCGCGGTCATCCCGCAGCCGTCCGACCAGATCGGCCACCGCCAACGGCGAGGCCGTCACGGAGGCCGCCCGCCCGGCTTCGACCGCGAGGCCTACAAGCAACGAAACGCCGTCGAACGCTGCATCAACCGCCTCAAGCAATGGCGCGGCCTGGCCACACGAACCGACAAACTCGCCATCGCCTACCAGGCCGCACTCCACCTCGCCGGCATCCTCATCCGGACCCGACACTGACCAAAGAGACAGAACCTAGGGCCGTCCCCGCGGTAGTCCGAGGTAGGTCAGTTCTGGGGCCCGGAGGCTTCGAAAATCCTCACAGCGTACGAGCGGACCTCGCCGACCGCGGTCACGTCGACCCTGCCCGCAACGGCAGGAAGAAGCAGGCTGTGTTCTCCGGTCTCGGTGTAGGTGCATGTGATGGTCGTGGCGACGGTGATGCATTCACCCTAAACATGAGCCGCACCGGACACGGCGCCGGACGGGCACCGGGGCATGGAAGCGCCCAGCCGAAGGTCATCGCCCTCGCACCCAAATCAATTGCATTGCCCGCACCCTTCGCTCTTCTCCTCATCCCTGTCGGGTGGAGGTACAGATGTGTCACATCTCAACCGCAGGCCCGGGGCCGCGACCCCGAATACAAGGAGCAGATCGGAAAGTGATCCAGGGCCAAGTTTCAGGGAGCGTTGACACCTACTACCACCGGATCCAGCCGGAGCACTACCAGCAGATAAACCGCGACCACGCCCGACTCCGAGCCCCCGGCGAACGCGCCCTCCTGAAGTCGTGGAAGGTTCCAGCAGTCGCGATGCTCCACCAATGGCACCACCGTGAAGGCCATCCACACCCTTCTGACCTGCACCTACTCAGGATGAAAGAGGTTCAATGGGAGCGGTGCCAGCGTACTGCAAGCGATCGGCCTTGCGGTGATCAGCAGCGCCACTTGATCACCCCGACTCGGGTCAGCAGATGCTCACGGCGGCAGTACCGGGACGGATTCCCCCGGCTGCGCCGGGGCTGTCCGCTTCGCGCGTCAGACTGGGCAGCACTGGCGCTCTGTGTATGGCAAAGGAACCTGCAGGCCACTGTCAGACAGTCATCAAGGGTTAGCGTTTGTTTCCCTGTGCTGCCGCAGCCCGCGCCCTCACCGCCGAACTCCCGGATGGCGGCGGCTGCCTCGTGCACCGCCAGCGTCAGCGGCTGGTTGTGGGGCCGCGGCCCTTCTTTCTCACAGAGCGGAGAGTCTCGTGAACAGATACCGAAGGCGGAAGCCCCGGGCGGGGGAGCTTGAGGAGGGCGGGCAGCGAGCGCGATTGCGGGTGAAGGCCTGCGGGGAACCGCCGGCTGCGCAGGCAGGTCCAGCCTTGCCGGCCCTTATAGCGCCCCCCGCACCGGCTTCCAGAACGGCCTGTACGCGGGGGATCCGGTGGCGCAGCCTCGCCATGTCAGCGGGCGCGGGTGCCGTCCTGCTCACGGCGAGTGTCCCCCCTGCTGGAGCCGACCCGGTGCACACGTTGCCCGATGACATCACAAAAGCAGACGCTATTTCCTCCGCGACGGGGCTTGCCGACCCCAGCGACAAGATTTTCGTTGACGGCTACGGCAGGCAGGCGGTGCTACGTGGCTACGCGGTGTCCGGGTCCACCAAACTAAAAGAAACCCAGTTCCTGCCCTTCAAAACCATCGCGGACGCCAAGGCGTCCTTCACCGCCATGAAAAAGGTGGCTGGCTCGAACGTAGTGCGCTTCCAGCTCCTGTGGGAGGGCTCCGAGCCCGTTTCCCAGGGGACGATGGACAAGGCCTACCTGGACAAGGCCGCCAACCAGATCCACGAGGCCACCAAGCTCGGGCTGCGCGTGATCGTGGAGTACCACCAGGACCTCATGGCCCGTGCACTGTTCAGGAAGGACTCGAAGTACACCGGCGACGGCATGCCGGCCTGGGCAGTCAAGGGACTCGACCTGACCGGCAACGAAGGCTGTACGGGTGTGCTGGGGATCAGTACTTGCCTCGGGGGAGAAGACAGATGGGGTCAGGCTCAGGTGATGGACTCCAAAGGGGTGCGGCCAGCCGCTAGGGCGTTCTGGGACGACGAGCTCCTCGCCGGCACCAAGCTCGGGATCCAGACTGCCTTTGTCCAGCATGCCAAGGATGCCTTGACGTATCTGAAGACCAAGTTGGTGGCGAACGGCAGCTGGAATCGGATTGTGGGCTTCGAGCCGTTCAACGAGCCCTTTGACGGCGGGATGGACGAGAGCTCACCGGATTGGGACGCAAACAAGCTCTGGCCGTTCTACAACAAGATCCGGACGGCGATGAACGAGGCCGGCTGGCAGAACAAGCTCGAGTTCGCCGAGCCCAACGTATTTTGGAACAGTCAACTCGGCGGCATCAAGGCGGGCCCCTTGGGCATCATTAAGCTGCCAGCGGCACTGGGCACCACCGCCAACCCCACCGCCACCGCAAAGATCGTCTTTACGCCGCACTTCTACGACGCCCGACGCCTCCTGCCTGATGACGTTCGTACACCTGCCGCGAATGTGCCGACTGCCAACGGCGAATACTTGAGCCGCTTCGACCTTATACGCTCCGCCGCACGGACATGGGGCGCTCCCGCGTTCGTCTCCGAATTCGGCGCCACCGTCGGCCAGAGCGGACACAGGGACACGTCACGCGAACTGGCAGGCATGTACCAGGCCATGAACTCCGGGCAGCTCAAACGGCCCGGCAGCAGCACGCTCGACTTCAATGCGTCCGTACTCTCCGGAACCCAGTGGCACTGGGACTTTTACCGCAACCATCACAACGAGCTGAAGAACGAAAACCCGGACAACGTCCAGACCAAGGGAGACGCCTGGAACGGTGAGGACCATTCCGTCGTCGAGCGCGATGATGCCCTAGTCATCAAACCGGCGGTCGATCGCAACCTCATCGCCCAGGCCTACCCGCAGGCCGTCCAGGGAGGCCTGCTCAACTTCGCTTACAACAGTAAAGCGATCGACAGTTCGGGAAAACCTCTCAACTGGCTGAAACTCTGCCCGGCCGACAATGATACATGCTACTTCAATAAAAGCAAGTTTCTCTTCGAAGCCTGGAAGGGGCGAATCAGCAACGCCCCTACGCAGACATACCTGCCCCGGGAATTCGTTCTCGCAACCACTATGGTCATCACCGACAGCGGAATCTACAAGGCCTCCGCCCTGCCCTCCACGCCCTCCACGACAGGCAAAACCAACGAGGTCATCCTGCGCGATGAGCCGCACACAAACAACGGCGGCCGACGGCTGATGTACTGGACCGACCCCGCCCCCACGGGGACGGACGCGGATGCCAAGCACTTCCTCCTCGTCGTCCACAACGCCAGCACGATGCAGATGACCGCCCTCCAGAAAATCAGGACGGACCTGATTGCCGCAGTGAAAAACAACAGAAACCCCGTTCTCCTGGCTAAAGAAATCCCTCCCCTCCCGGTGGCGGAAACTTCTTACAGAATCAAGCCTCGCTACTACCTGAACAACAATCTGAACGAGGCGGAGAATGTGTGCTGGAATGCACATGGAAACGAAAACGAAACCCCATGGCTGGCAAGATACTACTGCGATGACAACAACGCAAATGATGCGCAGCATTTCAGCTTCAGCGCCTCCGACGGTAAACTGCACATGACTGATTACTCGTCCCTTTGCCTCACCGATTCCAACCCCAATTCGAGTCATCTTGTGCAGCTGAAAAACTGCCAGGAGGGCGTTGCGGGACAGAAATGGAAGCCCGTTGCCGAGGGGAAGGTGCGCGGCGGGGTGGGTGGGAATAAATGCATAACAGCGACACTAGTGGTCGATGAATACCTGAAGGCCGAGCCATGCAAAGCGGATGACCCAAAGCAGGTATGGGACTTCGTTGTCGACAACACCTAAGCACTATTCCCGTAACTGAACCTCTTTCATCCGGGCTCTTGAAGGGAGAATGGGCAGGTCAACGAGGGTGTGTGGTGACATGACGAAGCCTCCGTCGTTGGGTGGTGTTCTCACGCATCACGCCGACAACGGAGGCTCCGTTGGGAGGAGGCGCCGACCGTGCGGTCGCGGACAGGGATGAGGGTGCCGTCCACGATCCACAGCCGCTCGAGGTCCGCGACCGGCTTCGGGGCCGGCTCCAGCGCCGGCACCGGACGCAGCCGCTTGATCACGCGGCAGACGGTGGCCGGAGAGATCCCGAAGAGCGGGGCGAGCGGCCGCATCGTGAGGTTGGTGCGGTAGTACACGGCCACCAGCAGCACCCGGTCCGCCAGCGGCAGGCATCACGGCCGGCCACCACCGGGACCGTTCCCGCCCCGCTCCCTCACTACTTTCACCAACTTCGCGAACCGGTCCATCCGCAAGCCCGTGAACGTCTCCACCCACACCGACTCAGCCCCCAACACCCCACCTATACAGGCAAAATGCCCAGAACCGAGCCTTCTGCAACAACCTTTAGGCGCTGCTTCGTGGATCATGTGCGGAGCCAGATGACGGGGGCTGCGAGGGTGACGGTGCCGAGGTAGATGTAGGCGCGTTTCTCGTAGCGGGTGGGTGCGCCACGAGGCGCCATGGAGTCGAGTGAGGTGAGAGACCTTCACCATCGGGTTGTCGTAGCAATCCGGTTGAAGCTGGGGGCAGTTCGGTT
>NZ_JBIAJH010000116.1:0-5454 GCF_042871845.1 Streptomyces sp. NPDC005533 | reverse complement strand
TCTGCACAAGCTCGTTGACATCCATCACACCGACTACAACGACCTCCACCACTCAGCGTTACCACCGCATGTGAGACAGAGCCGAACGATTTACACTGCCGATCTGCGCCATCCACCAATGTGGTGTCAGACGCTTCGTCAACCCCTCTGTGCCTTCAAAGCCAATGAGTTGTATGGCTGGTAGCTGACGGTTCTGATGGTGGACCTGGAGCAGACCGTGGTCGAGGCCGGGATCCGGCAGGTCGAGGTCCAGCTGGTGGGTGTGAGTGTTCGTGTCGACTGTTGAGGCCTTATGTTACCCCTATGGTTTGCCGTGTCCGCGTCATCCGCATGCTTCTCTGCAGGTGCGACTGGCCAAGCCTGCTATATGTCCGTTGTGCACCCTCGATGCTGAGCCGTTGATTCCGAGTTGGTATGCAATGGGTCAAGAGTCGTGACCGGGCCCTCCCTTAAGCCCTAGTCTGCGCCCGTACATGCGAATGTTCGAATAGTTCCAGCCAGCAAACCGGGCGATTGCCCTGGGGGGTTCATGCGTAGATCCAGAGGGCTGGCTGCTGCCCTCGTCGTGTTAGTGGCCGGTGCCGGCACCGGCATAGGCCTGGTGTTGATGCCGCAAGCGTCCGCCATCACGGCACCGGTGGCGTTTACCGCTGACAATCTGCCGACGTGGCAGCCCAACGGCATCGTGTGGGCGATGGCCCAGGCGAACGGCACCGTCTTCGCCGGCGGCACCTTCTCGGCCGTCCGCCCGCCCGAAGGCACCATCGGCACCGTACAGGAGGCCGTGAACTTCGTCGCGCTCGACGCCGCGACGGGCAAGCCCACCTCCTGCAAGCTCGCCTTCACCATCGGCCACGGCACCGCGACCGTGCGCACCCTGGTCGTCTCCAAGGACAAGAAGACCCTGTACGCGGGCGGCTACTTCGGCGCCGTCAACGGCACCCCGGTCTCCAGCCTCGCGGCGATCGACATCGAGAGCTGCACCCCCAAGGAATCGTTCCACCCCGGCTTCCCCGCCACCGTGCGCGGGCTCGCCGTCACCGACGACACCCTGTACGCCGCCGGCGACTTCAACGCCGTCGACGGGCAGACCCGCGAGCGGTTCGCCGCCGTGGACGCCGGCACCGGGGCGCTCAAGCCCTTCGTCGCCAACGTCGACGAGCCGGGCCGCGCCGTCGAGGTCACCCCCGACGGCAAGAACGTCCTCCTGGGCGGCGACTTCTTCACGGTCAACGGCTCCAACAGCCACGCCCTGGCCGTGGTCAACGCCACCACCGGCGCGGTCACCAAGACCTACACCAACATCCCGTCGAACTCCGTGGTCAAAGACATCGCTACCGATCCGACAGGCTTCTATACTGGCAACGAGGGCTCCGGCGGCGGCGTCTTCGACGGTCGCATCGGCCTGCGCCTGAGCGACTTCACCGAGAAGTGGCGCGACCGCTGCCTCGGCGCCACCCAGGCCGTTCTGCCGTACCAGGGAGTGCTCTACAGCTCCTCGCACGCGCACGACTGCTCGCTCGAGGGACAGTTCCCCGACGGCAAGCGCCACTTCTTCAACGCGCAGCTGACCAACCATGAAGGCGCCTCCCCCGCACCGGTGGACGGGTTCGTGCGCAGCCCGCGCAAGCTCGGTTGGCACCCCACGGCCAACGACGGCCTCGGCGAGGGCATCGGCCCGCGCGCCATGACAATCGCGGAGAAGGACCATGTCAAGTACATGTGGGCCGGTGGTGAGTTCACCCTCATTAACGGGAAGCCCCAGCAGGCGCTCACTCGCTTCGCCTCCACCGGCGACGTCGGCGCCCCGACCACCCCGGTGGCCAGCGCCGCGAGCGTCAAGCCCGGCGAGGCCCAGGTCCGCTGGCGCACCAGCTACGACGCGGACGACAGCAAGCTGACCTACCGCATCTACCGCAACGGCTCCGCCAGCCCGATCGCCACGGTCGCGGCCGAGTCCCTCGAGTGGGAGCGTCCCCAGGTCTCCTGGACAGACACCACGGTTAAGGCGGATCAGACATACACCTACCGCGTCACGGCCACCGACGGGGCGGGCAACACCAGCGCCCTGTCGGCCAACGCCGCAGTCGCAGTCCCGGCTTCGGCCACGATCCCGACCAACTCGGTCTCCAAGGTCTCCGCGACGGAGGACACCTACGTCAACCGGGGCGCTCCGAGCGCGACCCACGGCGCATCCAGCTCGCTCGCGGTGCGCGGCACCTCGGCGTACGAGACGTACCTGCGCTTCAACCTGCCGACCCCGCCGACAGGGCAGGTCCTGAAGTCCGCCGCGCTCCAGATCAAGACGTCGACCCAGGCGAACGCCGGTACGACCGACAAGGTGTCCGTGGTTCCGGTCACCGGTACCTGGAGCGGTGCAAACGCCACATTCAATAGCAAGCCGACTCTGGGCACCACGCCGCTCGGCTTCTTCGCGAGCATGCCGGACAGCTCGCCGATCCAGAGCACCCCGCTGGACACCGCCACGCTCTCCTCGGTGCTGGGCAGCAGCTACAGCCTGGCCCTGACGAGCACGAGCCCCGACTCGCTGTGGATCTCGTCCATGGAGTCGACGGCAGCGGACGCCGTTCCGCAGCTCGTGCTCGTCTTTGGCCCGAAGTAACGCGTCTGACAGATGCGGGGCCCGGCGCGAAAGCAGCCAGGCCCCGCACGCTTATCCCACCCGACCAACCGGTACGCGACATAGGAGCCCTACTGCAGCTTTTCGTCAGTTCGGCGGGTCTGGTGAGTCCAGTGTGGGTGACGAAGGTCCACGGCAACTGATGGTTGTGGCAGGCAGCCGTGAGCTGGTCCAGGAGATCGCGATGTCCAGCCTTCCGGTTCTCTGGCCTGGTCGGGATCATCCGGGCGAGTCTGCGCCGGGAGATGTAGCTGCGGTCGGCGTCCGCTCGGTCTTGGAGGTACTTGTGCTGCTGCAGGAGGCTGGGGCAGTCGGTGAAGCCGAGGGCCTTGAATCTTTCGAAGATGTGCTGGACGGGGGTGGCGGGTCTTCGGCCCAGCGTCGGGGCAGGGGCTCGTGGCGGGGGCCGATCAGGCTGGACTGGTATGTGGGGACGCGGAGCATTCGCTCGGCCGGCCGGCGCGGCATAGCGTTTGACGGTGTTCAGGACCCGTTGGAGGCGGCGGGCGCATCCGAGGAAGCCCACGCCCCGGACTCTTGCCCGGCCCATCCTCTTTCACCACCGCCTTGACCTGCCTGGTCAGACGGCTAATGCGCCGCTGATAGCCCTATAAAACCCGGCACCTGCTCACTTAAGGTCTGACGGCACCCACGCGTGGGACACACCAAGCCTCGCACTCGTGCTGCTGGCACCACCCGCCAAGCCGAACATCGGCCGCCGTGCGCCAGAGCAACCGTGCGCTTGCGCCGATGGCACCCCGCGCCCTCACCACAGCCCGCGCCCAGGTTTGACGGCCAACGCTGGGAGGAGATCACTGAAGCGGGGAAGCTGTGCGGCGGTCTCAGGTCTCAAGCATTTCGGTGACCAGTGCGGCGATGGGAGAGCGTTCAGAGCGGGTGAGGGTGATGTGGGCGAAAAGCGGATGGCCTTTGAGTCTTTCGATGACTGCGGCAATGCCGTCGTGGCGGCCGACGCGAAGGTTGTCACGCTGGGCGACGTCGTGAGTGAGGACGACGCGGGATCCCTGGCCGATCCGGGAGAGAAGGGTGAGAAGGACGTTGCGTTCCAGGGACTGTGCTTCGTCGACAATGACGAAGGCGTCGTGAAGGGAGCGGCCGCGGATGTGGGTAAGCGGGAGGACTTCCAGCAGACCGCGGGAGATGACTCTCTCGATGACGTCCGGTGTAGTGACCGCTGACAGGGTGTCGAAGACCGCCTGGGCCCAGGGGCCCATCTTCTCGGGTTCGCTACCTGGCAGGTAGCCGAGTGCCTGGCCGCCGACGGGGTAAAGGGGACGGAATACCATGACCTTGTGATGCTGGTTGAGTTCCAGGACGGCCTCCAGGCCGGCACACAGCGCTAGCGCGGACTTGCCGGTGCCGGCGCGGCCACCCACAGAAATGATCCCGACGCCGGGGTCGAGAAGTAAGTCGAGGGCGATGCGCTGTTCGGCTGAGCGGCCCCGTAGTCCGAACGCCACGCGGTCACTGCGGACCAGTCGCACTTGCCCATCGTGGCTGACGCGGCCGAGGGCACGGCCGCGCTCGGATTGCAGGACGAGACCGGTGTGGACGGGCAGCCCGGCTGCACCATCGATGCCTGTCGTGGTGTCGCGGCCAGCGGCAAAGAGGGTGTCAATCTGGCCAGCGGGGACGTGAAGTTTTGCTATCCCGGTCCAGCCAGCGCTGATGGCGAGTTCGGCGCGATATTCCTCGGCAGGCAGACCGAGCGAACTGGCCTTGATCCGCAGAGGCAGGTCCTTGGAGACGACGGTAACGTGGTAGCCCTCTGCCTGAAGGCCACGGGCAACGGCGAGGATACGGGCGTCGGCATCGCTGCCACAGGCGCGGTAGCCGACGGGCAGGAGCGAGGGGTCGGAGTGGTTCAGCTCTACCCGGATGGTGCCGCCGAGCTCGCCGGCTTGGATCTGCTCGTCGAGGCGGCCGTGCCGTACGCGGTAGTCGTCTAGGAGGCGGAGGGCCTGGCGGGCGAAGTAGCCCAGCTCGGGATGGTGCCGCTTCGCCTCCAGCTCGGTGACCACGACCGCCGGCAGGACGACCTCGTGTTCCTCGAAACGGTTGATGGCGTGGGGGTCGGCGAGGAGCACACTCGTATCGAGGACATACGTGCGCTGACCGCTCGTACGGGAACGGTCATGCGCCTTGGGTCGGGTGCCAGACTCTTCGTCGGTCATCGCTGCGTCTCCGATGCGTTACGGCGACTTGTTTACGGCGCTGTGTGTGAGGCGGTCATCTCCACGGCCAGGCGGCGCCTTGCGGGGACGCTAACTCCGGCGTCTGACTCGGCGCGATGGCTCAATAGGTAAATCAGACCATTTGTATCGGTTGAGCGGGCTGGTGGGGCTCGCCACGAACTGGTCCGACCTGCTCACAAGCCCGTGCCATAGCAGCCGCACGGGCCGCCCGGCGAGGCCGGCGACGTCGGGTCGCGGTCCAGGACCAGCAGTTGCGCGCATGACGTTGGAACCGGAGGCAATGTGCGCATGGTGGTCGCAGACCACCACCGTCCCGGCTCCCAGGGTCTGCAGGGCGCGGGGAAAGGCAAGACCGGCTCGAGTTCCTCGAACGCCACGGTTGCAGCCGCGTCTGTCCACTGTTGCTGGACCAGCTGCCCGCCGAAGCCGACAAACAGTACTTCGAACCCGGACGCCGGGCCCGCGTTCTGCTCCGCACCTCTGGTACGGCGCAGATCGGCACTGTAAATCGTTCGGCTCTGTCTCACATGCGGTGGTAACGCTGAGTGGTGGAGGTCGTTGTAGTCGGTGTGATGGATGTCAACGAGCTTGTGCAGA
>NZ_JBIAJH010000115.1:0-5516 GCF_042871845.1 Streptomyces sp. NPDC005533 | reverse complement strand
GCCAGCAACTCCCACTCGAAATCGGTCAGTTCATGGCGACGGATCACGAAAAACATGATCCACCATCGAACGATCTTTTGAAGACGGACCCTAGTACTGCAACGGTCTTTGCCGTGACGGTTGGGCAGGTCGGTCGTTGGTGTGGTTATGGGTGGGGAGCGTGTTGATGCCCGGTTGTGGGCTGGTGAACTGAAGGCCTTGCAGGAGCGGTTCGTGCACCGTTTTTCCAGGTCGGAGCCGCGTGAGTCGGCTCTTGCCTATATGCGGGGGTTGATCGCTCCGCTGGAGCGGAAGAAGGGCTGGACGCTCGCGGAGGAGGCCGGGCATGGCGGCCCGGACCGGATCCACCGGTTGCTGAAACCGGATCGACTGGAATGCGGACGAGGTCCTGGACGACGTGCGGGACTACGTCATCGAGCACCTCGGCGATTCGGATGCGGTGCTGATCGTGGACGACATCGGGTTCCTGAAGAAGGGTGTCCGCTCGGCCGGGGTCCAGCGCCAGGAGGAGGACAACGCCGAACACCGACGGGTTCGCGCCCGTGTCGAGCACACCCTCGCCCGCATGAAGAACTGGAAGATCCTCCGCGACTGCCGCCAAAAAGGAGACGGCCTCCACCACGCCGTCCAGGCCGTCGCCACCATGCACAACCGGGCCATGGCCCGGTGAAACCCGCAGGTCATCCACCACAACGACCTGCCCCCCACCCACCCTTCTGCAACAACCTTTAGACGAGCGGGTCGCTGGCTCACCGGGAGGAGTTGCCGATGGTGATAGCCGGGGACCACTCCCCTGCTGCCGCCGGTCCACAGGACCCGACAGCGCGAGGCCAGCCGCGTCAGCGGCGTGGTGCTGCCCCACTGTGGCCCCGCCAGGAGAGGCACCGTGCGTCGTTCAGGGACCGGTCACGCGTGTTTCAGGACCTTCAGGACTTCGGATCAGAGCTCTGCCTCTGCTCGTCTCAGCGTCATACACGCGGGGGAGGTCACCTCTCTATGGGCGTAGAGGCATTTAGACGCATGGGAGGCCTCCCGGGTGACTGGGGCCCAGGCGTGCGCCGGGCAAGGGATGAGAAGTCCTGTCCGGAGGGGGCTGCCGGCCGGGCACCGGGGCCTGGCACCGCCTGACGTTGCGGCAGATGGATGGTGCGAACCGCGCGAGTGCCGCTGTGACCTGCCCCTGTCGCACTCGTGAACCTTGCGGGCCTGCAGGGTTCGCAGGCCGCCACGGTCCAGGATACGGACCGCTGGGGCTTCCCCAGGGGCCCTGCGGGCGGCGGGGTACGGGCACACTCCGCCTGGCCACGAGCAAGGGAGGAGTTCAGACAGATGGCGTACTCCGCGGGCCAGCTGACCGGCAGCTTGAGCCTCTCGCCGGGTCCCGGCAAAGAGGCCGCGGCGGCCTTCCGGCCCATCCACGACAGCACAACAGCAGAGGCATCCCGCCACAGCAGAAGGAGAACAGCACATGTACAGACAGGAGAAAACCCCACCCGGAACGCGGTGGGTGGCGGCCAGACGATCCGCCGCGGCCGCCTTTTCACTCGCGATCGTGCTCGGCTCCGCCTCTCTCGGCGGCGCCGCCACCAACGCGGACATCGACGTACTGCCCGCCCCCGTCGACCTAACGTATTACAGCAGGTCAACTGAGCCGAGCACAATCACTGAACCCCTCAGCACCGCAGAGCTTCTGACCCAGAAGGCTTTCGTCAAGGCTGTGCAGCTCGCGAACGTAGCCCGCAGCGTCGGCGGCCTCACGCATAGCTTGAAAGTCCAGAACCTGACCAATCAGAGCTCCACCGGCAAGACCGGCACCAGCAAGACCGGCGCCGCCAGCAGCGCCGCCAGCAGTAGCTCCGCCGGCCAGAACATCTACGTGTTCCAGAGGACGAGAATCCTGTTCGTGCTCGCGGACATGGCGGCAGCAGGTGGCAGCGCAGTGAGCGGCATTCTGGCGGACGGCGGCTCCGGTGCCGTAAATGAAGCCAAAACGCGCGCGTGGCTGAATGAAATTGTACCGACAAATAAGCTAGTCGTGCAAAATTTGGCAAGGCTGGGCGGGATGACGGAAGCGCAGGCGACCAGCGCGCTGAAGTCGCTCAAGCAATGGGATAAGAGCCTCGGTAAGGATTTAAAGGATCTGGAGGCGAAGAACTACTCAGCCACACAGAAGTCCAACGGCGTGCCCGTGGCCGATGTGCTCAATACGTTTGGCAAGCATGCAACGGACCTGAATGGCGACCTTGCGACCCTCGTTAACGGCGTAGACGACATCTGGGGCAGGTGGACCGGCGGAGTCCAGACCCATCTCGAAAACGACGGGAAGATCGACACGAACATATTAAACGCGATCAAGCAGCAGGCGCAGATGATCCCGCCAAATGAAACGCAGGTCGTCAGAAATGAGGACTACACCAGGTCTCTCATCGTCTGGGGCCTGAGCACGGTAACGGGTGCGCCGATCACAGCGACCTCCGCCGTCGCGACCCCGTGGGGACCGATCGCCACCGCGGTTAACAAGGTGCTGGGCATTGTCAACATCAAGGGTGTCAGCGGCTGGGCGGGCACCGGCGGGTTCCCCACCGTCGACATGTACATCGTCCGGGAAGACAAGCACGGGGCGCACATGACCTCGTCCCCGAACGCCACGTGGACTGCTTACAGCGACATGATCAAGCAGACCGACAGCGGCGCCCTCACCAGCCTCTGGGCGGGCGTGCTGGGCATCGGCTCCTACGACTGGCGCGACCTGACGGACAAGAACGATGACGTCGACCGCCAGACTGCCAACACGAAAGCCTACCAGGCGATGCAGACGGCCGGGTTCGACGCGACCGCTGTCGACAAGTTCATCAAAGGCGCTGCTGCCATCGGCTCGCAAACCTATCCCCAGAAATACCCGAATGGATTCAGTCGCGATCATGCAGCCGAACTGCTGACCAAGCCCTATTTCCGTAAGCTCGTGTGGCTGGCCTACAACTGCGGCTACTACAACAACAACCCAGACCAGCTCACAGGTGTGGGGCAGTGGGCAGCCCTGATTGCCATTCAGAACGCGACGGGAACCGTTAATTCCACAAATTATATCTCGTCGCTGGAAGCTGGCGCGAAGAAATTTTTGTTCGGCAACGGTAAACCGGTTCTATCTGCATCCAGTATGGACAGGCTAAAAATAGAGGAAGCGGCCGCCAGCGCGGCAGTGTTCGGGGTCAACTTCGAGGACGCGTTGGATCTCCTGAAGGATCTGGATTCCGTTTTTGATTTCAGCGCGGCGGGAGGCATCTGGGCCAGTTCAGCGCCGAACACGCAAACCCAGGCTGTGGCCGATCCTGTGAAGATCATTGCCTATATCCTGGCCAACTCGGGGAACCTGCAAACCGCACACATAAAGATCGGAGACCTGGCAGCGTACTACGGATACAAGAAAGGAGGGACAAAGCCCTCCTACACCAAGCTAATCAACTGGTGGAACGGCGCCGATGTTCTCCCGCAACAGCAGATCAGGGATGCCGACAATAACGACCCAGACACGTTCAAACACCAGGGCGCGGGGTGGAAACTCCAGGCCGATTCCGGTGCGATCAGCAATTACATGGGAGGCGTCTACGCCACCGAAATGAATGGAAACAAGGTAACGATCTCCTTCTACGGCACCGGCATCGACGTCGTCGGCCCCCTGGCCCCCGACAGCGACACCATAGGAGTTACTGCCAACTTCACCGTCCCCGCCGGAAAGAAGACAATCTCCACATACGCGGCGACCCGACAGGATTTCCAGGACATCTTCAGCATCCGCGACCTCGACGCCAACACGCTGCACACACTGACACTCACCAACAAGAGCGTCACCGGGTCGGCGAAACCCTGGTTCAGGCTGGACGCCGTGAGGATCTGGACCGCTGGGCCCACAATCGTGGGGGATACAGCCCCTCGCAGGATCAGGCGTGCCACGCAGCCGGATTACTGCCTGACCGTCGAGAACGGGATATGGCCGACGGCGCATGCTTTGGGATCCAGCGAGCTTGTCCTCAACAACTATTACTGCGATGGCTACAGCCTCAATTCCGCGGAGGAGTTCACCTACCAGAAGGACACCGGCAAGCTGTTTGTGGGCGACGACAAGGGCGGAAAATTCTGCCTCACCAACGGCGAGGAGCTCGTTGGCGCTAAGGACCGTCCTTCTGTGACTAAGTGCAATCAGCCTCGCGGCCAGCAATGGCGGATCATGTCGGACGGAACCATCCACCTATTCTCCGACGACCCTACTCCCGTGGACACCGGGAGGTGCCTCGATTCGAAATCCGACACTCCGGCCGGTGTGACCTCTATGGCGATTGTGCCGTGCGACCCCAAGGATCCCTCGGAACTGTGGGAAACGCCCACGGCCGAGCCCGTGACCGTGACCGGGCCAAAAACGATCAAACTCGCCTCGTCGCCGGATTACTGCCTGACCGTCGAGGACGGGATATGGCCGTCTATTACACTAACCGCTTACAGCAACCTTGTCCTGAACAATTTTTACTGCGACGGCACCGGCAACACCTCGGAGGAATTCACCTTCAACTACCTGTCCGACGGTACGCTGTATGTGGGCGATACGAAGGGTGGGGACTTCTGCGTCAGCGACGGTGAGGCGACCCCCGCCACCCTCGTCCCTTTCATCTATTTGAGCGCCGTTCCTCTTGTGCGGGGGTGCGGCCATGACGGCCAGCAATGGCGGCCCTACTCGGACAAAACCATCCACCTATACTCCAACGACACCACTCCCCTGGACACCGGGAGGTGCCTTGCTTCGGACTCCGCCACTCCGGACGGCGAGACCGGTATGTCGATTGTGAAGTGCAACCCGGCGGATTCTGCTCAGAAGTGGGATCTGGTTCCATGGGTCGAATGATCGAGCCCATTTAGTAACCGGGATAGCAGTCCGCCGTGGACACTCACGGTTGTGACGGCAACAGCGGCTGACGGACAGCTGCGGCGGGGGCCGGGCGGCGGTGCGCCACACGGCGTGGTCGTCGGCCCGGCTCCTGGCTCCCGTGCATCCCGCCGGAGTCGTCGCGACGGCTCCCCCGAGGCTGTTACGTCGTGTCAAGCCACTTGGGGAGGCTCAATGAGCTTCTTCGAGTTGGACCTCAGCCAGCGCCCCAGAGGGCTCGCGACCTGAGCAATTGTCGAAGCCTCTCACCCCATCCATACCGTTCGTCGTAGGCCGCTCCGGTCATTCGTAGGCTTGGAGCACCCAGGGGTGCTGGGTATGGCTGTCACCCGATAGCCCCTGGAGACGTAGAGGCGCATCTATGCGGCTTGGGCCCTCTGGTGGGCTCGGGCTCGCTGTTGGTTGATCATGCGCTCGAACTCCACGGGTGGGAGTCCGCCGGCGCGGCTGTGCATGCGTCTGGTTTTGTAGAAGGCGGCGATCTTAGAGGTTGTTAAGTCCGTTTCTGGTAGCGGCCTCGTCCGGGTTGGGTGAGGAAGCCTTGGCGGGTGAGGCGTGCGAGGCGGCTGCGGGTGATGTT
>NZ_JBIAJH010000114.1:0-5591 GCF_042871845.1 Streptomyces sp. NPDC005533 | reverse complement strand
CCTCCGCCAGATCCAATACCGCAGCGACATCATCGACGGCTGCCTCACCGGAACGGGGCTCACACTGACGACACCACGACTACAAGCTCAGTAGCATCCCTCGCGATACCTTGGTGGACCGCCCCAAGTGCAGCAGGAACGACGGGGACGACCTACCTGCAGCTAGGCATGTGTTGTTCAACTCCATCTACGACGTTGCCGGTCCGGCATGTGTCGTCAATACGGTGGAGCGGATGTCCGGTATCCGTGTCGACCACTTCATCGCGGTCGACTTCTTAGGCTTCAAGGGGCTCGTCGACGCCCTCGGGGGTGTCACGTTCACCACTGGCGAGGCCATCCACGACATCAGGCGTGGCTGCAGCCTCGAGCCAGGCACCCACAAGCTGAATGGCGAAAACGCGCTCAAACTTGTCCATACTCGCTACGGGTACAGGGACGGCAGCGACCTCGGTCGAATCGGGCTGCAGCAGCAGTTCATCCTCTCTCTGCTTACAGAAATTAAGAAGCAGATCGCTGCCGACGATCCTGCGCGCCTCTACAAGCTTATTCGGGTCGGAACCAAGGCTCTCACCACGGACTCCCATCTTGCCTCCCTCACGGCACTGGCCGACTTTGCCGAGGCCCTCAAGGACATCAGCGCCAAAACCGCGGAGACCGTGACACTGCCAGTCGTCCTTGACAGCATCGACCCGAATCGCGTCATTCTTTCCCAGCCCCATGCCAGCCAACTATGGGAAGCTCTGCGCCACGACATGAAGATCCCGACATCAGCGATTAAGGAACTGTGAAAAACCCGCTATAGAGCCATTCATACCCGTTGTTGAATTATGGCTCTGATGAATCCTGGAGTGTTAGGAAACGTGACGCCATTGATCCTTTTCATCTGATTCTGGAAGGGCGAATAGAGCAAGACACTTCCGCAGCTTGCAGCGCTTTTTGGAGTATATATGGCCGCAGCCTGCCGATACGTGGACGAGCCGTCGAGCCTCTGGCGGTCTGGATTCCAGGTTCACGCAAAGCCTTCACTGGGCTCAGCGAGGACCGCTGGCCGTGGCCCAGCCAGGAGCTGGGCCACGACCATGAGACCAGTGTTGCTGCCCGTGACGGCAGCAAGGTCTAGGGCTATCACTCAGGCGTTGACGCAGGTGTTTCCGACTGCTGGGTCGAGCAGCGCGGTGAGGTCGACGCTGTTGCCGCACACATTGGCAGGAATGTCGACCGGAACCTGAACCACGTTGCCGGAGATGACGCCAGGTGAGTCGTGAGCGGCCCCGTACGCACCCGTGTCGGCAACCGCAGCGGCCCCGTACGCATCCGCATCCGCATCGGCAACCGCAGCGGCCCCGTACGCATCCGCATCGGCAACCGCAGCGGCCCCGTACGCATCCGCATCGGCAACCGCAGCGGCCCCGTACGCATCCGCATCCGCATCGGCAACCGCAGCGCTCGCGCCGCCCAGGACCGCCCCCGCCGCCAAGCAGGCTGCAACAGCCATGGCACCAATCTTCATTCTGATCTCCCGACAGCTAGAAAAACTGCAACCAGCCCATCCCACAGCACGCATTCCTCGCAGTTGTTCATTCACTCGATGGTGGGCCACGCGGTCAAGGCCCCCTGACTCGTCGATTGGTTGCCGTAAATGGAAGCGGTGCAGGTGCTGGGCCGGCATCGCTTCTAGTACACAAAAGTACTGAGGCGATCAGATGACCGGGATCAGAATTCAGTTAGAATAAAGCCGCCTAGGCAATCGCAAGCCGTCGGCTTGCTCGCCATCCGGGAAGCGGTAGATGGCCTTGCGGGGCCAGGGGCCTAGTTGCCCTGTAATATCAGATATGAACTGTTGTATAAATGCCTGCTGCCCACGTCGTTGCTGCAGCCACTCTGCTCCTGCCGGGTAGCAGTAGCTGTCGGATTGACGCCCACGGTCGACTGGCCGCGGGGCCAATCGCGCCGGCGCGCCAATCTGAAGCCCATTACGGAAGCATCGTTCGGCGCTTCCCCGCGCCACGCCTGGCTCGGCCCCGGCGAGCCTGGGACAAGGCCTCCAAAGTGGTCACTAAGGTCACATATTTGATACGGCCCAGCTGTCTACTCGGATGGACAGCGCAACAGCAGCAGGTGGACCTTGAAACCAACAGTCTGTCTGAACATGATCGTAAAGAATGAGGCTCCAACCATCCGGAGGTGTCTCGACTCGTTGCGTCCGCTGATCGACACTTGGGTGATCGTGGACACAGGCTCGACGGACGGTACTCAGGACGTCGTACGGGACTGCTTTAATGATCTGCCCGGGATTTTGTATGAGCGTCCGTGGAAGGGTTTCGGCGTCAGCCGTACGGAAGCAATCGAACTCGCCCGCCCCAGCGCCGATTATCTCTTGTTCATCGACGCCGACGACTTGATGCAGGTACAGCCTGGGTTCCAGATGCCGGATCTGACCCTCGACGCCTATCGGGTCGCTTTGCATGACGGACCGATCATCCACTGGCGGCCGGCCCTGGTTTCCACCCGGCTGCCCTGGCGGTATGTCGGCGTCCTCCACGAGTACATCGAATGCGGTACCCACTACAGCCTCGGCATGCTCGAAGGGGCCAATATCCTCACAGTCGGCGGTGGCGCCCGCCTCCGGGAGAACGGAATGCGGCAGAAATACCTGCGGGACGCGGAGATTCTCGAACAGGGGTTGGTCGAAGAACCAGAGAACGCCCGATACGTGTTCTATCTGGCCCAGAGCTGGCGAGACGCGGAGGAGCCGGAGAAATCTCTCACTGCCTACGACCGTCGGGCGGGCATGGCCGGTTTCGTTGAAGAGACCTATTGCGCACAGCTCTACGCCGCACGGCTAGCCGCGAGCCTGGGCCGGTCGACAGCCGAGGTGATGGACCGCTACCTGCGGGCCTACGAGAGCCGCCCCACGCGGGCCGAGGCGATCGGCGACCTCGCCCGTATCTGTCGTCTTAAGGAGCGCTGGCCCCTGGCCTACTTGTTCGCCAAGCAGGCGGTGCGCATCCCTTCCCCGAAGGACATCCTGTTCGTGGAGTTCTCGTGGCACGAATGGCGCGCGCTCGACGAACTTGCTGTAGCCGCATCCTGGGTCGGGGAGTACCAGGAGTCTCTGCAGTGCTGCGAGCGCCTGCTTAACGAGGGGAAACTCCCGGCCGAGGAGCGCGAGCGGGTAGCCGGGAATATGGAGTTCGTCCAGCAGAAGCTGGGCGCGGCGTACCGTGTGGTCGCCTGACGTGAGGATGAAGAAGTCATGACCATCACAACTCCCAACGACACGAACCCCATCGCGTCGCCTGTGCTCACACTCGTGCAGCCCGCGCGACAGACTCATGTCATCGATATTGGCGCCAACCCGATCGATGGGGACCCGCCGTACCGGGACATGCTGCGTGCCGGTCTGTGCCGCGTGACCGGTTTCGAGCCCCAGCCCGACGCCTTGGAGGCGCTAGAGCGCCACAAGGGCCCGCTTGAGACGTATCTCCCCGACGCTATCGGGGACGGCGCCACTCACACCCTTCGTGTCACCACTGCCTCCGGGATGACCAGCCTCTTCCGGCCCGACCCGAAGAGGCTCCGGCTCTTCAACGGATTCACCGAGTGGGGGCGGATCCGTGAAGAGATCCCAGTCATCACCCGCCGACTGGACGACGTCGAGGAGGTCTCCGCCTTCGACCTCCTGAAGATTGACATTCAGGGCGCTGAACTAATGGTGTTCCAGGGTGCTCCAGAGAAGCTGGCCGAGGCCGTAGCGATCCACACTGAGGTCTCCTTTGTTCCGCTGTACGAGGGCCAGCCCGCGTTCGGCGACGTGGATCAGGAACTGCGCCACCAAGGCTTCATCCCGCACGCCTTCGTGGGACTCAAGCTGTGGCCCATCGCTCCCGTGGTCTTCGGGGGCAACTTCCGTCGGCCCCAGCACCAACTCCTGGAAACCGATGTCGTGTATGTGCGCGACTTTGGGAACCCCGAGTCCATGACCGACGAGCAGGTCAAGCAGCTGGCTCTGGTCGCACACCATGTGTACGGCTCGACCGACCTGGCTTACCACTGCCTCAGTGTGTTGGTAGACCGGAACGCAGTCGCTCCCGACGCGCCGGGCCGTTACCTCACCATGCTGGGCTCACCTCAGTGATTCCCAAGCGTACGGCCGCCAGATCGGCACCGTGCTTCGGGCGGGCAGGTCCCCAAGCACTCTCTGTCAAGTACAGGTTGGTGTGCGACAGCGTGCGGCCGTGCTGTGTGCCAGCCGAGCCATCGCGCAGCTGGCAGCTTGGCGTCATACCCGAGAGCCTCCGGAAGGAGCCAGGCCGCCGCTGTCCTTCACATCGCGGGGCACACTGTGTCAACGTACTCCCCTATGCCCACAGACGTCGTCCTCAGCTACTTCGGCACCGGTTACTTAGGTTTTTCGGGTTGTCATCGGGTAACGATAGTTCATGATCCCTGCGGTATGCCGTTAGGGAGAGGTTTCCAGAGGGCGGGGCCTGACCGCTGAGCGTCGGGCGTTTCGTGAAGGGATCCAGCTTCAGGCTGACGATCGGTTCACGGCGGGTGAGAAGACTACGGAGCCCGTTGGTTGTGCAGACGATTCGGCGGATCTCTGCGTCGAACTGCAGGAACGGTGAACTCGGCCCGGCGTTTCCAAAGCCGGGTGATCGCCGGATACTTGGTGCTCCATTCCTCGCAAACTTCAGGAACCGGCTGGTGCCCGGTCGGCGCGACATGGACCGGCTTCAACGCCGCGATGTTGTCCCAGTCCTGTCCGGCCCGCGTAGCGGAACGAGGCCCGCGACTGGTGAACCAAGCAGGTCTGGACGACGGTCTTTGGCCGGTAGACAGCTCGGTTGAGGGTTTCGGGGCACAGATTCATGGCCGGCTCACTGGGACGGGTGCGGGCGAGGTGGCGGGTGATCCGCTGGGGAAATTAGTCGTCTCTTTCGAATCTCGTCGGCCCTGCCCGCGGTGGTTGTGCCGTGGATGGCAAGGCGGATAGGCGCCCGTGTACTGGACGTACTTGGTCGCTCCGACAACGCGGCCAGGTGCGGTGCCAGGCGCCGCGGGCCCCGGCAAGATCCGAAAGAGGCGGCCTTACTGAGCCTTTTCAACTCGCCCACCGATCGGGTGATGGGTCTCCGCCATCTCTGCAGGTCATAGCACCCTGGGGCGCTCACCTGAATCCCAAGTTGAAAAAGCTCACTGATCTTTTTTAAGTTCGGTGGGTGTGGTGGGTGTGGTGGGTGGGTGAGAGTCTTTTGTCGTGTCGTCTCAACCTTCGTCCACGGTTTTTGGGTGGTCTGTTCCTCCTTTGATGCGGCCTGGGTTGGCGGAGGGTCGCCGTGTTCGTGCGGTCGAGTTGTTCGGGCAGGGCTGCTCGAACGCCGAGATCGCGGGGATGGTGGGGGTCCATGCCGAGAGTGTGTGGCGGTGGAGACGAACATGGGAGAACGGCGGAGCTCAAGCACTGCGGCGACGGCCGGCATCTGGTCGCCAGCCGAAGCTGGACGACACCCAGGTGGGACTGGTGCGGAACGCGTTGGAGCGGGGTGCCCAGGCCCACGGCTGCGAGGCCGATCTGTGGACGTTGG
>NZ_JBIAJH010000113.1:0-5640 GCF_042871845.1 Streptomyces sp. NPDC005533 | reverse complement strand
CGAGCGCGTGCGGGACATCGAGTACGGCACGATAGGGAACCAACAGAGCCCCAAGGCTGAAGAGTTGAGCGGTGACACCTCGCTCAACAGCCTTGAGGCTCTGTCCGTTCCATCGAGCACCCCACCGTCACCCGATCAATGGCCACTCTGAAAAGGCTCAGTGAGAACATAGCGACACCGTTCGAGGTGGAGGCGGTGTCGGCGGGCGTGGGTGACCGGTTCCTGAACGAGCTCGTGGCCCGGGCGCAGGCCGAGGGCCTGTGGCTGACGGGTGAGGGCGGGCTGCTCCAGCAGCTGACGAAGCGGCTGCTGGAGTCTGCTCTCGAGGGCGAGATGACGGGCCATCTCGGGGTGCTGTCACGTTGTTGGGGTGTGATCGTCTGTTGGCGTGTGGGGGTGTGGCGGACCCTTGCTGGCGCTTGGGTTCAGGCTCCTGTGGGTAGACCGATGCCGGCGGTGACGCGCTCCCAGATGGTGAAGCGGACAAGTTTCTCGAAGCGGTGGCCGACGGCAGTCATCGGGTGGCGTGGGGGCCGGAAGTGGGGTGAGATGCCGCTGAACGCGGACAAGAACCTCTGGGCGGCTTGGGGTGAGCGGAAGCCTTTCATCGCACGTTCGCGTTGCCTGGTGGGCTGGTGGCTGTTCTCGGCGCGTCTGCGCCGTTTGCGCAGGGGCCGGCTGGTGCGGAGTCGCTTGATCAAAGTCCTGTTCAGGCCGGCTCTGATGCCCTGGTAGAGGGAGCGGTGGATGGCCTCGTGGCGCAGGTGCCGTTTGGGCCAGAGGGCACGAGGGTGTGCGGCGAGCTGTTCGGGGCTCCATTCGATGGAGCTTGTCCCAGACCTCGCCAGCTTCACTCGCCCGCGGCCGCCGGAACCGCTCCCAGGATCACTGGTGGGCTAGGTCGGCGTCGTAGACGCCGTTGCCATGACGGCGGCCGTTGCGGCGCAACTCGCGGCTGACGGTCGACGCCCGCCCTGTGCCTCGGCGGCCTGCTCCGCCTGGCGGGCCTGCTTACATCCCTCTCAAGTCATTCGCGACCACCGATAGGACTCAGGCGGCACCCCTGCCCACAGCCAACTTGACCCCACCCAACGCAGCCGGACCGAGGGCCGTGGTGGCCAGCATTCGGGCAGGCCACCCCGCCCAACCAAGGGCAGCAGCCGGACAGGCGACACGGATGCCGGCGCGGCCACTGCAACCTGGACACCCCTTGAATGCGGAATCTCCCGAAACCGTCATGCAAGTCCAGCACCAACAACGTCAGGGATGAGCTGGGACTGCACAGTCAGCCCCGTCAACACTCTGCCACCCACCTCACTCGCAGGCGCTGCAGATGGAAAAGCTCGGGGTCCCCCCTATGACTGGCGGGCCGCGAACCGATCCGGTTCGCGGCCCGCCATTATCGAGCGTTCTTCAGGGTAGCAACCGGCGGAATCCATCGAGGCGGACGTGCGGCAGACCTCCATCCCGCACATCCCCCGGAGGCTCCGCCTGCAGATAATTTCTCCATATCACCCGCTATAGGGGAAGAACTCCCACTGCTGCCGGGCTTCTCCCGGGGTGCAGCCCTGGACGAAAGCGCGTCCCTCATTTTCCGCCGGTGCGGTCAGGCAGCGCCCACTGTCCTTGCCGGAGATGGTGTAAATGTGGATGGTGTCATCCGAGTATCTCCGCCACTGAGAGCTTTCCCGTGGACTTTCGTTGCCGCTGCCGTCGCAGCGGCGCAAGTAAAGGCCGGCGGTGATGGAGGGCTCCTCATCAGGCACGGCTGTGGCGCAGTACGTTGCATCTCCGTCACCTGCTTGCAGTTGACCATTATCAGCGAAAAGCCATTTCTCAGCAGTGTTGTAGTCGGTTGTGCCGCAGGAATAGTTGTCGACGATAATATTGTTACCGTCGTACCATGAACCGTCGACGAAAGTCACGCAGCGATCCACGGCTGACTTTAGGCGAATCTTGAGGAATCGCGCATCAGTCCGTGCCAGTCGAACAGGGTTGGTTTTGTTATTCACGGAGGTCTTCAGTTTGTCCTGGATTTCTTTGAGGAACGTCTGCCTCTTGGCTTCGGTGTCGTGTCCCAGTGCTGTCAATGTGTTGACGGTGTTGGGGAGGACGAAGAGGAAGTGCCGGGTTTCTGCGTCGGTTCCGGTAGATGTCGGGTCGGTCCAGTATGACAACTGCCGTCCGGCGTTGGTGGTGTGCGGTTCGGGGCGCAGGAGGACCTCGTTGGATTTGCCCGTCGTGGCTGGCGTGGCGGACAGGTCGGTTGCTTTGTAGATTCCTGTGTCAGTGATGATCGTGGTGTTGGCAGGGTTGAATTGGCTGGGCAGGAATGTCTGGGTGGGCGCGTTACTGTTGCGCCCCTTCCAGGCCTGGAAGATGAATCTATTGGTGTCGAAGTAGCATTTCAGGCCGTCGCCGGGGCACAGTTTGAGCCAGTTAAGGGCGGTCGAGGTGGCATCGGACGGGCGGGCGTTGTACTGGAAGTTGAGCAGGCTTCCCTGGACGGCCTGCGGATAGGCCTGGCCAATGAGATTACTGTCGATCACCGGTGTAATCTTGCCGTTGTCGTCACGCTCGATGACGGAATGGTCCTCACCGTTCCAGCCGTCATTCTCCACTCCGCCCGGGTTGTCGTCTTTGTGGCGGTCGTGGTAGATGTCCCAGTGCCACTGGGTGCCGGAGAGCACGGGCTGGTAGTCGTCGAGAGTGTCGCCGCTGACGGTTTGCCCCGAGTTCATACCCTGGTACATGCCGGCGAGTATGCGCGCCGTGTCAAGTTTACCGTCCTTCTCCACAAAGGCTCCGAACTCGGAGACAAAGGCGGGGCTGCCCCAATCGCGGGCAGCCGCGCGAATACTATCGAACGCGGCCAGGTATTCACCGGTTACGGCGCTGCCCAATAATGAAGTGAGGAGAAAATTCTGGCGGGCGGTGTTGTAGTAGTGCGGCGTGAAGACGATCTTTCCGGTTTTCTTCGGGTCGGGGTGAGTGCCCAGCGCTGGCGCGAATATTGATTGCTCACTGTTCCAGAATACGTTGGGTTCGGCGAACAAGAGCTTGTTCTTCCACCCGTTATCGTTCATTGCGGTCCGGATTTTTCGATAGAACGGCCACAGCTTTTCCTCGTCCCACTGCTGCGCCTTACCCACCCCCTTCATATCCTCACCGTCGAATGGTTCGTTCGCCGGTTCGAATCCCACGATCCGGTTCCAGCTGCCCGCGGACAGCTGCAGCCGGGATTGCAAATATGCCAAAACCTTGGCGGCGTGTTTGACAAAAGCATCTTGGACCCGGAACTTAGTTCCGTCCTTTGCCGTTACTAACTGGTTGCTCCAGAATGCTCGGGCGGCGGGCCGCACCCCGGCCTCGTCCGTCTGCTGATATTGCGCCCATTTGCCTGGGCAGATAAGACTTCCGGTGTTACATTTTGCCTTGCCTCGCAGGCCAAGCCCGTCGACCACCCAGTCCGGCATGCCCTCACCGGTGGTGTCCGAACCCTCAGGGAACAACGCTCGGGCCATGAGGTCCTGGTGAAACTCCACGATCACGCGCAGCCCGAGTGAGGTGGCCTCTTTGATTTGCGCGACTGCTTTGTCCAAGTACTCCGTATTTATCGTTCCCCGAGTGGGCTCCGTACCCTCCCACAGGATCTGGAAACGCACGACATTCGACCCCGCCATATTCTTCATAGCCTTAAAGGATTCGGTGGCGTCCGCGGTACTACGGAAAGGCAGCATGCCGCTTTCCTTGAGCTTGGTGGATCCTGACACCGCGTAACCACGCAGCACCACCTCACGGCCGTAGCCGTCCACGAAGACCTTGTCGGTGGTGTTGACGGCGCTCGCCCTCAGGGAGACGGGGGCAGCCCATGTGTCGTCGTCGGGGTATGTGTGCACCGTGTCGGCGCCTGCAGGGTGGACCGCCGTCGTGAGGAGGACCGCGCCTGCGCCCGCCGCCACCGCGAGACGACGGCCCAGAACCCCCCAGATAGACACCGCCCCCTGGGGTGGTGTAACCGGGACAAAGGGCGATGCGATTGCCGTCAGGGCAGGACCAGCCTGCCCGTCCGGGGGCGCCACTGGGGCCTTCGCCCGCAATCGCGCCCGCTTGCCTTTCTCGGTCCATCCGCACTTTGAGGACTGCCGCCTGCCCTGTCTGACCACGAGAATCTCCGCTCTGCGAAAAAAATAGAATCCGCTCCTCACACCAGGCACCGCCATTGCGGTGCGAGAGGCAGCCGATTCCGACTGCAATCCACAGCTTTCGGCGGCAGGTGGTATCGAAACAGCTACCCTTCACGACCATTACAAGCGCAGGGGCCTGAAGGTCATTTGCCATATACAGAGGGCCCGCGCTGCCCGGCATGACGCCCGAGGCGGTGTACGGCTGCCGCGCATCGGGGCGGTTGTTGCCCGTTGAGGCGCCGGTGCGGTGGGCGGTGGGCATCTCCGGCCACTCTTCGTCCCTGCTGCTGGCTCTGCTGGTCTCGCAAGGTCCAGCAGGGTCGTCTACGTGCCGGGCCGCACAGTCAACCGCATGTCGGACGCCTACGAGGCGAGGGCAAGACCGACGCACGCGACGCCCGGGTCACCGCCGACCAAGCCCGTATGAGCCCCAAGGACTTCACCCTGCTGGACATGCCGCCGGAGACCGCCTCCACCCGCCGCCTCCTGACGCGCTACCGGGCCGATCCCATCGCCGACCGCGTGCGACTGATCAACCGTCTCCGGGACCTGCTGGTCGGTATTTGCCCGGCCCTGGAGCGGGCTTTTGACTACTCTGCGGCGAAGGGCCCTGTCGTCCTGCTGACCGAGTACCAGACCCCGGCCGCCCTGCGCCGTATCGGTGCGAAACGGCTGATGACATGGCTGGAACGCCGAAAGATCCGTAGCACCGACACCACCGCGGCCAAGGCCGAGGAGGCCGCCCAGTCTCAGCAGATCGCGCTGCCCGGCGAGAAACGGGCCCGCCCAACTCGTCCCTGGCCTCGCCCACCAGCTGCTGGCCCTGGACGAACGGATCAAGGACAACGACAGGGAGGGCCACGAACCATGCTCGGGCATACCGAAAGACTGGCGACCGCCCACCAGAACTCAGGCAAGCCGGTACCCGGCCCGCGGACAGCCGTCTGGCCAGGAGACCGGATCTTCCTCCGCCGGCCACCGGCAGGGGGGCCGCTGCCGGCCGGGGCGGTGCCCGACGACGTGCGACGGCAGCCGGGAATCCTGCCCTCGGCCGGCAGCACCACGGGGGGGCGGGAGCGGCCCGTCCGAAGGCGGCTCCCTGCGGGACTCATTGCACCCCTCCACAGGGCGGGGCCTGAAGTTGACGCGCTGGGCCTGGTATGAGCCCCACCCAGACAGAGTGATGAGAGCCGCTGTGGCCGCCCCCAGTCCCCGGGCAAGGCTGCGCCGGGCCACCGCCTGCCGACCGGGGCGGCCTACGCCAACGATGCCAGAATCCGCTGCGCCTGCGGCATACAGCCCGCTGCCCGTGCCGCAGCCGGTCCCGCCATGCTCTCCCCATCCGGTCCCAGGGCACGGAGCCTTTTCAGAGTGGCCACTGATCGGGTGACGGTGGGGTGCTCGATGGAACGGACAGAGCCCCAAGGCTGTTGAGCGAGGTGTCACCGCTCAA
>NZ_JBIAJH010000112.1:0-5800 GCF_042871845.1 Streptomyces sp. NPDC005533 | reverse complement strand
GGCGTGTCCTCCGTAAAGCTCGCCTCAGCCCGAACAGACTCACGTCAATCAGCAGAGCCATCCTCACCCTGGAGACTCACCGCTAAAAAAGCTCAGTCGCCAGCGGGTGCGCTGATACCACGCTCGTAGTCGCAACCTGGCGTGCCTCTGCTCATACCTCACTCATCACGTGAACAGCGTCGTCACAATGCCTCTTTCGCGGCGACCCTGGCTGCACCCCGGTCAGGCGCACCGGCAAGCCTCAGCGATAGCGGCTGGGTGTGCTCAGGGATCACTGTCGCCGATCATCGCGCGGCCGGGGTGTGTCACTGGACTGCAATTCCTTGTCTAACAGTCGACCCGATACGAAGCCGAGCGCGCCGAGTGCGGCCACCAGCAGAAAGGCGGCGAAGCCGCCGAAATACGCCGCGAAGCCGAGTGCCATGCCAGCCGCCTGGCCGGCCACCGCCATGGTCATGCGTGCTCCTCCTCGCCGTGAGGGTCACTCGAGCCGGCTCTCCGCGGCTCGCCCCCCAGAATCAGCAGTCCATCATCGTTGGGCAGCTTGACATCAGTGACGGCAATGTTGACCTCGACCACTTCCAGGCCTGTCACACCCTCGACTGCCGAGATCACCTCCTCCCGGATCGCCAGCGCAACCTCGCCGATGGACACCCCATAGTCGATGACGATCTCCAGCTCAAGCGCAGCCTGCCGCTCACCCACCTCCGCCTTAACACCGCGGGAGACAGCCGACCTCGCCCCGCCAGGAACCCTGTCGCGAACTACGCCGAAGGCCCGGGTCAGACTGCTCCCCAGAGCGTATACACCCTCCACCTCGCGAGCAGCGAGCCCCGCAACCTTCTCCACCACACCGCTAGAAATCGTTGTACGGCCTCCGCCAGCCAGTTCACGGTCCGGCCCCACCGCGATGCCTCCGGTCATTCCAATTCCCTCCAGTCTCCTGCCACCGTCATCGTTGGGAGACCTCGCACCGCCAACCCTCGCCGTGGCCGCTCACGCCAGCCCGACACTCCTGCGGGCATGCGAACTCGAGGCGGGTAACGGAGAAACGAATCCTCTACCCTCCTCCCGCTCAGCCTGCGTGAACTCCTCATCTGTTGCACCGCCTCACTTGCCGCCGCCCCGCTCCCGTCCAGCATTCCTGTACTGGCGGCGTCGGAGGCATCACCAAGCCTGCACCAGCCACTGCAAACAACGCGGCCGCGCACCGCCCAATCCAGCCAACCGTCACCCCAAAGACTGTTGCAGTACTGGAGCTGACGACTTTCCTCGACCTAGGCCATCTATGGTTGGTCTCGCTAGCTCGAAAGTTTTTGGCTTTCTTGGCCAAAACGGGTCTCCTTGCAGCCCAGCTCGACGGTCTCGTCCTTGAAGTCGGCTATCCATAAAGGCCTGGCTGCCACTGCTTCTTCTGCCATGCTCTACATTACGGAGATGGCTCTTCTATTTCTACGGGTGGTCAATCACTAAATTCCGGAAGTCTGCAAATTGAAATAACTTTAACACTGCAACCTTCAGGAGATCGATTCGCAAGATGAATGCCTGACAGCAAAGCACGCACCGACAAGCGCAGCACGGGCACTGAGCGCAGCCTCTCGGGCTGTTTTCTCTGAGATGTCAGCCTGCATAGCATATTGCGCAGCTGTCTGAAAATTTGGGGCCTCTGCAGCTCCAACGACCGAGTCTTTCGCCCGCGTATCTGCGTCTTGCACCTTAACTAGAGAATCCTTAGCTAAGGTGAGATACCTTGCATCCACAGAGGAATTTTCTTTGGCTACCGTAATGGCAGCTGAGGCATCACGGACTGTCTCAGCGCATGAAATCTTGACTTTAGTCAGGCTCTCTCGCGCGTTCTGAGCATATTGGGCGATGCGGCTGTCTGGGTACTCGGTGGGGATGAGATCTGGAATGGAAACATGATATGGGCGAGATGGCTTCTGATCAGTGCTCTCGCTGCCGAAGGAGCATCCAGTCAGGCCACAGCAGAGCAACAAGAGGAGCAGTCCTCGTAACGCGCTCTTACGCACATCGTCAGACAGATGATCAATCATGTAGACCAGCAAGCGCGCTCTCTCGTGGTTGGGCAAGCAACCTCGCCGAAGGCAAGCCTAATCACGCCCGAAGGGCGCCGCTCTCGGAACATGCCAACGGATCCGATTCCTAGACTGCTGCAGCAGTCCGCCCTCGCCAACCGTCCATAGACCTCAAGCCCTGCTGTCCAAGCAGGAGCCGTTCCGAAAACGGGGACCCAACTGATGAGGTGTTGGATCCACCGTTGTGTGCAGACGCAGAGCGTCCACCGCCAAGAGCTGGAATGGTGCGCGTCATGTGAATGAAACGACTCTGCGGAACCGGAATGCGGGCCCCAGTGGTTTCTACGGGTGAGCCAGCACGATGCCCCGTGTGTACTGCCGTCCGGCCCCTGAACCTTCGACGAGGTTGGTCGTTGATCCCCCGAAGATGATCGAGGCTGACTTCCGCGACCGAGGCGGCGCGTCCAGGAACGAGCCGCTCCGGCGCGGCCACTCTGCCCTGCTAGTAACGGGAGCCCGGTGCCACGGCGTGGCACCGGGCTCCCGTTCACTGTCCGGATGCGGCAATCGCACGGGGAGGGGCATCCTGGCTCTGTGACCTGAGAAAGGGGTGACTTTGAGGCCAGACGACGCCGACCTGGGCGTGCGGCGCTGCGCTCGGCTCAGACCCAGCCCCGAGGACTGGGGCGCCGGAAGCGAGCAGCGCCGGTACGTGTCGGCCTTCGCGGAGCGCGTGCCTCCGCCCGCTTCCGAGGCAGGCGCGAACTGTCTCCCCGCTTCGAGTGCGAGCAGTCCGGTGGTCATCACTCAGCGGTGGTTGCCCGACAGGGAGCGAGACCGGGACGCGTCCCGTAGCTCGCATATTGCAGGCCGGCCCACCGTGGGCGGGGTTGGTGAGACCACCGCACAATCTTGTGGCGTCGCCCAGCTCCCAGTCATACGCTGGCCCGCACGGCAGGGGAAGGGGTGGTGAGCGCGATCCCGGGGTTCGGTGAACTGCAGAACCCTTTCGATGTATCACGGGCGGCCGTGGCCGTTCTCGACGGTGAGAGCCGGGTAATGGGCTGGAGCCCGTCGGCCACAAAGCTGCTGGGGTACGAGGCGTCCGAAATGCTAGGCCGGGAGTTTGCCGAGCTCCTGAGCGACAGCCCGGCGCCCGACCTCCTGCCGGGCGTGCACCGCGCGCTGTGGCTGCGCCGCCGGGATGGGCAAAGCGCGCTGGCCGAGGTGAGCGTCGTCGCCCTGTCACCCGATGGCGGCGTTGCCGGCAGCGGCGGGACACCACCGGTGCGCCTCCTCGCCATGGCCAACGCCAAGGAGGCTGAGGAGTGGAGCGCGCTGCGGTCGATGCTGCGCGGGCTGGCTACCCAGTCGCCAATCGGGCTGGCAATTTACGACTCCCAGCTGCGCGTCGTATGGGAAAATGCTGCGCTCTACAAAGACGCCGATTACGTAGGAGTCGGCCCAGATGACATGGTCACACACGGCGTGATCCTCTCCCCCGGTATGCCTGGCACACTGGAAGAGGTCATGAGTCACGTGCTGGCCACTGGAGAGTCCGTTTTCGACTTGCACTATCAGGGCCGCCCTCCCTCCGACAGGAACCGCGACCACGTATGGTCATGCTCGTATTATCGTCTGGAAGATCAGTCTGGATCAGCGCTAGGCGTGTGCGAGGAGTCGGTCGACGTTACGGAGCGCTACCTCGCTCAACAGCGTCTGGACCTCTTGGTCCGGGCTGCCAGGACTATGGGCACGACTCTCGACATGAGCCGAACGGCCCGGGAGTTCGCCGCCGTGGCCACCCCGTGGTTCGCTGATGCGGTCACGGTGGACCTGCTCGAAACGGTGCTCCACAGCGATCCGTCGGGCCCCGTGGTCATGCCTGGCACCCGGACTGTACGGGTTTGGCCTCCCGAGGAGCACTCCACCGCACAAGCCGCCCCCTCCGTCGGTGACTGCGCATCTGTCATTGCATCGGCGGTTCCAGGACCCGGGCTGCTGACCGTCCCGCTCCGCAACGAAGGAACCGACCTTGGCATCGTGTCCTTCGCCTGGAGACATCGCACCAACCCCTTCGACGACGGTGAACTGGCCGTGGCAGAGGAACTCGTGGCCCGGCTCGCGGTGTGCGCCGACAATGCCCGCCGCTACACCCTGGAGCACGCCACTGCCCTCCTGCTTCAGCGCAGCCTGCTACCCAGGCTCGTGCCACCGCTGTCCGCTGTAGAGCTGGCGTACCGTTATCTTCCTGCTGACAGCCGAGCCGGAGTGGGCGGTGACTGGTTCGACGTCATCGCCCTGTCCGGAGCCCGGGTGGGCCTGGTTGTGGGAGACGTGGTCGGGCACGGCCTAGGCGCCGCCGCGACCATGGGGCGCCTACGCACGAGCGTTCGCGTCCTGGCCCGTATGGACCTCGCCCCTGATGAGCTCCTCGCCCGTCTAGATGACCTCGTCACTCAGAGCCGCGACGAGCTGACCACCGTGCGTGTCGAGGGCGAGGAGCTACCAGAAGACGAGGCCCTTGGTGTTACGTGCCTATACGCCGTGTATGATCCAGTGTCGGGCACGTGCACGATGGCTCGGGCTGGGCATCCCCCGCCGGCGGTGGTCGACCCGGACAACGGCACGGTGACTTTTCCCGAGCTTCCGTTGGCTCCACCGCTTGGAATGGGCAGCCTGCCCTTCGAGTCTGCGGAATTGGCTCTCCGTCCAGGCAGCCTGCTCGCCTTGTTCACAGACGGACTCGTGCAAGGCCGAGACCGCGACTTGGATGATCAACTGGACATTCTTAGCACGGTCCTGAGCACGACGACGCGTTCCCTAGATGACATGTGCGACGAGGCGGTCGGGGCTCTGCTCCCGAGGCCCGCCGGCGACGACGCGGCACTGCTGCTGGTTCGTACCCGCATCCTCGGCCGGCACCAGGTGGTCTCGTGGGAGCTGACCGCTAACCCTGAAGCCGTCGGCCATGCACGGGCGGCGGCGTCCGCCCAGGTCCGCGCCTGGGGGCTCGACGACCTGGCCTTCACAACCGAGCTCGTGGTCAGTGAACTGGTAACCAACGCAATCCGGTACGCCCCAGCTGGCCCCATCCACGTACGTCTGATCCGCGACCAGACACTCATCTGTGAGGTGTCCGACAGCGGCCACACATCGCCGCACATGCGGCACGCCGCGGGTGACGACGAGGGGGGACGGGGCCTCTTCATCGTCGCGCAGACAACCCAGCAGTGGGGCACCCGCTATACAGCCGTCGGCAAGATCATTTGGGCCGAACAGGCGATGCCTCTGCCGAAGCAGCCGAACTTCGAGAGCCATGCTGGGCAACGTGCCGACTGATGGAGACTTGCAATCGACCGTCTTAACCGGGTTAACCCTATTCGCCCTCGGTGACTGGCGGGACATCAAGGCCCTGCAACCTCGCCTCGACCGTCCTTGGCGCCAGCTTCGATAACTCAACGGGGTAGGGATTCGAAGATGCCACTGACCGTCCTTCATCCTGTCTCTATGGGTGAAAGGCAGGTCAGCGGGGTGAGGTGACATGGCCAAGCCTCCGTCGTTGGCGTCGTGATATGAAAGACGTTCACTGAGCTCAGTGGGACGCTTTTCAGGGCTGGATGCCAGGCCGGTTCCTACTACTGATCTTTTCGTAAGTTCGGTGGGGTTGGTGGGTGGATGCTCAGGCCGGTGTGGGTGAGGAATGACCATGGCAGTTGGGGGTTGGTGTTGATGCGGTGGATTCCTTGTTCGGTAGCGTCGGC
>NZ_JBIAJH010000111.1:0-6043 GCF_042871845.1 Streptomyces sp. NPDC005533 | reverse complement strand
CAGCATGGACATGCCCACCAGACATCTCGGTCGGCGATCAGCCCCACGATCGGGTGATCACGAACCGAGGAATACCGGACTTAACGCCCACTGAAGACCGGCCGTGTCACCCGACAAACCATCCACGCCATCACCGACATGACGTCCTCCGAGGCATCGCCCCAGCTCATCGGTCGTATCGCCAGGGCCCAATGGGGCATCGAGGCCGTCCACCACATCAGGGACACGACCTTCGCGGAGGACGCCTCCAAGATCCGCACCGGACACGGACCGGAGAACATGGCCACCCTCCGCAACCTCGCGATCAACACACTCCGCGACGCAGGCCACCACAACATCGCCGCCGGAATCCGAGAAGTCTCCTACACTCCGTTCCCCCGCCCGCTCGACCTCCTCGGACTACCCCCGACCTGCGACGCAGCAAGATCAACACGACAATGAATTAGCCCTGCTCGTGTACCTGCGCAAGAACGACACCCTCAGACAGCTCGCCGCCGGATTCGGTAGCAGCCCTGGGACCGCGCACGCCCACGTCCACGCCGTGGTGGAGCATCTGGCCGCTCTCGCACCGGGACTGACCGCGGCCCTGAGAGCGACCGACACCCGCTATGTCCTGCTCGACGGAACCTTCGCCGAGTGCAACCCAACCGGCGACGGGCGAGCGGACTACTCGGGCAAGCACCGCAGACACGGGGTGAACCTGCAGGTCATCACCGCCCGGACGGAACCTTGGTTGGATCTCGCCCGCCCTGCCTGGCCGCACCCACGACCTGACCGCCGCCCGCCGGCACAGAATCATCGCCACCTGCGTCCGCCTCGGCCTTCCCGTCGTCGCGGACCGGGGCTACCAAGGCGCCGGCAACATCGTCGCCGTCCCCCACCGGCGAAAGCCCGGGAAGGACCTCCGAAGAATTATTGACTCAATACACTAGCGGCTCGCGAGCAGTTTCAAGTCGTCCCGTCTGCGACACATTTAATGCCAACTCGCCGCATGGTACTGAGCACAGCGGCGACAGCATCCATCCGCATGAACTTCACAGCCAATCGGCCCAACTCAGCTCATCGTGGGCTCGCGAAGTGTAGCCTGCGCGAATTATCTGAGGTCATGCCCCTGAGAATGCTCGATTCCAGGTTCGTCTGCGACATTTCGTCGTCAGCGCTGGATCTGGCTGTCGTCCCGTCGCACCGTTGTGTCGATCGCGCCGCGATCAATCAGGCAGGTCGACCCACCGGACTCCAGGGCGTTATCGTCATCGGTTCGCCCCCTCCACTGCGGTCAACGCGCAGGACTCGGCCTCACGATTTCAGATCGTCAGGAAGCTTTCCATGGATCGCGGACACAGACAGTTCCTAATGACGGCTGCCGCCTCCCTCTAATCCAGATTTTCCGGCGATCCCTTTATCTGCCATGTAGCAATGCAAAAAAGCCATACCCGGCTCCCTATTGGCTTACGCGATACGGATCTCGGGCGCGATCATGCCGCGCGGTCAGTGCGCGGTTGGGCTAAGCGAAACCACGCGCCACCGGCAGCCGCGTCCAACGCTTCAGTAGTTTTGGGTCTTTGCGTATGCCTTGTGCATGCTTACGACTCTACCTCCCGCCCGACCCCGCAAAGACCATCGCGCCGTGGGTCGAGCCTCTCTACCAGCCCGTGAAAGGACCCTGCATGAAGTACTTTCTTTGGGTCGTACCCCTAGTGGCCGCCGTTTTTCTGCTCGCCCCACAGACGGCCTTCGCCATGCAGCCCGCGCTGTCCGCCTCTGCCAAAGTCTCGACAGCCCCGCCTGGGCTAGCGAAGCACTTGGAGACAGGTGCAGCTCGGCCGGCTCCTGTGAGCGTCCGGGATATCAAGACCGGGGACGAAGGCGACGATGTCACCGCCGTACAGAAGATGCTAACGAAGCTTCACTATTACCACGGGGAGATCAGCGGAATCTACGATGACGAAATGATCCCCGCCGTGTGGACCTTCCAGAAGGTGCAGGGCCTCGAAATCGGCGAAACCATCAACGCCGCGATGCTCCAGGCGCTACAGAACCCGAAGGAGCCAACCCCACTGTTACCCAACGGGGATGACAACCGTGTCGAGGTCGACCTGAGTGCCCAGCTAATGCAGGTATACAAGGACGGCGAACTAGCCATCCTCACCCACATCTCTTCAGGATCTGGCCGGTACTACTGCTCGGAGGGGCGTTGTCGCTACGCCACAACCCCGACAGGGGACTATGAGGTCTACCGGATTGTGGAGGGCTGGGAGACGGTCCCGACTGGATACATGTACAGGCCATTGTACTTTTACGGTGGGTTCGCCCTCCATGGGAGCAGCACAGTGCCCCTTGAGCCTGACTCGCACGGCTGTATCCGCATCCCGATGCCGCTGGCCGATCTGGTTTCCGATACCGTCGAGATCGGGTGGCCCGTCCACCTTCGGCGGCCATGATCCAATCCGGAAATAGCCAAGGTTTGTGGAGCAGTTAAGGTGGCTCATCGGGATCGCTTTGCAGATACCGCCAGCCTCAGCGGGATTCTTACCGTGGACATTTGACTATCCTGTCAGCTCCTACGTCGACCTGCGATTCCGCAAACGTGCTCCAATCATACCTGCGCTCCACCGCCTGGCATCGCAGACCGGCGGTCTCGGCAATTCTGGCCGCCGCGTTGATGCCCCGCTCAAGGACGGCTCCGCACTCTCCCACACAGACGATGAGGGACGCGGGGCCGTCCTTGATACCACGACACTGAGTCAATCTCAGGGGTTTGGCCCTGCGCGGCCGATAAACCAGGCACACCCACATCGGTGGCCTTCCACTCCAACGTCATGGTGAAGACCGACCATCCGGCGTTGTGCTGGGCGCTCGGGGGAACCGCGCTTGCGACTTCGATGCCAGCATGCGCAGCCCTGCTCGACATCTCCGGTCTCGCCGACGGTGAACTCGATAGAATGCGCCTCATCCTGCACCACCTGCCTGCGCACCCTCAGCAACCATGTCCGCCAGTAGCTGTGGATCGAGGTCTCCTAAGCATGTGCCAACACGTCAACAATCTGGACAGGGCTCAGTACCTTTCCAGCCGCCACCTGACAGCTGGAAACACCCCGACTAGGACCACGGAAAGAATGTGGGCCTTGTCGAAGACCTTCTTCCCGCCCGGGGTTAGCCCGTGCCCGTGGTGGGCGGTCTTGCCGACGTCCGTCTAGAGGAAGACGCCTATGCCTAACATCGCAGCCTTCCGCAGGTGTGGACCGTGCCGGCCATGGTGGTGGCACCGTGCTCGCGCATCCACGTTATGCAGACCTGCCGCCCGCGAACTGCCCGGCACTGCACCGGGCCGGACGGTGGCCAGGTCTCTCATCAGCGCGCGGCGTTCAGAGGGGAAGTGTCCGCGGGCCCAGACGGCCCGGCGGATGCGGGCGTTGACGGACTCGATGGCGTTGGTGGTGCAGATGATGCGGCGGGTCTCGGCGTCAACTGCAGGAACGGAACGAACTTGGCCCAGGCGTTTTCCCCGAGCTGCACGATCGCCGGATACTTCTGCTCCCATTGCTCGCAAAATTCGAGAAACCGGCTCGTGGCCGCGTCCTCGGTCGGAGCGGTGTAGAGCGGCTTGAGTGCTTCGGCGATCTTGCCCCAGTCCTGGCGGCTGGCATAGCGGAACGACGCCCGCAGCAGGTATTGAAGTGCTCTACCTCGCGGTGACGTCCCTCGAACCCCACCGGCACCGCACGCAAACGCTGGACCACCCGCTGGAAGCGCGCCCTCCACACCTTCGACATCACCTTCGACGAACGCCTCACCAACAACCTAATCTCCACCCAGAAAACAAGCCAGTTACACCGCCTACAGGACAGACCCTCGCTGAAAGAACTGCATGAGCGAAGCTCGCGAGTTCCTCACGGTGCCGCCGTCCTGACTTGCTGACCAGGGGTTCAATAAGACAGCAACGCGACACGCCGTAGCTCACTGGAACGGATGGCAGTGATATGCTGTTTGGTCGTGTCAGGCACCATCGACCTGCGATGCTGGCCAGATAGTTGACTAGTGATCACGCCTTCATTTCCGCAGCCCAGCAGAAGGTCAGTTGTAGCCTCAGCTGCCCTGACTCTCCTTTCTAGTGCGCTTCCCGCCACCTCTTCCAGAGCCTTCTCCGGCCGGGTAAAACGCAGTCCCTCAGACATGTCTGCACTGGCATGGATGCTCGCTGATGCTGTCAGTGGCGACGTTCTAGCCGCTTGGCATCCCCACCACCAATTGGCACCGGCAAGCACGCTAAAAACGCTTTTCGCTCTTACCGTTATGCCTCACCTCGACGCCGATGCTATCCACACCGTTTCTTCTTCAGACCTAGACTCAGTACCTTCCGGCAGCAGTGTTGTCGGTCTGGAGGTTGGGGCCTGGTACAGTATTGACGAGCTGTGGAGCGGGGTCTTTCTACGCTCCGGTAACGACGCTGTCCGCGTATTGGCTTCCCTTAATGGTGGTTGGGCCGAGACTGCTGCTCAGATGGAGGACTGCGCTACGGCCCTAGGCGCGGAGAGCACCTCGGTCATCTCTCCCGATGGATTCGATGCCGCAGGGCAGGTCTCCACGGCGCACGACCTGACCGTATTCGGTCGGGCAGGATTGGCTCGGGCTGACTTCCTACGAAACTGCGGCACCAAGACTGCCATGTTTCCCAGCAGTGAAGGACGGGATGGCTACATCACCATCGTGAACACCAACCGGCTCCTCAGCGGCACGTACGGCGTAACTCCGTATCCGGGCATCATTGGCATCAAGAATGGCTATACGTCCCGTGCAGGCAACACTCTCATCGCTGCGGCACGCCTCGGCGGCCGCACGCTAATCGCCACCGTGATGAACCCTCAGTCAGGCCTGCCGAACGCTGTCTATGAAGAAGCCAGGTCGCTGCTGGACTGGGGTTTCGAACTCCCCACCGACGCTGAAGCGATCAGCTCACTGCCTAGCCTCCCGACGGACGCTGCGCTCGTGAGAGCAACGCCCTAACAGACGCTGTTGATCATCTGGTTCGGATTCGGGAGGCAGCTGGTCTGGTGGTAGGCAAACGTCAGTCTCGGCCATGGATCTGCTGGATCAACGGTACGTCCATCGAGTCGTTGCTTCCGGGGCCGGCACCGAAACCGTTGCCATCATCTCACCCCGAGAGCCCTACATGTCTGCCTGATGCGCCGCTGGCAAGTCTGTCAATCGCTCGGTGTGGTGAGAGGGTTCGGGGTTACTGGCGAGCTGTGAAGAGCGGGCTGTCGAGGGCGATGCCGAAGGTGTTCTGGGCGGTCTTCCAGCGCATGGTCAGAGGGCCTGGCCCTGGCCTGTGGGGTTGAGGGACGTGACCGTCATGCAGACGCACTTCGGGGCAGCGCTCTTGTTGGGGAAGTGAGCGGGTGCCCTGGCCGCCCACCGGATCCTTGCGTTCATGGACCCGATCGCGTTCGTAATGCGGACGATGTGGCGGATCTCGGTGCCGGACCACTGGAACGGGGTGAACTCCCGGGCGTTTTCCCCGAGCCACACGTTCGCCGCGTGCTTCCGGCGCCGGCGCCTGCGAAGCCCGCGGACCGAGTCCGGCGGTCTTGTCCCAGCGCTGGCGGCGGCACAGCGCAAGGAGTTCCGCAGCAGGGGGACCACGCGGGTCTGCACGATCGTCGTCACCGGACGGCCCCGGCGGCGCCGGGCAGTCCCCCAGCCCGACGCATACATCTACCAGGAGGTTGTCCACGCCGCGGTTCCTGATCCGGCCAAGATATGTGCAGCCAGTGAGCTTGTTCAAGTTGGCCACCAATCGGGTGGTGTCGGGGTGGCGTAACAGACGAGGCCCTCGGGTTGTTGATTGGGATGTCTTACGTCCGTTGCTCTTCGTAATGTGGATGTGGCGATCGGTGCCGTGGGACGGCCGGGCGATGGGACGACAGGAGGAAGCGCGTGATCGACGTCAGTGAGCCTTTTCAGAGTGGCCACTGATCGGGTGACGGTGGGGTGCTCGATGGAACGGACAGAGCCCCAAGGCTGTTGAGCGAGGTGTCACCGC
>NZ_JBIAJH010000110.1:0-6306 GCF_042871845.1 Streptomyces sp. NPDC005533 | reverse complement strand
TGCCTCGCTGAACTCGGGCCACCGCCACGCTCTCAACGCTCACCGGTCCACCCTCCACGATCGGAAGTCACACCGAACCATTCACAACCCCGGCCTTGCGCCGCCGCCTGGACGTCCGCTGGGCCCGATCCGCGACCACCGCACCTTCCCCACACAGCCTCTGGTACCGAATTACCCGCGGACGTAGCCACCCCACAGAGCGTCACAGGACGCCTTGACAAACATGATTGGGAGTCAGTAATGCAAACGGAGTAGATAGCCTGGTGGTGCCGCATTCAGAGTGATGGCATTAATGGATGAAAGATCCATTCAACTGCGACGAGGTCGCCGCCCTGGCTCTATCCAGTGAGGTCGACCAGGCTGCCGCGCGCCGCATTGTTTCCCGCTGGGCTACCGACGCGACTGAACTGAGAACGCTACTGGATATGCTCGGTCTCCTGTCTGACGACGAGCCAGGTGCGCATTGGGAGGAGGGGCGTCCTACAGGGCACGACCGGCCAGGCAGCTGAAGACGACCGAGACTTTATCGCCCCGCGACGTGCCCTCTGATGTGCTCCCCGCCTTCGCTCACAACTGGTTCACCAGGGGGCATCGCAACTTGAGGTATTCTTCGTTCAGGCAAGACTCGGCTCACGTGCCTTCGGTTGCCTTTCTTCGCCGTTCGCTGATCATCGCGGAAAGTAAAGAACAGGGACCGGCCCGGTATTGTTTTCGGACGACCAGACGGAGCCCTCGCATCGCGAGGCCAGCCTTGTGTTTTGTCACAGCAACGGGCCGTGGGGCTTCCACCGGCTGCTTTTGGGGCGGTGGGGTGCGCGGAGGATAGCTCGGCGGCAGCTTCGGTTGCTTAACTTCTAAGATGGACAACTCACCCTCCGAGTCCGCGTAGCGAAACGAAGATTTCGTTTTGCCTCTCGCCCTTAGCTGATGGATTGCAGCAAAACGGACTTTCGAAAAGCTGATCAGGCTGCCCGTAGAAGTGTAGAAGTATCACCTCGGTGCCGCCTCAAAGCGGTAGAGGTGCCGCGGTCCTGGCGGGCCAGCAGACACCGATAATCCCGGCGGAGTGGCGTAGATACGCGACAGTGGTGTTTTCTGGGTGGGCTGACGCAGGAAATTTCTGCGCGTTGGAAAAATGTCACCCCGAATCTCGTCCGCGCCCTCGACGCACCAGTTACTCCTGCGGGGCTGATAGATTCTCAGACTATCTCCAGCTATGCCAAGAGTGGCGCAGGCGCCAGGCCCGGTGCCTGCGCCACAGGCCTTCACTGCCACTCTAAGCCAGCCAGCCCGGAGCTCACGCGCCGACGCGCCCGAGGCTGCCGCTGTGTAGTGGAGCCGCTGCGCCGCGGCGCTAGCAGGGTTCCGTGCTCTTGTCTTGAGCCGTCAAGTCGTCGACAGTTTGAGGCGAGTGATTCGAGTTTCTGGGCGGCTTTCTTTTTCCAGACGAGGGCTTAGGGTCCTGGTTTCATGTGGCGTGATCCAGGTACGAAAGCTGGGACAGATTTGTGGATTTCGCAGCGTATCCGCTTGCTCGTCAGTTCTGCGAAGCATCGCTCGGCGAGGTTCAGCGAGGAGGAACTGCTGGGGGCGGAGTGCTGTTTTGGTCCAAATGAACGGCTTGGGGCTCGTTCCAGTCTTTGGCCCACGCGCGGATGCCGGCCTCGAGAACCTGGACGTTCTTGTGCGCCGCCGCGGATCTTCCCGGACCCCCGCTCCACCTGAGGTCCGGGAGTAACCGGCCGAGCGAAGTGCGGGTGCCCGGCGCCTCAGGGCTCTGGGGCATCGAGAACAAGATCCATTATGTGCGGGACACCATGTGGGACGAGGGCCGCTCCCAAGTTCGCACCGGCCACGGCCCCGAGAACATGGCCACCCTGCGCAACGCCGCGCTCACCGTCTCCGCGCCGACAGCGCGACCAACATCGCCGCGGCCGTCCGCGACCTATCCTACGTACCCCTCGCCAGCCCCCTCGACCTCCTCGGCATCCTCGCTGACCAGCACGAATACCGGAGAATCCTACCTTGCAAAAGCCCGGGCCTGGCGCCGGAGCGGAAGGCCTTAAGCTGATTGATGGCACGTGTGACGGTGTGGCGTTTCTTGCGTTCATCGTTGTCAAAGCCGGTAGCCGGTAGGCTGTACGAACCGGTATCGAGGTCGGCTTGCTGGCCTCAGGTCGAGGCGAGATGTCTGTTCTGCAAGCCCCGTGCCTGGAGTGCGTCGGCAGAAGGAGTGCGTGCGCGGCATCTACCCCTGCACCATTCGAGTCCTCGGAACGACTAGGCGCCGCAGGCGGGTGATCGAGCGGACCGTGTGCTGGCTGACCGGCTACCGTCGCCTCAACCACCGCTACCACCAGCGCCTTGCGTTCCCCGGGTCTCTTCAACGGTCTCGCTGAACATCCGCTAGACATGCACTGCAGTGATCCCTCGCGAACCACCGGGCCCGTGGCTCGTCACACAGGACTTCCAGATCACGGTCGAGGAACCGGCGGCGCTAGGAACCCTCTCGGGGACCCCAGACGGCGCGACCCCTCAGCGCTAGCGTGCCCCTCCGCCGACCCGAGAGCGATCCTGGACCAATGCCAACCCCTGGGTGGTGGAGCGCCACCACCTCAAGCACAGCCATCCTCCGTCCCTATGTTCGTCCCCCGGATGCTCTCTTGGGGCTGCGAGAGATTGAGGGTTCCCGTTTCATGGGAAGACCGCAGCCCTCCGTTGAGCGGATGTCTTCGGGAACCCAACACAAGAATCCCATATCAGAGCACAGGAGTGCATATGCGAATCACGAAGAAGCAAGTCTTGACACTGATCGCGAGCACTACCGCAGCTGTTGCTGCCCTCGCCGTACCCGCCGCTGCCGACTCCACTGACAGGGCTTCAGAGTTTCGCTCTGCTTCCCACGCCCAAGCAGGGGTGGGCATCGGTAAGGCGGCATCTGACGGGGTTGATCCCGTTCCGGTGGTGCCGGTGACGGATATGAAGAAGGGGTTCGTCACGAGCGAGCCGGCGGTGCCGGTGACGGATATGAAGAAGGGGTTCGTCACGAGCGAGCCGGCGGTGCCGGTGACGGATATGAAGAAGGGGTTCGTCACGAGCGGACCGGTGCCGGTGAAAGACGTGAAGTAGGTACTTTCCCCGGCTGCGCCTGTGCTGGCGCCAGAGCGTGGAGCTCCGGGCGTTTGAGGGCACAGTTCCCTGTTGTCCCGGCGACTCCGGGGCCGAACGTGCACAAGCGCTTCGTCCCGGTCACCTGGTGTTGGGTACACATGATCGTACGGTTCCATGCATGAGGGTACGGTTCTTTTTATCTTGGGCATGCCCGTGCAGGAAGTCGACGTCGGGTGTGATGGGGCAGCAGCCGGGGCCAGGTGAAACCAGGAGGGAGCGTGACCCTCGCATTTGTTCAGGCTGGTTCGTGACTGGACTCAGGATGCGGTGCGCCGGATCTCCATCTGGGTGTCGTTTCTACGGCTGCCGGGAGCCCTGCGCGAGCTCAATTGACGGACTGTGTGACGTGGCCTTGCCCTGGTCGGCCGCTGGTTGGGACGACCCGCTCCCTGCTGAGCCTCATAGGCATTGAGGTTGGCCTGCCGGGCTCGGCAGGGGCGGGCGAGACCGCCAGAAGTGCCCCGGTCACCCCCGAAGCTGGCCGCAGCCGCAGAGTTACTGGGGTTGTGGGCGTGGTGCGGCAGTGTGTGACCGGTTCCGGTGAGGCATCCGTCGATGAGGTGGCTGCGGTATTGGATAGCGGTGGTGGAGGTGGTCGGGGTCGGTGAAGTCGGTGTTGGCCTGAATGGTCTGGCACAGGGTCGACCAGGTGCCTTCGAGGGGTTGAGGTCGGCGGCGTGGGGTGGCTGGTGGTAGGCGGTGATCCAGTCTTGGGCCTTGATGAAGGGCCGCGTACGGCGGTCCTTGTGAACATTCATGTTGTCCCAGACGAGGACGGTGGGTGTTCCGGGCTGGCGGTGGGCGGCGATGAGGAGGTCGCGGTACTCGGTTCAGGCGAAGCTCTTGCGCCCCCCCGAGCCTTGTGAGCGGCATGCCGTTTGGGCTGGTAGGTGAGGCGGGTGCGTTCGGGGTTTGTAGCAGCACAGGGCGGCAAGGGAGAAGCGGCGCTGGAAGCGTACGCGGACCCGGACGACCGGGGTACCCCATACCCCCGGCATACCGCGACGATCAACGAGTGTCAGCCCCACGACAACCCAACTTCAATATCAGTAGCCACCGCCGAATCAAGAACAGCCGCTTCGTGGGGACAGGAGTGGGCACCGGGCATTCGCCGCCCTGGCCGCCTCACCTGGAGCCTACGTCCACTACAACCGCCGACGCCGGCGACCGTTACTATGCAGCCGTTAGCCACCTCTTCAACTGCGTGATCGGGCCGCCACCTCTGCCTGACCATCCACCAGGAATTCAACGTAGCCACCGCCTTCACCCAGCCAACGAAGCCCCAACTTGCTACCGCTGATTGATCCAGCGGCCGCATGGGGTGGGGTGCCTTGTCGGCAGGTACACGGGATGCCTGACGGGACGCGAGTGGCGAGGAACCGGTCTCTCGGGACGGCGTGGCATGAGCTCGAGCGGCAGCCTGCACCTGCAGGGGGGTGCCCCTATGGGTTGGTCAAGCTGATGGGGCGGGTTGCGGCTCGTAGAAGGTCCCGTTGCGGAGCATCGCGAAGAGCACGTCGGCTCGGCGTCGGGCGCGGCAGAGGAGGGCTTGGGTGTGGTGCTTTCCCTGGGCGATCTTCTTGTCGTAGTAGGAACGGGACTGTGGGTCGGCGAGGGCGGCGAACGCCGAGAGGGAGAAGGCCCGTTTGAGCTGCTTGTTTCCGCGTCGGGAGGGTTGTTCGCCGCGGATCGAGGAACCGGAACTGCGGGTCGCGGGGGGCGAGGCCGGCGTAGGCGGCGAGGTGGGCGGCGGAGGGGAACAAGCTGCCGTCGCCGTCGCCGTCGCCGTCGCCGTCGCCGACGTCGATGAGGATGCGGGCTCCCGTCCTGACGCCGATCCCCGGCATTGACGTCAGAACCTTCGAAAGAGGGTGGTTCTTCAGCAGCTCCTCGATCCTTGTGGCGAGGAGTTTGCGCTGGTCAAGCACCGCTTGGAGGGAACCAGCGAGGCTGGGGACGATCAGAGCCGCAGCGTCGGTGCCCGGGACGACGACGGTCTGCTCGTCCAAGGCTGTGAAGGTGTCCTCGACGGGTCGCTCGGCCATCCGCGGTGCCTTCGGGCGTAGCAACGAACGTCACGAGCCGTCGCCGTCCGGCCTTGCGGATCTGGGCCGGGGAGCCGAACTGATCGAGCAGTTTGAGCACCGCCGGGTGCTGCCCTCCCGGTCCCAGGACCCGTTCCAGCGACGGGTGGATCTGCGTGGGCAGGCCCCGCAGCCGGTTGCTGACGCGGGTTGCTTCGCCGGCCGGGTCGTCGTCGAAGCCGACGATCATCTCGAGCTCGGCGATGGTCTCGTCCTCGAGGTCGACCGAGCGGAGTGTGTGCGGCATGACGCGGGCGGCGTCGGCGATGACGAAGGCGTCGCGGGCATCGGTCTTGGCTTCACCCGGATAGAGGTCAATGCCGTTGACTTATGGGTCGGGTGGAGGGACTGCGGTGACCAGTACGACGGCGTGGGCGGGACGTCGTGTCGGTTGGGGTGGTTTGGACCGGTCAACGCGCCATGCCGGATACTTCGGCAGCATGCGTTTGATCTGGCGGGCGACGGACCGCAGGCGGCGGGGCGGGTTGACCTCTTCCATCAGCTCCTGGGGGAGCGGGGTCAGAGTGCGGGTCTTGTCCGGAGGGGGGAAAGTCCCCTGGCGGGGTGAGGACACTTCGGCGGACCGCCCGGAGTGCGGCGCTGAAGGAGAAGCGGTCGCAGTCGAGTGGCTGTGCATGGGCGGTCGCGGTTCGCCAGATCAGTGCTCGTAGCCCTGCGTGCACGGCCAGATGGGCCCAGATCTCCTGTCGCACCAGTTCAGGGCTCTTGCTGGGGAGAGGGCGGTCGTGTCCGATCTGGGTGGTCTTGAGTTCCGCGAGAGTGTTCTCCGCTTCCCAGCGCTCCGCATACAAGGCTGCGAGTTCGGCTGCCGGCGCCCGGCGGGGGTCCGTCAGAGTGGTGACCAGGCGGTATCGCATGTCGGGATCACGTCCGGTGTCGTCGAGCCGGTACTCGATCACACGCACGGTGACCGACTCGCGGCCGGCCTTCGGCACCCCCTTCTGCACACGGACGTGCACGGTCGAGATCCACGAGCCGTCCTCCAGAACGCGTTCCGGCAGCAGCTTCCAGCCTTTTTGGACCCGGCACA
>NZ_JBIAJH010000109.1:0-6320 GCF_042871845.1 Streptomyces sp. NPDC005533 | reverse complement strand
TGGGTGTCAGGTCGATGAGGAAGCCGGGGGTACTGCTTCCGGGGGGGATGATGTAGTCGACGATGCGCTGGTAGGTTCCCTCGGCGTCCGCCCGGAACTCTGTTTGCACCGAGAACTCGCTGAGGGGACCGAAGTCCGGTGCCGGCGCAGAGACGTAGGTGGTGCCGTTGAGCGTCACTGCGGGGCCGGTCAGACCGGTCGTGTATACAGCCGTGCCGCCTTGAATGGTCGCATCGGCGTTGTTCCCGGCTTCGTCGTACACGGTCTGCCCGGAAGACGGGACCCAGTCCACCATGGGCGCGATGGTGTAAGGGTCGCAGGGGGCGATTTCCAGCTTCGTGTCCGGTGCGGTGGATTTACCGACGGGGTTGAGGCACATCCCGGAGTCGGGGTTGAACAGCCTTCCACTGTCGCTGAGCCGCCAGACCTGGCTCGGTTTCCCAGCCTCACAGGCCTGAAGATTCAGGCGGGTTCCAGCGGTTGCAGCAGGTACGGTGAGGCAGAATTTACCGTCACCGCCTTTTCCGCGGATATTGCCGGAGGGGGCATCGTACGTCCATGTCTGCGACAAGTTGTTATTGCAGGGGTAAAGGGTCGGCTCGTAATTTGCTACCCAGTTGTTTCCGGGAATATTCAGGCAGTTGCCGCCCAGCAGTCCCACCTCGCCCCAGAGCGGCGCCGCCCATGTCTGCTCAACCTGCCCGACGAAACAGTCCCACGTCTGGGGGATATCCTTATAGTCTTTGCTGTTGAAGCTGCCGAGCGGGATGGCGAGACACTTGTCCCAGGCGGGGTTGTACAGCATTCCCTGGGCATAGCCCCGACTCCATTTCTGCTTCGCAGTGTTGTCACAGGGATTGAACACCAGGGGAACACCATTCCCCACCACCGTACCCCGCGGCTCGAGACACTTCCCCTGCATCATCAGCTCACCCCCCGGGGCGAAGGTCACATCCTGACTCGCTCCACCGTTGCAGGGCCCCAGGGCCACCGGCCACCCGTCCGTAGCAAAAGTACTGTCCAGACATTTTGCTCCTGTCGGCCCTCCCAGTTGCACAGGGCCGGGACGCATACCCATCGTTCCCGGGACGGGCAGTGTATCCGCCTGGCTCACCGGACCGAACCCGACAGCCAGAGCCACAGTCAGCACCGACATGCCGGCACACTTTATCGCTTTCGCCATTTGTCCACTCCTTCTTTCTCTGCCATGAACCAAAACAGCTGGTCGATCTTTCCAGCTTGGCGCCGGCCGTCGCCGGGTGTCCCGCAAACTCGCGGCCGTCGACTATTTCGCCCCGTCACGGCCGGGAGACGGCTTCGTCCAAGGCCTTCGGCTCGGGCGTCCCAGAAACCGGGCAAGCCATATTTTTTTCTTCATCGCGGCCGCCTCAGCAGCAGTAAGCGGCTGCGGCCAGGCGGCACAGCCGGCGGGCAGAACGGAACCAGGACCGACCGCTATTTCACAATGGTCTGGCATATTTCAGGCCGAGTTCCCGTGCGACGTTACCGCGGCGGCCAAACCAGCGGCTGCGCCCATGGCCAGTGATTCGACCAGTGAGCCCTTTCAGAATGACCTTCAGCTGGACCCCTCAGACCGGCCTGAGCTGGACGAATACGGCACGGTGTCACCCGATCAGGGGCCACTCTGAAAATGCCCAGTGACTGCCAGGACCGAAAATTCCACCGAAGGGCAGTTTTATATAAGTAAATCCCTTCCATGCTCCAATCTGGTCGTCAGCAGGCACCCGGCGAGGCAGCTGCGCAGCCTCCGGATATGCGCCCATACGGAATGTCAGGCGCCCACATAACTAGAGGCCAGGAGAGCTCAGCCATGACGCCCAGCCCGGCACACACGCACCGCCTGCACCGCCACGACCCTGAGCAGGCAGGGCACGCCAACGCAGGACCGGTTCGAGCGCGCTCGGCTTGAGTTTCAACCTTCTGTGACCGCACCTCCGTTTCACGCTGTGTGGTGTCGAGTCACGCAACGGTCTTGGAGGTCGTCTGTGTCGAGAGTCGTGGACGGGGATGTGCGTCGGGAGGCGTTGGCTGAACCTTCCTGCTTCGGGCGGGGTTGCATGAGGTGCTGACGCGTCGTGGGGATGCGTTGTTCGAGCTGGTCGACGCGGTGCTGTGCGTCGGCGGTCCGGTGGTGCCGTTGCCGGAGCTGTCGCTCGAGGCGGTGCCACCGGCGCGGGCACGGGGCGCTGTACGACGCGCCGGCCGACGGCCGGATCGATGTGTCCCGACTGCGGGTCGCTCCGGCCGGCCCGACGCTGCCGCGTGGCTCCGAGCGGCAGTTGTCGATCACGCTGGATGTGACGGCGGGGCCGCGTCCGGACGCGGAGCGCTCGCCGGACGCCTTCACTGTCACCGTCCGTGCCGGTGCGACGGGACCCGGCAGACGATTCCGGGATGGCCGTACCAGGTCGCTGCCGCCCTCGGCGGGGCCGGACCTCCTGGACCGGGGTGCCGGACGCGGTCCCTCTCGGCTCCGACGACGACCCCATCGAGGTCACCGCCACCCAGATCCGAGGCCTGCTGGTCCGGCTGCGGGAAGCCGGGCAGTGGTGCGAGGGCGACCCGAAGGTGGTGTTCGTCCTCGATTCCGGTTGCGACACCGTGCGACTGGCCCGGCTGCTGCGCGAGGATTCGGTGCGACTGCTCGGGCGGATCCGTTCCGACCGGGTCATGCACCACCCGGCAGGCCGGCGCAAGGGCCCTACCAAGGGTCGCGGACCGCGTCACGGCGATGCGTTCCGCCTCGCCGACCCGGCCACCCACACCGCCCCGGCGCAAAAGTCCACCAGCCTCCACGACCGGTTCGGTGCCGTCACCGCCCGCTGCCGGGGCCGCCTCCACCCGAAACTGGAACGCCGCGGGTCCTGGAGCCGCCCACGAAGGCGACTCCCCATCATGGAAGGAACCCTGATCCACCTGGCAGTCGAGCGCCTGCCAGGCAACCGGGACCCCAAACCCATGCGGCTGTGGCACAGCGTCCCGAACGCCGACGCGCATGATGCTGACCGACCGTCCATGGCGGATCTTCCTCCGCCGGTTCGATCTCGAGCACACCTTCCGCTTCCTCCAGCAGACACTCGGCCCGACCCGCCCCCGGCTGCGCCACCCGGAGCAGGCCGACCGATGGGTGTGGCCGGTCCTGTCCGCGTACACCCGGCTCCGCCTCGCCCGGCCCCTCGCCGACGACCTCCGCAGACCCTGGGAGAAACCCATGCCACCCCACCGGCTCACCCCCGGCCGAACCCGCCGCGGCCACCGCCGCATCCGGCAGATCCTGGGCACTCCCGCGAAACCGCGCCACCCGACCCGGCCCCGGCCGCACCACCAAGCCGCACCACCCGCCCCGCACCACGTCACCCCGTCGGCAAAAACCACAGAAAAAGGACAACCCCCGGCCTGACAGCCGAGGGGAAACCTTTAAAACCAAGCTCAGAGCACCGGACAGAAACCAGGCCATGCGACCATGAGTACGCGCAAGGGAAATCCGCACGCCCCCGCTGATGGAGACAGTCCGGCTGCGGCAGCCATCGCCGCGGCTAAAGCAGACCGGCCACGTTTTCCAGACCCGCCCCATCCTGTCCTGACTCAGGCGCGCGCGTCAGCGGCAGAGAAGCGTCGGCCCTTCCGTGGGGAGGCCGGGAGGGACGGCGCGGCCCGCGCCAAGGTGACCTGGGTGAGCCAGGGCGGAGGCCCCGGACTGGGGACACCGCCGATGGCAGCATTGCACTGGTTTCAGCCAGACAACAGGTTCGTGACTGAATTCGGCCTTACCCCTAGCAGGGTACGGGTACGTACCCGTACCCTGCTGGTGGAGGGAGCTCGATGATGCCTGACGCCAATGTCCGCATTCCCGAAGAAGCCCGCGACCGGTTCGCCGCCATAGCCGCAGCGGAGGGCCTGTCGCTGCGCGCCTACCTGGCCCGGCTCGCTGAAACCATGCTCACCCCGGAGGAGCGGGCCGCGCGGGCGGAGCAGGCGCGGACCGTGCTGAAGACATGGAACGGCTACGCGCCCACTCCTGCTGAGGAGCAGGACCTCGACAACGAGCTCGACCGCCGTCTGTCTCAGGCGGCTGCCCGGTGAGCGACGCCATGCACATCGTCCTGGACGACACCGCGATGGCCGCGGCCGGCCAGGGCAACGTTCTTGCCTCGCGCCTCATCCATCGCGCCCACGCCCGGGCCGGCTGGTACCTGTACGCCCCCGCGTGCGCGCTCGTGGAAGCCGACCGTGCCCGGCCCGGCACGGCGGAACACCTTGTCTCGCTGCCGGGCATTACCGTGCTCGACCTGGACCTTCCGGCCGCTTTGGCGGTGGCTGGGCAGGACACCTGGGCGGTGGCCCACTGCCAGTACGCAGCCCAGCCGACCCCGGACCGCCCAGACGGGGCGATCATCGCCACTACCGCACCCGACCGGTGGATCGGTGAGCCAGTTCGTGTCCTGGACCTGAGGCCCTGACGACGTCGGCTGGTGGCTACCCGGCGTTGCGGATCTGGGCTCTCGACGAGCTGCTGCCAGCGGGGCGCGGACGACCTCATGACCGTCGAGCCAGCGGGCGCAGGAGCCGTCGGGCAGGCGGAGGCCGTGAAGTGGGCGATGTCGGCGTAGTAGGCGTAGTCGCCGCTCCTGGCGAGCTTGTGCAGCCGGTCGATGACGGCGCGGACCTTGTTCTCCTCGCCTTGGACGGCGTGGTGGAACGCGAGCCCGAGGTCCAGGAGAGCTTCGGCCGCGGTGATGCCCGGTGTTCCGGGTGCGGGGGACCGGCCGGAGCCGCTGTCGGTGGGGTTGGCTAATCTCCGGCCATGGATCTGCCCTACGACACCAGGCCCTCCGCGGAGGACATCGTCGCCGCCGTGCCCGGACTCGCCCCGTACGCCCTGCCGGCCGTGGTACTGGCTCCCGTACCGGGGGAACCGACAGTCCACCAGAGTTCCGTAGGTGGACCGTTGCTCTGGCCGGCTGACGAGGCGTGGCCGTGCTGCGACGTCCCGGACGAGAAGTCCGGTTCCGGCATACCAGCGACCGCCATGTTGGGGGTCGCGCAGGTGTATCGGAAGGATGCACCGGGCGACTGGTGGCCTGAGGGCAAGGATGTGTTCCAGCTTCTGTGGTGCCCCAACGTGCACTGGGATCCGCCGGCTCCACATGCCGACGTCAGCCCGGTCGCGGAGATCCGCTGGCGCAACAGCGCGGACGTGACGCGCGTCGTCGCCTCGCCCCCACTGCCTGTACGGCAGGAGGACCCGGACTACGGGTACAGCCCGGTGCCGTGCACGCTCACGCCGGTACCCCTCGTCGACTTCCCCTACCCGCAGACCTTGCCGGACGAAGAGCTCGTGGAGGCCGTGCAGGAGTACGCGGAGGCGTCCGGGGACGGAAGGTGGCCGGGATCAAGTTCGGTGGGTGGCCCACCTGGCACCTGACCGATCCTTACGATGTCCTGTGCCTGGCCTGCGGGGTGCCATGCCGCTTGCTGTTCACCGTCGCCAGCGACCACACCACCGGGATCACGGTGGGCAGGTGGGGCGACTTCCGGATCTTTTCCTGCCCAACTGGGGCAGAACGCGGCTACATCTTCGACCAGCACTGATCCACACTCGCGGTGGCCCGTCAAGTGGTGCAGACAAGCAGGCAGCCCTGCGCGCGGTACGGCGCCCCGGCCCACCACCGAACACACCGACCACCTCCAAGAGATCACGCACCGAACTGGTCCCACTGGCGCAGGCAACGACAGGCCACCGCCCGACGCAGCCACTACCGGAGAAGAACCAGCTCAGGACACGATCCGCTGCTGGAGTACTAAGAGGTTGTTAAGTCCGTTTCTGGTAGCGGCCTCGTCCGGGTTGGGTGAGGAAGCCTTGGCGGGTGAGGCGTGCGAGGCGGCTGCGGGTGATGTTGACGGATGCCTCGTCGGTGGGCATGTCGAGGAGTTCGTGCAGTTCGCGGGCCCGGAACACCTGGTCGGGGTGTTGGTTGAAGGCATTCACGATGGCCTGGTAGGTGGTGCTCGACTCGGGTGGATCGGGTTCGGTCCCGTCCGGTGCGAGTTCGGCGATGATCTTTCGGGTGGTGGCCAGGTCCGCAAGACGCGCTTCGGTTTCTGCGAGGGCGGCACTGAGATGCGCGATCTGATTGCGGAGCTCGTCCGCCCGGACCGTGGCCTCATTTTCCCGAACGTGAAGGTCCACCAGGAGTTCGGTGATGCTCAAGCGGCCAGCCCAACGGTGTCGCGCCAGGCCGGGGTGGTGGTGGTGAGGCGGCGGGCCATGTTCGCGGTGGAGGCCCAGTAGACGCGTG
>NZ_JBIAJH010000108.1:0-6414 GCF_042871845.1 Streptomyces sp. NPDC005533 | reverse complement strand
AGCACCCACGACCCCTCGCCTGGACGAAAACAGCCGACGAAATCCTCGACAAGGTCGCCGCCTACTGCCACCGAATCTCTGACTCAGGTCACTAGACGGGGTCGGCCGCGCCGCCCGGGCGGTTCGGCCTCGCGGCTCGGCCCGGGTGGTCGAGGCCTACTTCGCCATTTCGGCGGCGCTCCGCTCGACGCAGAACTCGTTCCCCTCGGGGTCGGCGAGGGTCACCCAGCCGCCCCCGTCGGGCCGCCGGTGGTCGCCGACGACGGTGGCGCCCAGGGCGACGACGCGTTCGACCTCCTCGTCGCGGGTGCGGTCCTGCGGCTGGAGGTCGACGTGGACCCGGTTCTTCACGGTCTTGGCGTCGGGAACCGTCACGAACAGCAGGGTCCCTCCGGGCGACTTGACCAGCGCCTGGGGGTCTCCGGGAAAATCGTCGTCGGCGAGCGAGCTGTCCAGGACGGCGGCCCAGAACTGCCCGAGGCTGTAGGCGTCGGAACAATCGATGGTGAGGTGTCGCACAAGAGATGCCATGCGGCGGACTATCGATCACGACCGCGACCGCTGTCCAGCGAAATTCCCCCGGTGCCCAGCGGCTGCTTCAGGCCTTTTCCGGGGCCGTCAGGTCGATCAGACGGCACACCGTCTCGATGTCGATCTTCACCTGGGCGATCGACGCGCGGCCGGAAAGCCAGGTGATCAGCGCCGAGTGCCAGGTGTGCTCGATGACCCGGACCGCCGAGAGCTGTTCCGCGGTCGGCGGGCCCTCCAGACCCATCGCGTCCAGGATGATCGCCGTGGTCAGCCGGGACACCGTGTCCACCTCGGGGCTCACGCTGCGGTCGGCGAACGTCAGCGCCCGCACCATCGCGTCGGCCAGCTGCGGTTCCCGCTGGAGGGCGCGGAAGGCCCGCATCAGGGTCTCCGCGACCCGGGCCGCCGGATCGTCCCCGGCCGGCGGGCGCTTGCGCAGCGTGGTGTGCATGTGCTGGAGCTGGTCCTGCATGGTGGCGACCAGCAGGTGCACCTTGGACGGGAAGTAGCGGTAGAGCGTGCCCAGCGCCACCCCGGCCGCCTCGGCGACCTCGCGCATCTGGACGGCGTCGAATCCGCCCCGGCTGGCCAGCTGCGCGCTGGCGTGCAGGATGCGGCGCCGGCGCGCCTCCTGGCGCTCCGTCAGGGGAGGCGACGCCGGTGTGGTGACGGCCTTCACTTCCGCTGTCATGTGTCCCGTTCCGTGTCGTTGCGCGGGCTGATTCCGGGCTGGTCCCCGTCAGCATGGCAGGCGCCGCGGTCGTGGCGCGAATCACCTGCTCCGCCTCTTACGGTGTAGTTTCCGGCCGGTAGATTCAATGCTCTTCGACGGATCAAGTCTGAAACTTGTTCTACATTATCCGAGCGGTTACGCTCCGGCGAAAGTTGCAGGGAGAAGGGGGCCGAGAGTGACCGCTGAGGCCATGGTGACGAGCCCTTTCGAGGGATCCGCCGCCGACGGCGACCGCCCGCTGCGCATCGCACTCCTCACCTATAAGGGGAACCCGTTCTGCGGCGGCCAGGGCGTCTACGTCCGCCACCTCTCGCGCGAGCTCGTACAGCTGGGGCACTCCGTCGAAGTGATCGGCGCACAGCCCTACCCGGTGCTCGACACGGGCGCCTCGCTCACGGAGCTCCCCAGCCTGGACCTGTACCGCAGCCCCGACCCCTTCCGCACTCCCAAGCGCGACGAGTACCGGGACTGGATCGACGCCCTCGAGGTCGCCACCATGTGGACCGGCGGCTTCCCCGAGCCGCTCACCTTCTCGCTGCGCGCCCGCCGCCATCTGGCCGCCCGCGCCGGGGACTTCGACGTCATCCACGACAACCAGACCCTCGGGTACGGCCTCCTCGGCGACCTCGGCGCCCCGCTGGTCACCACGATCCACCACCCCATCACGGTGGACCGCAAGCTCGACCTCGACGCCGCGAAGGGCCGCGTGAAGCGGGCCTCCGTACGCCGCTGGTACGCCTTCACGCGCATGCAGGGCCGCGTGGCCCGCAGACTCCCCTCCGTCCTCACCGTCTCCGGCTCCTCCCAGCAGGAGATCGCCCAGCACCTCGGCGTCCGCGACGACCGCATCCACGTCGTGCACATCGGCGCCGACACCGACCTGTGGTCGCCGGACGCCTCCGTCGCCGAGGTCCCCGGCCGCATCGTCACCACCTCCAGCGCCGACGTGCCGCTCAAGGGGCTCGTGTACCTCGTCGAGGCCCTCGCGAAGCTGCGCACCGAGCAGCCCGACGCCCACCTCGTCGTCGTCGGCAAGCGCGCCGAAGAGGGGCCCGTCGCCCGCGCCATCGAGACGTACGGCCTCCAGGACGCCGTCCGCTTCGTCAAGGGCATCACCGACGCCGAACTCGTCGACCTCGTCCGCAGCGCCCAGATCGCCTGCGTGCCCTCCCTCTACGAGGGCTTCTCGCTCCCGGCGGCCGAGGCCATGGCCACCGGCACCCCGCTCGTCGCCACCACCGGCGGCGCGATCCCCGAGGTCGCCGGACCCGACGGCGAGACCTGCCTCGCGGTGCCCCCGGGCGACGCGGGCGCGCTGGCCGCAGCCCTGGGCCGGATGCTGGGCGACCCGCACCTGCGGGCCCGCCTCGGCGCCGCCGGGCGCGAACGGGTCCTGACCCGCTTCACCTGGGCCAAGGCCGCCGAAGGCACCGTCGCGCACTACCGCGCCGCCATCGAGCAGGCCGCCCGTACCCGCCGCGCGCGGTGACCTGCCGCGCCCGGTGACCCTCCGCCTCATCCACACCCCCGCCCCACACCCCCGCGACCGCGAAGGCAGGACCCCGTGCTGACCGTCGATTTCTCCCGGTTCCCGCTCGCCGCAGGCGACCGCGTACTCGATCTGGGCTGCGGCGCAGGCCGGCACGCCTTCGAGTGCTACCGGAGAGGCGCCCAGGTGGTCGCCGTCGACCGCAACGGCGAGGAGATCCGCGAGGTCGCCAAGTGGTTCGCCGCCATGAAGGAGGCCGGCGAGGCCCCGGCCGGTGCCACCGCCACCGCGATGGAGGGCGACGCCCTCGCCCTGCCCTTCCCCGACGACTCGTTCGACGTCGTGATCATCTCCGAGGTCATGGAGCACATCCCCGACGACAAGGGCGTGCTCGCCGAGATGGTGCGCGTGCTCAAGCCGGGCGGCCGCATCGCCATCACCGTCCCGCGCTACGGCCCCGAGAAGATCTGCTGGGCGCTCTCCGACGCCTACCACGAGGTCGAGGGCGGCCACATCCGCATCTACAAGGCGGACGAGCTCCTCGGCAAGATGCGGGCCGCCGGCCTCAAGCCCTACGGCACGCACCACGCGCACGGACTGCACTCCCCGTACTGGTGGCTCAAGTGCGCCTTCGGCGTCGACAACGACAAGGCGCTGCCCGTCAAGGCGTACCACAAGCTCCTGGTCTGGGACATCATGAAGAAGCCACTGGCCACGCGCCTCGCCGAGCAGGCCCTGAACCCGCTCATCGGCAAGAGCTTCGTGGCGTACGCGACCAAGCCCCACCTCCCCGTCGGCGCGACCCAGTGAGCTCCCCCGGGCGCACCGAACACCTGGTCCTGGACGGCGTACTGACCGCCGAGCAGGCAGCGGAGACGGTGGCGGGCATCCTCGCCGCCCAGCGCGCGGACGGGGCCATCCCGTGGTTCCGCGGGCACCACCTCGACCCGTGGGACCACACCGAGGCCGCGATGGCCCTGGACGCGGCCGGTGAGCACGAGGCCGCCGAGCGGGCGTACGCCTGGCTGGCGCGGCACCAGAACCAGGACGGCTCCTGGTACGCGGCCTACGCCGACCGGCCCGACGGCGTGGACACCGACGAGCCGCAGGACGCGAGCCGCGAGAGCAACTTCACCGCCTACATAGCCGTCGGCGTCTGGCACCACTACCTGTCCACCGGCGACGACACCTTCCTCGACCGCATGTGGCCGGCCGTCTACGCGGCCGTCGAGTGCGTCCTGACGCTCCAGCAGTCCGGCGGCGAGATCGGCTGGAAGCGGGAGGCCGACGGCACCGCCGTCACCGACGCCCTCCTCACCGGCTCCTCCTCCATCCACCAGGCACTGCGCTGCGCCCTGGCCATCGCCGAGCACCGCGAGGAGCCGCAGCCCGACTGGGAGCTCGCCGCGGGCGCCCTGCGGCACGCGATCCGGCGCCACCCCGAGCGGTTCCTCGACAAGAACCACTACTCGATGGACTGGTACTACCCGGTCCTCGGCGGCGCCCTGACCGGCGCCGAGGCCACGGCGCGCATCGACGAGCGCTGGGACGAGTTCGTGGTCCCGGACCTCGGGGTGCGCTGCGTCCTGCCGAACCCGTGGGTGACGGGCGGCGAGTCCTGCGAGCTGGCGCTCGCACTGTGGGCGACGGGCGAGTCGGACCGGGCGCTGGAGGTCCTGCGGTCGATCGGCCACCTGCGCGCCGACAACGGCATGTACTGGACGGGCTACGTCTTCCAGGACGAGGCGGTCTGGCCCGTCGAGCAGACCACCTGGACCGCCGGGTCCCTGCTGCTCGCCGTGGCGGCGCTGGGCGGGGACGAGGCCACCACCGAGGTGTTCGGCGGGGCCTCGCTCCCGCTCGGGCTGGAGCCGGACTGCTGCCGCTGACCCGGGACGGGCGTCAGCGGCGGTAGAGCCAGCCGGCGATGGCGTGGCCGATGAGGAGGTAGGTCACGGCGGCTATGCCGTAGCCGACCACGACCTGCACCCATTCACGGCTGAAGGTGAACAGGTCGTAGGACCAGGTCGCCAGCCAGGAGGCGATGTCGTGGATGAGGTCGACCAGGGAGTTGCCCTGGTTGGCGTCCAGGAAGTAGAGCAGGATCCAAAGTGCGATCACGAAGGCGAGCACGTCCGCCACAAGTGCGACGGCACGTCCTGCCTGACTGCTTCCCCGGGTGCGTGCTCGTGTGTGAGTGCTCATACGGCCCGTGTTGCCGCGTAGGCGTGGCATAAACCCGAACGGGTTCCCCGGGTGGCGGGGCCCGGGGGCCGGGGTGAGGCTGCGGAGGACGCCTCAGTCCCTGGAGGGAAAACCGTGTCCGTACCCACGACCGTCCGATTCCGCCGTGCCGTCACGGCGGTGGTCCTCTCCACCGCGCTGATGGTCGGCGCCACCGCGTGCGGCAGCGGCGGGAGCGGCCCGCGCGAGGAACTGTCCGCCGCGTCGATGGGGGAGCTGGCCGCGCTCGCGGCGGCGGAGCCCGCCGCGGCCGAGGCCGACGAACTGGCCGCGGCGACACCGTCGCCCAGCACGTCCGCCGAGAAGCAGAAGTTCGCCAAGACGCGCTTCGTGGCCAACGCGGGCCTCGCGGCGGGTGCCACCTACCAGTGGATCGTCAAGCCGTACCGCGCGGGCAAGTTCAAGAAGGGCGCCAAGGGCCGGACCTTCGCGCTCATCAAGGCGGGCCTCGCGGGCGCGTTCGCGTACAACCGGCTGAAGGCGGCCGCCGACAACGCCAAGGGCGACCCGCTGCTGTCGAAGGCGATGGCCCCGCTGACGGCGGGCATCGAGTCCCTCAAGGGCCTCGGCGGCAAACTCCGCAAGGGCCAGGCCGGTGACGCCGACATCAACTCCTTCGACGACGTCATCAGCAGCGTCAAGGAGGCCGGCAAGAGCGCGGGCGCCGACGTCGTCGACAAGGTCCCGAGCACGTCCCAGCTGAGCGGCGGCTGAGCTCTCCCGCCCGGCCCGCCCGCCGGCCGCGGCCTGTTTCAATGGGCGGATGATCGAGTACGTGTTCCTCGCCGCCGGGGCCGCCGGAGCCGCGTGGCTGGTGCGGCGCAAGCACCTCGCGCGGACGGCCGCCGGCCCGGTGCCCGGGATCCCCGGGATGGCGCGCCGGCCCGCCGGTGAGGGGCGCTGGCGGGCGGGGCGACTGTACGCCGACGGGGGCGCGGCCCGCTGGGTCCCCGAGCGCGGTGAGCCCCTCCCGCTGCCCGGCGGGCGGGCCACCGCGGTGCGGGTCCCCTCCGTGAAGGAGGGCCTCGTCATCCACCCCGGCTCACGGATCGTCACCTGCACCTACGAGGGCGGCGGCAGCATCGAGATCGCGGTCATGCCGCTCGACGTGCGCGAGCTGCTGGAGGCCGTCCCGCAGGCGGACGACCCCGACGGGACCTAGGCCGTCTCTTCCGGATCTTGCCTCGCCCGCGCCGCCCGGCACCGCACCTCGCCGCGTTGGCGGAGCACCCCAGTACGACCAGTACAAGGGCGCCCCGCCAACACGCCGATGCACGGCACCGGACGACGCGGGCTTGACCGGCAAGATCCGAAAGAGACGACCTAGGTGTGTTGTCCGGAGAGGTTGGTGGCGCGGCTGGCTGGGGTTTGGCCTGCGATGCCGGTGTGGGGTCGGTGGTAGTTGTACCAGTGCAGC
>NZ_JBIAJH010000107.1:0-6490 GCF_042871845.1 Streptomyces sp. NPDC005533 | reverse complement strand
CCATCCCCGCAACTACCTGGCCTTCCTCGGCCTAGCAGCCGCCCTCTGCTGCTACAAACGCCTCGTCCGCCTCACCACATAGGACACGGTCTAAGGAACTCAGCACTAGCCGTCCGTTCTGAGGCGCCTCGAACCGCAGGGAAATCTGTGACCGTCTCAGGACCACGGCGGCCGCAGCAACGGTTCATTCTGGACAAGCTTCGTCCAGTCTTCGACAGGCAGAGGCGGACCGCCACTGCCTGTCAGCGGAGCCCAACTCCACCGCAGCTGCATCCAAGGGCGCGCCGCCACGTACGACAGGGACCTACTGTCGTACAGTGACGGTGTTGATGAAGGTCAGCGGTGCCCGTAACCGGCTTTGGTGTCTGCGCTACTGCGTGTGCAGACACCAAAGCCGGCCCCCTCCAGCCTCCAATAGTGACATTTAGGCGTGAAGCCGAGGCGCGCGCCTTCTCCAACACGACGCCGACTTCACACACCCCGCCGGTCTGACACCCGGCCCGGCAGGGGTACGCGCGGTAGCCCGCGCTGAAATGGCGTGCGCGGGTCAGCCGGTGCCTAGATGCCTTGGACGAGTACCACCGGCCGGGGGTGTCACCCATGTGCGCTGCTCTGCCCGCTTCAACCCGGCATACGCTGTACATGCCGCGGTCGGAACTGGCAGAGGGCTTCAAGTGCACACATTCCTCGTGTAGTTGTCGGTCTGTTGCCAATACTGCGGGGGGTTTCGGACCGCAGCACCAGAGGTCCTCACCAGGGCTCAGTACACCAGCAGCGGATTGTGTCCTGAGCTGGTTGTAGTCGTTGTCAGGGCATGGTGGGAATTGCTGAGGCCTAGGAGTGGGCTGCGGGGTTGGATGTGGTGTTCGCTCGAGTTGCGGGTCGGTTCGGGCGGGCGATCTGCGGTGGCGGCTTCGAGATTACCTGCGTGCGCGACTACGCCGGTCACCGCACCTCGGACGGGTTCCAGCGGCTGCTGAACTCCAGGGGGCGTGGGACGCGGATGCACTGCGTGATGACGTCCGGGAGTACGTCGCCGGGCGGCGAGCGGGTGACCGTGAAGCATTGGCCGCGATCATCTTCGTGGCGACCTCGGGCTGCACGTGGCGGCAACTGCCGCCGGTTTTCGGCCCCAGCTGGCAGACGGTCTACCGACGCTTCGCCCAGTGGAGCCGGGCTCGGGCCTGGGCCCGCCTCCACCGCGTCATCCTCGACGAACTCGGTGTCTGTGGGGAACTGGACTGGTCGCGCTGCGCGATCGACTCCGTCAGCATGCGGGCTGCAAAAAAAGGGGGGTCTTTGACGCGACCGGATCCGACCGAGCGCGGCAGCCTGGAGTGAACATCCACCTGATCGCCGACAGGAGCGGACTGCCGCTGTCCCTGGGCATCTCCGGCGCCAACATGCACGACAGCCCCGGTGTGGAAGTGCTGGTGCGGGGCATCCCGACGAGGACCTCCTCGACGGCGGCCCGGCAAGCTCCACGCAGACAAGGGCTATGACTACGACCACCTGCGCCGCTGGCTCCGCAAACGCGGCATCCGCCCCTTCATCGCACGCCGGGGCATTGAACCCTCGCACCGGCTAGGCCGCCATCAGTCGTCGAACGGACCGTACCCGGGCACGCCGGCTGACGTCGCCTCCACCGCCGCTACGAACGCAAGGCTGACGCTTCCTCACTTTTCGCAGGTATAGCCGCAGCCCCCGCGTCGCCGCGCCCTCTGCCCCCAGGAGCCATACCGCTCTACACCAGATGGCCCAGTGCAGATGCATACCCGGTGGGGCTCGGCGACGCTGTACCCCGGCGTAGGTCGAGTGAAATGGCCCGCCTTATGCAAGCGAGAGAAGGGACTTCTCATGGTCAAACCGGCGGTTCTCGGCACAGTAGCCGCGATGCTTTTTGTCGTCGCCTCGGCCCCGTCAGCTTGGGCAGACGGAGGGGCGCCCTCCGAGCGAATCAGTGTAAAGGTGGCTTCAATCAACGGATCGGGCTGCCGCCCTGGCAGTACGGCCATCGCTGTGGCCCCGGACAATACTGCCTTCACGGTTACCTACAGTGAGTACCTCGCCCGGGTCGGCGGAGACAGTAGCACGGTCGAAGGGCGTAAGAACTGCCAGCTCTCCCTGGCTGTTAATGTCCCGCAGGGATACACCTACGCCATCGCCCAGGCCGACTACCGGGGCTTCGGAAGCCTGCAGCCAGGTGCGAGGGGCACTCAGAAGGCCAGCTACTACTTCCAGGGCATGAGCCAGACCGCGTACCGGACCCACCGTTTCCAAGGGGCGCTCGACGACAACTGGCAGGCTTCCGACCGCGCGGATATCCAAGCCCTCGTCTTCGCGCCGTGTGGGGAGAAGAGAAACTTCAATATTAACACCGAGCTGCGCGCTGAGGTGGGAACGTCGGACACGAGCAAGACCAGCTACATGGCGCTGGACTCGACCGATGGCAGCATCAGCAGCAAGTACCACTTCTCCTGGAAGAAGTGCACTGGAAACTGAGAATCAAAGGTGGAGGCCGGACCATCGAATAATGCATTCCAGCCGTTAATAATTTGAGTAAAGTCCCGCGAACGGCATATAGATGTCAGAGCTATCCGTTGTCTTGCTGACGCAGGGGCGTACATCATTCCCGTGGAATCCGGGGTAGGCGAGCGTACGATCATCGATTGCGTGGACGGACCCAGGTGGCCCGGCTCGCAATCCGCCTGGGAATCTCCGGGAGTCAGGAACTCCAAGGGAACGGGCCGGGGGCAGGCTACTCGAACGGGTCGTGATGGATATGGCTGTCCGTCAGGCGCGCGGTCTCTCATGAGTACAGCCCCAGGACTCCGGGGGTCCCTCCCAGAGGTCCTGTCCGAGTACGGACCGAGGTACGGGCGCGACGTCTTCCTCGGCAGGCCGGCCGAGATGATCGTCTCTGCGGCCGAGATACTCACTCTCTCCACCTTGCCCGACCCCGTCGCGGCGCGGTGAACCAGGGCGTTGCTTACTGCGCCGCTGGGCACGGCGCGGATATGAAATGTAAGCGTGCCGTCGAGGCGGGTCGCTGCGGTATTGGATCTGCGGAGGCGGTGTCGTAGCGGGTGTTGAGGTGGTCGGGGTAGGTGAAGGCGGTGTTGGCCGCCGACAGGGGCGATACGTCCGCAGGGCGGGGGCCGACGGCGGGCCGGTGACCGCGAGGCCCTGGCCGTTGGATGGTTCGGGACCTTTTTGGGCCCCGTGGCGGCCGCGTGTTCATTTGCGCTCTTGCGTTGATGAGCGGGAGGGGCGAGGCTCGTGCACGTCGATGCAGTCTGTTCGGTAGAGGAGTGCCCAATGGCCCTAAAGTTTCTGGGAATTTGGCCCAATACCCCCGACGACGGCTCGCCTACGATCTGGCTGGACGATACGACTGGAGATCTGGTCATCCAGTCATGGAAGGCTGATGAGGAGACTATCCGGCAGGCACAGGAAGTCGGCTCGGTGCCCGGCCACTCTACCGACGTACCAGACCATGAGACCGTGGTCCGGCTGCCCGCGAACATGCTCCAGTTCCTCCCCAGTCCGGACAGGGAGGTCAACGGTGGCAACCGCGGTACGTGAAGCACTGGCAAAGGCACAGCGCTCGGCGATGCACCTTGAGATGCGGGACAGCTACATGCTGGATGACCCGGAATTTGTTCGCTGGCAGCAGGGGCTCCGGTATGACCCGGCTGACCGTCAGTCATGGTGGCGCTCATGGCTGGACGTGGTGGCTGAGGCAACGGGGCGGGGGGTGGTCATCCGTCGTCTCCGCGTTGTCTCCGAGCCGCTGAGCGACTACGTTCGGTACGAGTACGACGGGACGTTTTCGAATATTGCAGCGGGCGAGGACGTGCGCTGGCTGCCCAGGTCCCGTGCGCGTGATCTTTTGCTTCCGGTGCTGGACGGATGGGTCATGGACGAGGAGACGGTGATCCTGCACCATTTCAGTGGTGAAGGACAGTGGACTAACCCAGGTATGGAAGTGCATCACGATCCGGCCTTGGCCATGCAGTATGCAGCGGGGTACGAGGCAGCGTGGGGGCGGGCCATCCCGCACGCGCAGTACCGGCCGGTCTGACGGGTACGCTCTATGCCTCTTTCTGCATCCTCCAGTGCTCAGCAGGCCCGGCAGGCCCTGGCTGATCGGCTCGCTGAGCTGGGCCGTGACGCTGGCTTGTCCGGCCGTGATATCGCCGAGTGTTGCGACTGGCACCCGTCCAAGTCCTCTCGGATCATGAACGCCCGTACGCAGCCATCCGCTGATGATATTCGGGCATGGTGCCGAGCCTGCGGGGCAGAGGAGCAGAGCGAGGACCTGATTGCCTCGCTGCGGACGGCTGAGGGCATGTGGGTTGGCTGGCGACGTATGGAGCGCGCCGGACTCAAGCACTCTCAAGAGGCACGCTTACCTCTCTACCAGCGGACCCGCCGTTTTCGCTCGTACTCGTCGTGGCTGGTACCGGGCATGATCCAAACGCAGCCGTACACGACCGCTGCACTACAGGCGATTCAGCGGCGGCGGGGCCTGGTGGACGACGTTGCCGCAGCGGTCGCTGTCCGGATGGAACGCCAGCGGGTCCTTTACGAGGGAAACCGCCGGTTCGCCTTCCTGGTGGAAGAGTCGGTGCTGCGATCCGGGATTGGCGGCTCGGAAGTCATGTCCGGGCAGCTTGGCCATCTGATCTCGATCGCCTCACTTCCCAACGTAAGCTTGGGAGTCGTACCCATGCAACCTGACCGGGAGCGCTGGCCGACTGAGGGATTCTGGATCTACGACACCGAGCAAGTCAACGTCGAGCTGGTCTCTGGCTACCTAACGATCACACAACCCAGCGAAGTGGCCATGTACGCCGGCACGTTCGCAGAACTGGCACAGGCGGCTGTCTACGGCGCCCAGGCCCGCGCACTGATCGCCTCAGCCATGGATGCCCTCGCCTGATTAGCGTGCAATCTCATGCAATCGTATGGGAGTTGCAGTCCTGAGCTGCCTAGTTTGGTGCTCATCGGACAACGCGAGGAGACGGCGAGGAATGATGGCTGACGACTGGACCCCCACTACAGCGACGTTCACGGGGGAAATGGCGAAAGGCTGGATCGGTGAGGTGCGCAACCTGTTCGACAGGGTTGCGTCCACGCCGCTGAGCGGTGGTTCCGGAGGGGCCGTGCAGCCCGCCCTGCGCAACCCTGCCGAAGCGGAGTGGTGACAGGCTCAGCCGTGGACGAGACCGACAGGGGAAAGAGTGCACGTGCCGTCGCACGCCCCGCGCAGCACTCGGACGGCATCCACCCGCGCGGAGAGATCACCATTACGGCACGCTGCTTGGACGGGGGATGCGAGTGGGCTCTGGGGCCGGCCCCGAACGCCAAAGCTGCCGAGCTCGCGATGAGGATGCACACGGGCGGTACGGGGCATCCGACGTCTGCCCGAACCTGTGAGGATGTTGTCCCTGCCCGCCGTAGGGAACCGAACGGGTGCGTGCGGGAAATCCCGCTACTTACCTCCGAAGAGCAGCAGCACGAGAGCAGCCCAAGCAGTCCCTGCCTCACAGCAGGCGGACAGTGGCACCCATCACCAGCCCGCGACGAGCAAGCGTTCATGCCCAGACACGGTGGCGGAGCAGGAAGAGGTTAGTGCGGAAGCAAGCATGATGAGGAAAGCAGCGGCCGCGGACAGTGCGGCGAAGGGCCAGGCATCGGCGTCGGCGGCAATTCGTCTGCTGGTTCCGTCCCACGTAGAAATAGCTACGGATCACCTGAGCGCAAAGAGGAGACGAATCCTCTTGCTAGTGCGCACCTCTGCGCTCTTCTCCAGGCACTCTGCAGTTGACGGACCGTCCGCGTGACGTGGATGGCGACGGTCCGTATGCCCCTCCAGCGGGCGCCACCTACTCGGACGTGGGTGCCACCTTGAGCGACGTGGGTACCGACCCTCCAACAAGACGATCAACGGCATGGATGTCCGGCCCGTCGCCCACGACCAGGCCCTTGGGCTCACAGGCCGTGTCGGCGGGGCCGGTGGCACCTGCCGCCCCCCGCCGCCGCGCCGGTGGATCAGCAGGTACAGCCGGCCGGTCACGGACTACCAGCTCGGTAGAAACTTAGTCGCGTCGAGCCAGGCGATTTGACTGCCCGCCCCCGCCACAGGGCAACCCTGCTCACCACGGTTACGGAGACCCGCTCCAGTCGAAAGCCATTGGTAGGCAGCTGCCAAGGCTTGGGCTGCGACTCGGCAGCTGCAGGCCCTCAGCCTGCCCGGGAAACTAACTCGTCGGTCAGCCGGTCATCCACGGCCCTTGCCGGCTGCGACTCGGCTGCTTACAGATCTTGGCCTCGGCCACGTTCTCACTGGTCATCGGTGCAGCCTCCATGGAGAGTTACACCGAACGATTGGCTCTGTCTCACATCCGGTGGTGACGGAGGGTTGTGTTATCCGAGGAGGATGCGGTGCCGGAGCAGGGTGAAGCCTGCTCGTCCGTGCATCTGG
>NZ_JBIAJH010000106.1:0-6858 GCF_042871845.1 Streptomyces sp. NPDC005533 | reverse complement strand
CCTCAAGACCTGGCGTGTCCTCCGTAAAGCTCGCCTCAGCCCGAACAGACTCACGTCAATCAGCAGAGCCATCCTCACCCTGGAGACTCACCGCTGAAAAAGCTCACTGGTTCTGGGGTGTCATACCGTTGTGTTGAGTGGTTGCCGCTCCAGCGCGTGCCTTTCTCGCTTCGGACGGGCGCGTTCGTGTTCGTTGGGGCGGTCAGAATGTCGGGGTGCCGGGTGTTTTGATTGCGCCAGCCCAGGTCATTTGTGTATTTCACGGGTCCGGACGGTGTGATTTGGGGTGGTGGGAGTTGGCCAGTGCGAACTGTCTGTGGGGTCCGAAGTGGGCTTCGCGGGGTGGGTCCGGCAGGCGTTGGCCGGGGTGAAGCACCGGTTCGACGTTGTTCTGCGCCGCCCGGCTGCGGATTCTCGAGTTCTTGTGGGCGGATAGGTTGTCCGGGATCATGTAAATTGGAGCGCTGTCCGGGCGGGCCGCTCGAATCGTTCGCAATCCGGCCCAGGTGGGGGCGATGCTTTTGCGGCGCCGGTTGATGCCCAACAAGGTGTCGTCACCGACCGAGTAGCAGCCGTAGGTGACACCCTGGCGGCGACGGTAGGTGGCCGGCAGCCGGTCGGGACGCTTTTGCTGGCCCAGCAGGAGCCGGCCGTCGGACAGATCCTGCTGGGCCGAACTCGTCGAACGCGAAGATTCGGTCCGGAAGGTTATTGATCGCCTAATCCATCAGCTCGAGTTTGGCGTCGAAGTGGAGAAGTTGCGCCGCCACCCGCGCTGTTCTTGCTCGTGCCAGTACCGTCAGCGATCGGGTCAGGCGGAAGCTTGTCACTTCAGGCGCTGACACATCGTGATTCGTCTTGTTCCGGCTATTCCTGATCTACGACCTGCACACGGCCGCCCGGGCGAAGGGTCGCGGCAACCGCCGAACGGTTCTGTACGCAGTTCGGGATCTCGGAGTTTGACGGCCGCTCGGCAAACCGGTGCCGGGCGTCCCCAGTTCGGCCTACGGTCGTGCCCCATTCGCGCCTTCCTGATCGCGGGTCACCGCACCCGGACCTAGCTTGACGGACACCGAGGCGCACGTCCCTGCGTGCGGAAACCGTTCCGCATCTGCTCCCTCGGGGATTCGGAGATCAATTATGGGTGCGATACGCGGCTCCGCCACGGCCCTGCTCAGCACCGGCGTCTTACTCACGCTCGGTGCCCTCGGTGCCCTCGGTGCCCTCGGTGCCCCTGCCGCTGCCCAGGCTCAGAAGGTGACCTCATTTGGGTTCACCCTTACCCCCTCGACTGTCACCCCCGGCGGCCAGGTCGCACTCACTGTCAGCGGCTGCGCTGCCTCCTACGCCACTGTCTCCTCCGATGTGTTCGACACGGTAAACATTGTGCGTGGCCAGACCGTGTGGGCGACCGTGGACCGGGACGCTCGGCCCGGAGCCCTTCACTCCGTCTTTTTCACATGCAATGGGGAGACGGGCTCAGCTGACCTGGTGATCGCTGGTGGTCCGGGCTGGCCCACTATGAGTTCCACTAGCAGCACCACCGCCACGGTGCTCGCTACCACTGCTACCGGCGGTGTCCGTGGCGGGCTGGGCGGCAGTGTGGCCGGAATGGCCCCGTTAGAAATCGGGGCAGGCGTCGGCCTCCTTCTTGCTGCCGCGGGTGGGACCACGTACGCTCTGCGCCGCAGAATGTACGATCACGTTCATTGAATTTCTACCTCTGATCTTCCGCAGTGCTTTGCCCCTCAGGGCGGGGGTGAAGCGGGTCCTTGGCCCGGAGCGCGCTCTACGCCTGTGGCGGCGGTCAGGCGGGCTGCTTCTTGTTCTCGAGGCTTGACTGCGGGTGCTCCGCCGCAGGATCCTGCGAAGGAGCCGGACCAGAAGTGTCACCGGGGTACATGTGTCTCGCACTCCTGGCGCAGCAGCAGGGCGGACACGCCCTTGAGTGAGTTGACCAGATCGGGGCTCCGCCCGGCGCTGTGACGCCGGCCTGTCGTCGACTCGGTCACGCTCGATGAGAGTTTTGTCGAGCGGAGGTACTGTGCTAGCTGCGCGGAGCGCCGCGGTCAGCCCTTGAGCTCGTGCGCCGCGAAACTCCGGCGCCACGTGGAGGTAGGTGTGGGCGGTGCCCAGGTTGATCCCGAAACCGATGCTGCTCTGGGTGAGGGTGTTGTTCTTGCGGCCAGAGCCCGCTCGGAAGACGTCAGCTTGCAGCTGCGGTGCCCCTCCCGGGTGACGAGCAGCAGAGTGACCCGCTCTGCGAGGTCATGCGGGAACGTCCAGTAGACGAAGATCGTATGTTAACGAGATGCAGCCAAGGCCGCCGCATGATCCGAGCCCACCTTGCGCCGTGCGGATTCAAGATTACTCGAGATACGGTCGTGCTCATCGGCAGGCAGCTTCCCTCCCCTGATGAGGTGCTCCATACAGTTCACCGACTCCTCATAGTCGCCGATCGCGTACGCAGCCCCGGCGAGTTCATCAAGCGCGCGCCACTCGTACCAGCAGGATTCAACAAACAGGATGTCGTCTGTATAGGGGATCTGTGCCGCTTGCCGTGCGAACATGGACGCGAGCGGAAAACGGCCATTCATCCGGCACAGGCGGGCGAGCTCGCCGAGTGCCTCGGCCCGGGAAGGGCGGCTCTCGTGCGCGAGGAGGAAGCGGTCGATCACCTCGGCCATCGGCCGATTAAGAATCGCAGCGAGCCGTGCGGCGTAGAGCTTGGCGCAGAATTCTTCCTGATCAAAGCCGCCCATAGCAGCCCGGCGATCGTAGGCGGCGAGCGATTTCTCAGGCTCTCCAGCGTCGCGCCAGCTCTGAGCCAGGTAAAATACGTAGCGAGCATTATCGGGTTCTTCGATGAGGCCTTGTTCGAGGATCTCGGCGTCGCGTAGATATTTCTGCTTTCGCCCCGCCCTGTCGCGGGCCCCACCGCCCATTGAGACAATGTTTGCGCCCTTGAGCATTCCGCCTTGGTGCTGTACTGTGCATTCGAGGTATTCGTGCAATACGCCGACGTAGCGCCAGGGTAAGCGGGTTGAGATCAGGGCAGGTCGCCAGTGAATGAGATCATGCTCGTGCAATGCAATGTTATAAACGTCGAGAGTCAGGTCCGGCATATGGAAGTCGGGCTGTACCTGCATCAGGTCATCGGCATCGATGAACAGCAAGTGATCTGCACTGTCGCGGGCTAGTTCGATCGCCTCATTTCGGCTCTCAGCGAATCCCTTCCAAGCCCGCTCGTGCAAGGTGCCAGGTAGGTCACTGAAGACATCCCGGATGACGTCCTGAGTGCCGTCTGTCGAGCCTGTATCCACGATGACCCATGTATCGATCAACGGACGTACAGATTCGAGGCAACGCCGGATCGTCGGAGCCTCGTCCTTGACGATCATGTTTAGGCAGACCGTTGACTTCAAGGATCCCATCCAACTCTGCGATGAAAGCGACTGAGTGTGACGATATATGCCGATGTGCGGGTAAGTAGGGAAGCGGGACGGTGCTAGGTACTGGCAGGGTCAGGGCCCAAGCCATCCTGCAGTGATCAGTAATCTAGGACACACTTCTCAAAATGATCCTGCGCCACTCCGTGGTGCAGGATAAAAGACTATTGCATCTCTCGCCGGAAGCGGGCCAACCCCACTTTCGGCGACCACGTGCGAGTGGCTGATTCGAAGAGTGAGTCGTCATATATGTCAATGACGACGTCGGCTTGATATGGGTACACCGGCGGGGCGTTGGCCCTCGCTCCTTCGCTGAGCCGAGATCTGCTGGTGCTTTCGGAACGGGTTAGTCGGCCACGATCAGCAGCAGCGCTGGCCTGTGGGCTCATCTCGGGGCGTGCGCCCGCAGCGTCTCACCTAAGCCCCAAATCGAGCACCAGGATATTACTGCCCGACTGCTGAGCCGATCTGGTCAGCGACCCGGCCCACTGTGGGATCGAGGTCCATGCCCGTGGCGAGTACTACGTCATCGCCTCCCTGAGAGAGAGCATAGTTCCACTGCCGCAGCAGAAGCGGTCAGCGGCTCCCACCAGGAGCGATTCTCCTGATACCAGCCCACCGTGGCCGAGAGGCCTTCCAGAAAGGACACACGGGGGTGGTACCCCAGCTCGCGGATCTTCCTATCGTCGAGCGAATACCGCAGGTCGTGCCCCGGGCGGTCGGGCACCCTCACGACCCTGTCCCACCCAGCTCCGACAGCGTCGAGAATAAGACAGGTGAGGTCCCGATTGCTTAACTCGGTTCCCCCTCCAATGTTATAGACCTCTCCCGCTTTTCCGGCCTTGAGCGCTAATTCGATCCCCTGGCAGTGATCTGAGACGTGCAGCCAGTCGCGGATGTTATTGCCATCGCCATATAGTGGAACGGGCTTACCGTCCATCAAATTGGTGATGAAGAGTGGGATCGCTTTTTCGGGAAACTGATAGTGGCCATAGTTGTTCGAACATCTGGTCACCACAACCTCGAGGCCATGTGTGCGATGATAGGCGAGAGCGAGCAGGTCGGCCCCTGCTTTCGATGCAGAATATGGTGAATTGGGCGCCAGCGGCCACTCCTCGCTCCACGAGCCTTCACTAATGGAACCGTAAACCTCATCGGTGGATACGTGAACGAAACGTGCAATTCCATGCCGTCGCGCCGCGTCCAGCAATACCTGTGTACCCATCACATTGGTGCGAATGAACGGGGCCGCACTCTGGATCGAACGGTCCACATGTGATTCTGCCGCGAAATGAACAACCACGTCCTGGCCTGCCATTACCTGGTCGACGGTTTCGGGATCGCAGATGTCACCTCGGACAAAGGTGTAGTTTGGGTAGCTGGCCATGCAATCTAGGTTGGCTTGGATGCCGGAGTAGGTAAGTGCATCGAGGACTGTGATATTTGTCGAGGAGCCTACAGTCAAGTGCCGTCGAACAAATTCAGACCCAATGAAGCCCGCGCCGCCGGTCACAAGGATTTTCATCATTCTCCCATGTTGCTTTCGCTAGGGCTGGCTGGGTGCTGACTCGCAAACCTGGAGCCTTAGCGTGATTTGCTTGCCAGATTCTTGTCTTCCGTGACCCCGTTGCGTGTGAGGATCCTTGTCAAGACCTCTTCCCCGCCAAAATGGTACGATTCTTGTAGCCGATTCGACCTGGATTTTCGTACTCTTGCTCTTGCAGGCCGGGGACGACCACCTTTCTGCTATCGGGGGGTGAGGCCGCCTAACTCCCTCGAATACCCAGGATTGACTACAATAGAAGCTCCTGCCAGCGGTTCAGCCTGGCGTCCGATGCTCCGGCGCTGGGACATGATCGTGGACCAGCCGCCGTCGAGGAGCCCTAGCAGGTACTGGCCGTATCCGCTCTTCAATAGCGGCTGAGCGAGTGCCCGGAGCTGATCATCGTCGATCAGACCGGCTCGCCACACAGCCTCCTCCACGCAGCCGACCTTGAAGCCCTGGCGCTCCTCGATCACCCGGACGAACTCTGAGGCTTGCACCATCGAGGCGAATGTTCCCGTGTCCAGCCAGGCAGTGCCGCGGTCGAGCCGCGTAACCTGTAGCTCTCCGGCCTCCAGATAGACCCGATTGAGGTCGGTGATCTCCAACTCGCCACGGGCACTCGGCCGTAGAGTGCGGGCGATTTCTACGACGCGGTTGTCGTAGAAATACAGGCCAGGCACCGCGTACCCGGATCTCGGCTGGGCCGGCTTTTCCTCGATCGAGAGGGCCCGCCCCTGGTCGTCGAATTCGACTACGCCGTAGGCCCAGGGGTTGGCTACCTGGTACGCGAACACCCGGCCGCCCCTCATGCCTTCTTGGGCTCCCAGCCTTGTCCCTAGACTGCTGCCATGGAAGATGTTGTCACCCAGAATCAGTGCAACGGGTTCGTGGCCGATGAATCCAGAACCAAGCAGAAAGGCGTGGGCGATGCCCTCCGGCCGTTCCTGCGCGGCGTACTCGATGCGCAGGCCCAATTTACTTCCGTCGCCGAGTAACCGGATGTACTGCTCTTGATCTCCGGGCGTCGTGATGATAAGGATTTCACTCACTCCGGCTGTCACCAGAGTGGACAGTGGATAGTAGACCATGGGTTTGTCGAATACCGGTAGAAGCTGTTTGGAAACAGAACGGGTCAGCGGCCACAGCCGCGATCCGGTACCACCGGCCAGCAGAATTCCGCGCATGGCATAACCATAGATGAAAGGGACGGCGTCGGGTGTTATAGCCGTGCTGTCAGCGGACCGCGTCGAGATTCCTGTTCTGCTCGTAGGATGAGCGCTTTCGGCGTTTGCCCTCGGAAGGCAGACGAGTCGGCACAGGGCAGGTGGCCCCCGATCCTGCCATCTGCGACGGGGGCCTTCCAGGTTGTCTGCTGGGCGAGTTGCTCGCGTATTCGCCAGGGCCCGTGGAGATGTTGTGCAGCCTGGTGCCCCCCTTAGAGCTCGTAACACGATCATGATTGGCGTTTCCCGAGGCGTCGCCAGCAGATGAGGCTGCAGGCGAGGGAGACGAAGGCGTCGTGGAGTTCGGTGCGGCGTTCCCAGCGGACGGCGAGGCGTTTGAACTGGTGGAGCAGGGCGAAGGTCTGTTCCACGACGTAGCGGAGCTTGCCCATGTCTTTGATGTTGGGGCAGCCCTTGCGGGAGATGACGGGCTGGATCCGGCGTTTGCGGAGCTCTTCGCGGTTGGGGTTGGAGTCGTAGCCCTTGTCGCCGAGCAGGGCCTCGGGCCGACGGCGGGGCCGGCCGGGTCTGCCCGCGACGGGCGGGATGCCGTCGACCAGGGCGAGGGTCTGGGTGACGTCGTTGACGTTGGCCGCGGTGGTGATGACCTTGAGCGGAGTGCCCCGGCCGTCGCAGATTA
>NZ_JBIAJH010000105.1:0-6895 GCF_042871845.1 Streptomyces sp. NPDC005533 | reverse complement strand
GCCACCCAGATCAAGTGGGGCCTGAACTACATGAACGAGCGCTACGGCAGCCCCGTGGGCGCCTGGAACTTCTGGTCCGCCAACCACTGGTACTAGACCCACCAGCACCCCGGCAGACATACGAAGGCCCCGGTGGCCGGCCTCCCCAGGTCCGGCCGCCGGGGCCTTCTGCATCCCATCCCACGGGTTCAGAGGCGCCTGCGTTCAGGCTTCGCGAGCGGTCACAGGCGCTGGATGATCGTGCCGGTCGCCAGCGCGCCGCCCGCGCACATGGTGATGAGCGCGAATTCCTTGTCCCGGCGCTCCAGCTCGTGCAGGGCGGTGGTGATCAGCCGGGCGCCGGTGGCGCCGACGGGGTGGCCGAGGGCGATGGCCCCGCCGTTGACGTTGACCTTCTCCAGGTCCTGGTCGAAGACCTGGGCCCAGCTGAGGACGACGGAGGCGAAGGCCTCGTTGATCTCGACGAGGTCGATGTCCTTGAGGGACATGCCGGCCTTGCCGAGCACGGCCCGGGTCGCGTCGATCGGCCCGTCGAGGTGGTAGTGGGGGTCGGCGCCGACGAGGGTCTGGGCGACGATCCGGGCGCGCGGCTTGAGCTTGAGCGCGCGGGCCATCTTGCGGGAGGCCCACATCACGGCGGCGGCCCCGTCGGATATCTGCGAGGAGTTCCCGGCGGTGTGCACGGCGGTGGGCATCACCGGCTTGAGCCGGGCCAGCGCCTCCATGCTGGTGTCCCGCAGGCCCTCGTCCCGGTCGACCAGGCGCCACATGCCCTGTCCGGCGGCCTGCTCCTCCTCGGTCGTCGGCACCTGCACGGCGAAGGTCTCGCGCTTGAAGCGCTCCTCGGCCCACGCGACCCCGGCCCGCTCCTGGGAGAGCACGCCGAGCCGGTCCACGTCCTCGCGGCCGAGGCCCCGGTGGCGGGCGATGCGTTCGGCGGCCTCGAACTGGTTCGGGAGGTCGACGTTCCACTCGTCCGGGAAGGGCTTGCCCGGGCCGTGCTTGGAGCCCGAGCCCAGCGGCACCCGGCTCATGGCCTCGACGCCGCAGGCGATGCCGATGTCCATGACGCCGCCGGAGATCATGTTGGCGACCATGTGGTTGGCCTGCTGCGAGCTGCCGCACTGACAGTCCACCGTGGTCGCGGCGGTCTCGTACGGCAGGCCCATGGCGAGCCAGGCGTTGCGGGCGGGGTTCATCGACTGCTCGCCGGCGTGGGTGACGGTGCCGCCGACGATCTGTTCGACGCAGTCGGGCTGGATTCCGGTACGGGCCAGCAGTTCCCGGTAGGTCTCCCCGAGCAGGTAGGCGGGATGGAGGTTGGCGAGCGCGCCCCCGCGCTTGCCGATGGGGGTGCGTACGGCTTCGACGATGACGGGTTCCGCGGCCATGAGCTCGTCCTCTCCTGCACAGCGCCAGCGCGGCGGGCCGTCCCGGCGCCCCGCCCGAACTAGTACGCGTTCTAGTTCTCCCCGCAGTCTTATGACCTGGACCCCCGGCACGCAAGGGTCTTGCACGCGCCCTGCACGGATTCCACACGCAACAGTTGACGCCGCGACCCTTGTCACTTCTAGAACTCGTTACTACCTTCGAGCCAACTTCTGATGGGCCGTCAGACTTTGGAGTTGCCCCGATGTCCTGTCCCGCGCTGCCCGAAGGCTTCGACGCCACCGACCCCGACCTGCTCCAAAGCCGGGTCCCCCTGCCGGAGTTCGCGCAGCTGCGGCAGACCGCACCCGTGTGGTGGTGCCCGCAGCGGCGGGGCGTCACCGGCTTCGACGACGAGGGCTACTGGGTCGTGACCCGGCACGCGGACGTCAAGTACGTCTCCACGCACCCCGAGCTCTTCTCCTCCACCACCAACACGGCGATCATCCGCTTCAACGAGCACATCCGGCGTGATGCGATAGAGGCCCAGCGTCTGATCATGCTGAACATGGATCCGCCGGAACACACCCGCGTACGCCAGATCGTGCAGCGCGGCTTCACCCCGCGGGCCATCCGCGGACTGGAGGACGCGCTCCGCGACCGCGCCCGGAAGATCGTCGAGGAGGCCCTGGCCGTCTCCGCCGACGGCAGCTTCGACTTCGTCACCCAGGTGGCGTGCGAGCTACCGCTCCAGGCCATCGCCGAACTGATCGGCGTACCGCAGAAGGACCGCGCCAAGATCTTCGACTGGTCGAACAAGATGATCGCGTACGACGACCCGGAGTACGCGATCACCGAGGAGGTCGGCGCGAACGCGGCGATGGAGCTCATCGGCTACGCGATGAACCTCTCCGCCCAGCGCAAGGAGTGCCCGGCCAAGGACATCGTCACCCAGCTCGTCGCGGCGGAGGGCCAGGGCAACCTCGGTTCGGACGAGTTCGGCTTCTTCGTCCTCCTCCTGGCGGTCGCGGGCAACGAGACCACGCGCAACGCCATCAGCCACGGCATGCACGCCTTCCTCACCCACCCCGACCAGTGGGAGCTCTACAAGGCGACCCGGCCGTCCACCGCCGCGGAGGAGATCGTGCGCTGGGCCACCCCGGTGGTGTCCTTCCAGCGCACGGCCACGCAGGACACCGAACTCGGCGGCCAGAAGATCAAGGCGGGCGACCGGGTGGGGATGTTCTACTCGTCCGCCAACCACGACCCCGAGGTCTTCGAGAACCCGGACGCCTTCGACATCACCCGCGACCCCAACCCCCACCTGGGCTTCGGCGGCGGCGGCCCGCACTTCTGCCTCGGCAAGTCCCTCGCGGTCATGGAGATCGACCTGATCTTCAACGCGCTGGCCGACGCCCTGCCGGACCTGCGCCTGTCGGGCGAGGACCCGCGCCGCCTGCGCGCGGCCTGGCTCAACGGCATCAAGGAACTCCGGGTCACCCACGGCTGACCCGGCCCCAGGGCGGCAGGGGCCCCCTCCACCCACGCCCCGGCCCCTGCCGCCCCTGGCTCCGCGGCCCCGCCGGCGTTCGAGGCGCGGGGTTCGAGGCGCGGGGGGCAGGCGGGGTGCGGGGGCGGAGGCCCGGTCTTCGCGCCGCGTCGGCGTGTGCGGCGCGGTCCCTCACCCGTCCGAGTGGCGGCCCGGCCCTGACCGGGCGATCCTGACGGACAGCGGCGATCCAGCCGGAGGGGCGCCGGGGCCGGATGTGCCCCGGCGCCCCTCCGGCCCACGCCAGGCCCGGCCGGGCTGGCCTGGGCTGACCTGGGCTGGCCTGGGCTGGCCTGGGCTGGCCTGACCTGGGCTGACCGACCGCACGGGCAATGCCGATCCGCCGGTGCCAGACTGGACACATGGCCATGCTCAGCCAGTCCTTCCGGGGACGGCAGGTGCGGCCTGGAGACCCTTCCTACGACGAGGACCGTCGGATCTGGAACGGCTCCGTCGACCGCTCCCCCGCCCTCATCGCCCACTGCACGGGCGTCGCCGACGTCATCGACGCCGTGCGCTTCGCGGCCGCCTCCGGGCTGCCCCTCGCCGTGCGCTCCGGCGGCCACAGCTTCCCCGGCCAGTCGGTGTGCGACGACGGCATCGTCATCGACCTCTCCCCCATGCGCGGGATCCGGGTGGACCCGGAGGCCCGTACGGTCAGGGCGCAGGCGGGGGTGCTCCTCGGCGAGCTGGACCGCGAGACGCAGGCGTTCGGACTGGCCGTCCCGGCCGGGATCGTCACGCACACCGGCCTGGCCGGGCTCACCCTCGGGGGCGGTATCGGCTGGCTGATGCGCAAGTACGGGCTCACCATCGACCAGCTGCTGTCCGTGGACCTGGTGACCGCCGACGGAACGTTCCTGAAGGCGAACGGGGACGAGAACCCCGATCTGTTCTGGGGGGTGCGCGGCGGCGGCGGGAACTTCGGGATCGTCACCGAGTTCGAGTTCCGCCTCAATCCGCTGGGGCCGGTGGTGCTGGCCGGGCCCGTCGTCTGGCCGATGGCCGAGTCGGCGCGGCTGCTGCGCTTCTACCGCGAGTGGATCACCGACGTACCGGACGAGCTGACCACGGCGATCGTCCACCGCAAGGCGCCCTCCGTCGACTACGTGCCGGCCGAACTGCGCGGGAAGCCCGTCGTGATGGTGATCTGCTGCTACGCGGGGCCCGTCGATGAGGGGCAGGAGGTGCTGCGGCCGCTGCGCGAGTCCGCCGGCGCCGCGCCCGTGCTGGACCTGTGCGCGCCGAAGCCGTTCACCGAGCACCAGGCGATGTTCGACCCGTCGTTCCCGCACGGCCGCTGGTACTACTTCAAGTCCTGCGACGTCGACCGGCTCACCGACGAGGTCATCGACAGTACGGCCGAGCACGCGGCCCGGATCGTGTCGCCGCTCACCGCTTTCCCGATCTTCCAGCTCGGCGGGGCCATCGCCCGCGTCGGGGAGGACGAGACGGCCTTCGGCGGACGCGGCGCCGGGCACACGTTCAACATCAACGGGACGACGGAGGGCGCCGACGGCTTCGACGCCGAGCGGACGTGGGCGCGCGGCCTGTGGTCCGCCCTCGCCCCCCACCACACCGGGGTCTACTCGAACTTCCTGATGGAGGAGGGCGAGGAGCGCGTCGAGCAGGCGTACGGGGCGCAGAAGTTCCGGCGCCTGCGCGAGCTGAAACGTCGCTACGACCCCGGCAACCTCTTCCGCCTCAACCAGAACATCCCGCCGGCGTCCTGAGCGTCACGCACGCCGACGGCTGACGGGACGGGCACCCGCCGTCCGGCTACGAGCTCCGCGCCCCGGCCCCCACCGGCTGCTCCTCGTCGCTGCGGCGCTGACCGGGGAGGCTCACCTGCAGCCTCCGCGGCCCGGACAGCACGTACACGAGCCCGAAGCCGGCGGTCACGACGACCGCGCCGCCCACCGCGTCGAGCACCCAGTGGTTGGCGGTGGCGACGATCGCGCACACCGTGATCAGCGGGTGCAGCGCCCCGAGCAGCTTCTGCCAGCCCTTCGGCGCCAGCACGACGATCACGATGCCGCACCACAGGGACCAGCCGAAGTGCAGCGAGGGCATCGCCGCGTACTGGTTGGAGATCGCGGTCATGGCCCCGTACGAGGGGTTGGCCAGGTCCTGCGGTCCGTGCACGGTGTCGATGAAGTCGAGGCCGGGCATCAGGCGCGGCGGCGCGAGCGGGTACAGCCAGAAGCCGACGAGCGCGAGGACGGTGGCCAGGCCCAGGGAGGCGCGGGCCCACCGGTAGTCGCCGGGACGCCGCCAGTACAGGACCGCCAGGATCGTCAGCGGGACCACGAAGTGGAAGGAGGTGTAGTAGAAGTTGAAGAACGCCTCCAGCCAGGGCGTGTGCACGACGGCGTGGTTCACGGCGTGCTCGATGTCGATGCCGAGCGCCCGCTCGATGCCGTGGATCTGGCTGCCGTTGCCCTCGGCGAGGGTGCGGCTGGTGGGCGCGGCGGCCCGGATGTGCGAGTAGAGCGAGTACCCGACCCGTATCAGCAGGAGTTCCAGCAGCAGGTTCGGGCGGGACAGCACGCGCCGCCAGAACGGCAGCAGCGGCACCCGCCGCCAGCGGGCGGCGGCCGGCTGCCCGTAGGCGGTCGGTACGGGCTCGCGCCAGTACGGCGACGAGCGCGGCAGGAACGGCACCGCGCAGGCCGCGGCGAGCGCGGCGAGCAGCAGCACGTTGTCCCGTACGGGCGCCAGTGCGGCCAGGTTCGGCAGCAGCACCGAGCTCGGCAGGGTCATGGCGAGGACCACGGCCACCGGCCACACGCGCCGGTCGGCGGCGCGCCGGCCCACCTTGCCGGCGACGGCGAGCAGCACCCACAGCAGCTGGTGGCGCCAGCCGGCCGGGGCCACGGCCACGGCCACGCAGCCGGTGACGGCGACGGCGAGCAGCAGCTGGCCGTCGCGGGCGTAGCGGACCGCGCGGCGCAGGCCGAACCAGACGACGGCGCCCGCGAGGGCCGCGTAGAGCAGGATCTCGGCGGGGCCGCTCAGCCCGAGGCGCAGCAGCGCACCGTGCAGGGACTGGTTGGAGAGGCTGTCGGGGGCGCCGCCGAGGCCGGTGCCCGCCAGGTGCTCGGCCCAGTACGTCCACGAGTCGTGCGGCATGGCCGCCCAGGACAGCGCGGTGGCTCCGGCGAAGGTCACGACGGCGGTGCGGGTGGCGGGCCGGCGCCCGGACAGCCACAGCAGCGCGGCGAACAGCAGCAGCGCCGGCTGGAGCGCGGCCGCGAGGCCCACGAGGAAGCCCGCGGGCCGGTCTCCGGGCACGCGGAAGACCGCGAGGAGCACCAGCAGCACCGGCAGGACGGCGGTCTGCCCCGGTGAGGCGGCCTCGCGGACGGGCAGCGAGACCATCATCAGGGCCGTCAGCACGGGCGCGGCGAGCAGCGCGGTGCGCCGCGGGACAGGATCGGGCAGGCCGCGCGCGGCGACGAGCCCGATCGCGGCGACGAACAGCAGCGTCACGCAGGTCCAGGCCACCTCCAGGGAGGGGGCGGCGAAGCCGACGAGCGGCTTCAGGACCAGCCCGGCGAAGGGGGTGCCGGCGAACTGGCCGGAGTCGTAGAGCGAGCCGGGGAGGGCCTCGGGAAGGTGCAGGCCGCTGAGCCACTCACCGGGTGGCACCCGCAGCACCGCGGCCGCCTGTCTGACGGCCAGGGCGCCTGCCAGCGCCCACAGCAGGAGGCGTGCCGCCCCGAGCCTGCCGCCATCGCCTATGACCCCGGCATGTCCGTTCGCACCGCTGTGCTCTGCCGCGTTAGCCACGCCTCGCCGGCCTCCCGCCCTGTTGACCGACACCCTGACTTCGCCTGGCTGCCGCGCTCCATTACCCGCACGACGATATCTCCCGCGGGATACCTAGTGACCTGAGTCAGAGGTTTGTCGTTGGTTGGGGTATGAGTCGTCCTGGCCCGAAGATTCCGCCGTTGTCGGTGACCGATGTCCAGCGTG